>DASXXT010000105.1:0-3823 GCA_036502965.1 Roseiarcus sp. | reverse complement strand
TGGAACGATGTCGCTGGAAGAGGTCCTCGCGCCGGCCATCTTCTACGCGGCTGACGGCCATCCTTTGTTGGAGCGCGCGTCTGCGACCATTGCGACGGTGCGGGATCTGTTCCTCGCCATTGGCCGACCTCGGCTGCTCTCTGGCTCGATCACGCCGAGACGCCTTCGCCCAGCGAGTTGTTTCGAAATCCCACTTTGGCCTCGACCTATCGGCGCGTGGTTCGCGAAGCCTCGGTCGCTCGCGGTCGCGAAGCGCAAATCGAGCGGGCCTGAAAAAGCTGGTCCGAAGGCTTTGTGGCCGAAGCGATCGACCGCTTCTGCCGCACGCACGAGATCATGAACGTCTCAGGCCGCGCCCAACGCGGCGTGCTTACCGGCGCGCGGACATCGCGGCTTGGTCCGCAACGATTGAGGAGCCCATCGGCTACGACTACGGCCGCTATCGCGTTCTCAAGCCAGGACCCTGGTGTCAGGGTCTTGTCACTTTGCAGCAGTTGGCGCTGCTTAAGGGGTTCGATCTCAACGGCCTCGATCCCGTGGGGCCCCAGTTCATCCATCTGCAGGTCGAAGCAGCCAAGCTCGCTTTCGCGGATCGAGACTCTTTCTATGGCGATCCCGACCTCATCGAAACTCCCGTCGAGATTCTGGTGTCGGATGCCTACAACGCCAAGCGCCGCGCTTTGATCGACGACCACGCGTCCCTCGATCTGAGGCCGGGCTCCGTTGCCGGATTTGGAAGAGCCTTCGAGACGAAGGCTTCGGCGGACGAGCGTTTCCTGGTCGGCGTGGGCGAGCCGACCGTTGGGCGTCTTGGCGGTACGAGGGGCGACACGATCCATTTCGACATTATCGATCGCCACGGGAGCATGGCGAGCGCAACGCCGTCTGGCGGTTGGTTGCAATCCTCCCCGACCATCCCGGAACTGGGCTTCTGCCTGGGCAGAGCGCAGATGTTCACCTTGGATGAGCATCACCCCGCCTGCCGGCAGCCCGGCAAGCGCCCGCGCACGACGCTGTCGCCGACCTTGGCTTATCGGGACGGCGAACCCTACCTCGGCTGGGGCACGCCAGGGGGCGAGCAGGATCAATGGATCGCTCAATTCTTCCTGCGACACGTCCACGCCGGCTTCAACCTTAGGGAGGCCATCGACGCGCCCGCGTGGCACACGGAGCATTTCCCATCCTCGTTCTGGCCGCGGCAGGCGCGGCCCGGCGTCCTGGTGGTCGAAGACCGTGTTCCCGCCGCGACGGTCGCAAGCCTTCGGGAGCGTGGCCACTCGTCGAGATCGGGTCCGCTTGGTCGGAGGGCAGGCTCGCGGCCACCTCTCGAGACAAGGATCGTATGAAGGCTGCTGCGAATCCGCGCGGCATGCAGGGCTACGCGGTGGGCCGATGAACGGGCTTTAGTGACCTCAGGTTGTTTGAGACGGAACGAACTCAATGAACCAGATAGTGACTTGGAAGGCTGAACCTCTGACATGGGGTCGTTGCCCGCGCGTCTTCGAACTGTTTCTTGAGCCCACTTGCCCGTTCTCGCGAAGGCTTTTGGCAAGCTTGACGACACGCTGAAACTTGCCGGCGATGATCGGATCACCGTCAAAATCCGCCTGCAGTCGCAACCTTGGCATTTGTTTCTGGCGTGATCGTTCGCTGCATTTTGGCGGCGTCTACGCTGCATGGAGGCAAAGAGGCGGCTAAGACGGTCATGACGGCAGTAGCAGGACACCGTGAGGAGTTCGAGTTCACGCGCCATTGTAGCGGTCCCAATATGGAGGCAACCCCCCGAGATATCATCGCGCGCATCGAGGGCTATAGCGGCTTACGCTTGGCCGACGCTTTCGCGATTCCGGACCTGGACCGCGAAATCAAGTGGCACTGCAAATACGCGCGCCAGAACGGCATCCATGCATCGCCGACCTTCATGATCGATGGCCTCGTGCAGCCTGACATGAACAGTGGCGATGCGGTCTCGGACTGGGTAACGCGCCTGAGCGCCGTCTAGCGACTGACCCTCATCTCGACAAGGATAACATCGCGACAGCGAACTGGACTGACAGGAATACGGAAGTACCCTTAGCTCAACGCTGAAGAGGCGTCATAAGGAGCGGAGTTCCGGCGGCTCTTCGCTGGTGCAGGAAATCTCTTGCAGAGCTCCAAATGCGTTTCCTTGACGAACTCGGGGTCAGCGCGGAGCGCGTCGGTCAGCGAAGACGGAACGCTTCGAGGAGGGACGACTCGATGGAGGCTGGCGGGCGCGTCGTCGGCGCGAACTGCTCGGCGGATGAGCGGACGCAGGCGGCGGACGCGACCGGGTTGTTGCAGGTGCGCAGCATCTTCAAGCGTTTCGGCGGCACGGAAGCACTAGCGGACGTCGGCATGACCCTTAAGGCCGGCGAAATTCTTGCGCTGCTGGGCGAGAACGGCGCCCGCAAGTCGACCCTGATCAAGATTTTGGCCGGCGTCTACTCTCTTGATGCCGGCGCGGTCAGCTTTCGCGGCGTCGACGTCACTCACGCCCTGCGCCGCCTGCCGATCGCTTTCATCCATCAGGACCTCGGCCTCATCGACTGGATGACCGTGGCTGAAAACATCTGCATGACGCTCGGCTTTCCCCGCCGCCTCGGCATGATCGATCAGGACGCGGCGCGCCGCCGCGCGGCGCTGGCGCTCGATGCGCTCGGCGCCGACATCGATCCCGAGGCGCGCATCCAGAATCTTAGCCGCACTGAAAAGTCATTGGTGGCGATCGCGCGCGCGCTCGCGGCCGAGCCCGAGATCCTTGTCCTCGACGAGCCGACCGCGAGCCTGCCGGCCGATGAGGTGGCGCGGCTATTCTCGGCGTTGCGTCGGCTGCGCGCTCGCGGCGTCGCGATGATCTACGTCTCGCACCGTCTCGACGAGGTGTTCGAGATCGCCGATCGCATGATCGTGCTGCGCGACGGGCGGGTCGCGGGGGAACGAGAGGTCGCGAAGACGACGCCGGACGAGACGATCCTTCTCATCGTCGGGCGCGAGCCGTCTCAGGTCTTCCGGCGTCCGCCCGATCGCCACGGCTCGCCGCGGCTTGCCCTGCGGTCGGTCATGGTGGAGGGGGTATGACCCATCGGATGCGAAATCCACTCCGGCGAGATCGTCGGGCTGGTCGGGCTGCGTGGCGCGGGGCAGGAAAGCGTCGGGCGGGCGTTGTTCGGAGTCTCGCCGATGACCGGCGGGCGCGTCCTGCTCGATGGACGCGATGTAGCCGCCTCGTCGCCGCGGGAGGCGATGGCGCGAGGGATCAATCTCGTCTGCGCCGACCGCGTCGGCGAATCGATTATGCCGAATTTGTCGGTGCGCGAGAACCTGTTCCTCAATCCGGTGGCCGCCGGTTTGAGCCTGTTTTCATTCCTCTCGCCGGGCCGCGAGAACCGCGCTGCGAAAGATCGCGGCGCCCAGGTCGGATTGCGGCCGAACGATCCGACGCTGCCGATCGAGCTCCTGTCGGGCGGCAACCAGCAGAAGGTCGTGGTCGGGCGCTGGCTCCACCTGGCGGCGAAGATCTACGTCTTCGAGGACCCGACGGCGGGCGTCGACGTCGGCGCCAAGGCCGAAATCTACCGTCTGTTCGACGTCGCGCTGCAAGGAGGGGCGGCGATCGTCATCGTGTCGACGGATTTCGAGGAAGTCGCGAAGGTCTGCCACCGCGCGCTGATCTTCAATCGCGGCCAGGTGGTCGCCGAGCTGGCGGCCGACGATCTATCGGTGGAGAATCTGCTCGCCGCGGCTTCGGCGAGCGTTCGGCGCTCGGGGCCGCTCTTTGCCGCTCCCTCGAGCGGGCCCGGTG
>DASXXT010000104.1:0-2817 GCA_036502965.1 Roseiarcus sp. | reverse complement strand
CATATATTCGCCGGAGCGCGACCGCAGGTGGTCGAGCGCTGGACCGGGACCTACGCTTCCGCTCCCGACCGATTGATGCTCGTCGACGCCCCATGCGAGGGTCTGCGCATTGTGCTGATTACCAGCGGCACCGGCGCGAGCACGTCTTTTGCGATCGCCGAGGACGTGGTCGGGGAGCTCTTCGATTGAAGGAGGCTGCAATGGAACGCGTCAAGGCGGTCGTTTTCGACTGGGCGGGCACTATCGTCGATTACGGCTCGCTCGCCCCGATGGGCGTCTTTGTCGAGACCTTCGCTGCATTCGGCGTGACGATTACGATTGCGGAAGCGCGCGGCCCGATGGGCATGGCCAAGCGTCCGCACCTCGCCGCGATTTTGGCGCTGCCCCGAGTCGCGGAAGCTTGGACGAAGCATCACGGGCACGCGCCGGCAGAGGCCGACATCGACGCCCTCTACGCCGCGTTCGTGCCGAAGAACATCGCGGTGGCCGCGCGTTATGCGAATCTCATCCCCGGCGCGGCGGACGTCGTCGCCGAGCTCAGGCGCAACGGACTCAAGATCGGCTCCTCGACCGGCTACACTCGCGAGATCATGGCGGAGATCCTGCCGGTCGCTGCGCAGCAAGGCTTCAAGCCGGACAGTCTCGTTTGCACGGGCGACACGCCCGACGGACGCCCGACGCCCTTCATGCTGTACAAGACGCTTCTGGACCTGAAGGTTTGGCCCGCCTGGAGCGTGATCAAGGTCGACGACACGGAGGTCGGAATCGCTGAGGGAATCAACGGGGGCGCGTGGACGGTTGGCGTATCGGTCAGCGGCAATTGTTTCGGCCTGTCCCGCGAGGACGCAGCGGCGCTTGCGCCCGCCGACTTCCAGGAGCGACGCGCGGCGGCGATGAAGACGCTTGAGGGCGCGGGCGCGCACTATGTCATCGACAGCGTCGCCGATCTGATGCCAGTCGCGCTGGCGATCGAGGCGCGGCTCGCCCAGGGCGAGCGGCCTTGAACGAATCGCGTCCGCCGCCGGCCGAGGGCGACGTCAACGTCTCGCCGGCGCGGGCGGAATGGCGCGCTTCACTGAGCGAGGCCGCGCGCGCCGCTCTCGCCGAGGACGAACATTTTTTCTTGCGCCAGTCGCTGTCGACTCCTTGTCTCGCGCCGATCGTGCGCGCCGAAGGCGCGGTTCTGACCGACGTCGACGGCCGGCGCATCTTCGACTTTCACGGCAACAGCGTCCATCAGCTCGGCCACGGCCACCCGAAGGTCGTCGACGCGATCCGCCGCGAAATGGAGACGCTCCCCTTCTGCCCGCGCCGTTTCGCCAATGCGACCGCGACGGCGCTCGCGCGGCGTCTCGTTGAGACCGCCCCGGGCGACCTCGACAAGGTACTATTCGCCCCGAGCGGCGCCGCGGCGATCTCCATGGCGTTGAAGCTCGCGCGTTATGCCACCGGCCGCCACAAGACGCTGTCGCTCTGGGATTCATTCCACGGCGCGAATCTGGACGCTATTGGGGTCGGCGGCGAGGCTTTGTTCCGCCTTGGGCTCGGGCCGATGATCCCGGGCGCAGAGCACCTGCCGCCGCTCAATCTCGCGCGCCGGTTCTTTGGCGACGACAAGCCGTTCGAGCGCTTCGCCGACTATATCGATTATGCGCTTGAGGTTCAGGGCGATGTGTCAGCGCTGATCGCCGAGCCTTTGCGCTGGACGACGGTCGAGGCGCCGCCGCCGGAATTCTGGCTGCGGGTCAAAGATTCCTGCCAGCGCCACGGCGCACTGTTGATCTTCGATGAGATTCCGAGCTGCCTGGCGCGAACTGGAGCGCTATACGCCTGCGAGCACTTCGGAACGACGCCGGATATCCTGGTCATTGGCAAGGGCCTCGGCGGGGGAATCATGCCGCTGGCGGCGATCCTGGCAGCCGGCCGGCTCGATTGCGCGCCAGACGCGGCGCTCGGACATTATACGCACGAGAAGAGTCCGGTCGCTTGCGCCGCAGGGCTCGCGGCGTTCGAGGTCGTCGAAGAAGAGCAGCTGATCGAGCGGGCGAAGGAGCTCGGACGTCGCGGCCTCGAAAGGCTTCGCGCAATTCGCGCCCGCTATCCGGTCATCCGCGATGTGCGCGGCCTCGGTTGCTATTTCGGCGTGGAAATCGGTGGGCGCGAGCCGGCCGGATCGGCTGAGCGGCTCATGTATCGCTGCCTTGAGCGCGGGCTCAGCTTCAAGATCGGCGGAGGAAATGTGGTCACGCTATGCCCGCCGCTGACCATCCCGTTCGAGCAATTCGATGAGGCGCTGTCGATCTTCGAGGACGCCCTCTCCGGCCTTAAAAGCTGAGGGTTTCGCCTGTCACAAAAGCTTTGCGCGGAAGGCTTAGCGGTGGGCGGATAAAAGCAACAACGAGGAGGTCCCCATGAAGTCTCTCCTGAGCGCATTGCTCGTCGCCGTCTCGTTTGCGGCGCCTGCCTTCGCGGCCTCCGACGTCGTCACCATCTACGCCGCCGACGGCTTGCACGACGGCAAGGGCAGCTGGTTCGAAACGCAGTTCGATGCTTTCACCAAAGCCACCGGGATCAAGGTCCAATACGTTGAGGGCGGCTCCGGCGGCGTCGTTGAGCGCGTGGCGAAGGAGAAGACGAATCCTCAGGCTGACGTGCTCGTCACCCTGCCGCCGTTCATCCAGCGGGCCGAAGCCACAGGCCTGCTGCAATCCTTCAAGCCGACTGCGGCAAGCGCCATCGAAGGCGGCGGCGACTCCTATCAGCCGCTGGTCAATAATTTCCAGAACTTCATCTACAATGCCGCCGAGCTCAAGGAGC
>DASXXT010000103.1:0-1600 GCA_036502965.1 Roseiarcus sp. | reverse complement strand
CCGCCGCCCTTGGCGATGGCGACCCGCGGGATCGCTACGTGCGGTAAAGACCCAAAAACAGGTCCCCTATGGCGTTGCGCATTCGCAGCGTGAGCAAGCGCCGCCGCCGGTGCTCCTCATGGTCGTGAAGCATGTGGCAGCGCTGGCACAGGGCCTTCAGATTTCGCAGCCGGTTATTGGTGGGATCATGGTCAAGGTGCGCAGCCGCCAGCGCCACTCTGGTTGTGCGCACAGCGACGTCGTCCCGCGCAAGACGCAAAGCCCGTCCGCGTCCGTTGCGCCAGGTCCGCTCGTCTTGATCGAACCATCGACCGTCGCCTAAGTGCCGGATCTCACGGCCGTGCGGCCTGCCGCACCTCTCGCACCGGCCCTTGGCTCGCTCAAACCGGATCACCGCCGAAAGTTGCGGCCAATCGATAGGATAAAACCATTTGTACTGGGGGTGGATCGGCATCGAGCTTTTAGAGGCGCGATGATTTCGCGCCCATCCGATAGACTCGACTTGTTCGCGATTCGCGTCAACACCGCCGCTGCTTGCCCTAGCCGTCTCCGTCATCCGCGTTCGCGCGTTCGGCCGCCGCTTTCTGTCGATCCGCCTCTCGCCGTCGCTCACCTCGTTCGCGCGCTTCGGCTAGTCGTTTCTCGCGCGCGGCTTTCTCAGCGATCACCGCCGCTTCAAGCGTTTGCACGAACGCAATGGTGCTGGCCGATGCTGCTTGAGGGTGCAGATAAACGAGATCACGGAGGTGAAGAAAACACGCAACCCGGTCCTTGTCGCGCGTGTGTCGAGACTCGGCGAAATCGACATTGTCCGCATCGTCTGGGTGAAGAAACGTCGTCATTCGTCCCCCGCGGCGCGCGGTTGCGGCGTCACGCAAATCGGCTGCCGGTATTTTTTCCGTTAACGTTCGCGGATCTCGCCGGCCACTCCACAAATCTGCGTAGTGATCAGAACGCTTATCGCTCTCTCGTGTTGGCGAGGCGCGCCGCCGCGAAGGCTCGGGCGCGCCGGAGATTACAGCGACATCCGAAGCCATGAGGGCGTTGCCTGCGTCTTGAGGGCCCACGCTTAGCGAGGCCAGCTTGTTGAGGAACGGCCTGCAGGACCAGACGAGTTCGTCCTGGCAAGGCACGGCGCTCGGGCTCGGCGGCGACGGGTAGGCCCTGGGTGGCGCTGGGCGAACCGGTTACCAAAAATTGGGGGCGTGGCTGACTTTGAGGGAATCAAGGCCAATATTCCGTTCGTCCCTTTAGGGGTTGCGAAACGAGGAAACGGAGGACGCCCATGCACGCGCGACGGCACTTTTGGGATTATGAATATGGACCTTGGCGACCGTTTGGGGCGTTCGCCTGCTGCTTCGGGGGGCCTCCTCGGTGGAGGCCAAGCCGGCGTGAGGAAACCCAGGCGCTTAAAGATTACATCGCAGACTCGAAAGAAGAGCTGGAAGACGCCAAGAGCGTCTTAAAGAAGTGGAAAAGTCGCCCGAGCGGTAGAACGCAGGGCCTACCGCTTCTCGCCCTGTCGGTGAGGTCGCGTTCGAAGCCCACCGAGCCGAGCGGCAACGTGGCGGCGATGGCGTCGAAGGCGGCGGCGGTGATG
>DASXXT010000102.1:0-7606 GCA_036502965.1 Roseiarcus sp. | reverse complement strand
GTGGATGTCGAGCCGGGCGAAACGAAAGCCGGGCGCGCCGGCCTGCCGGGCGCCGAGCACGTCGCCTTCGCCGCGCAGTTTCAAATCCTCCTCGGCGATGCGGAAACCGTCCTCGGTCTCGCGCAAGATCTCGAGCCGCGCCCGCGCCGCTTCGCCGAGCGGTCCCTTGTAAAGGAGCAGACAGGCCGAGCGGATCGCGCCGCGACCAACGCGTCCGCGCAATTGGTGCAATTGCGCGAGCCCGAAGCGTTCGGCGTGCTCGACGATCATGATCGTCGCCTCCGGCACGTCGACGCCGACCTCGACCACCGTGGTCGCCACAAGGATGGTCGTTGTCCCGCGCTGGAAGCGCTCCATCGCCGCATCCCGCTCGGGGCCGGCCATCTTGCCGTGCGCCAGACCGACGGCGTCGCCGAAGATGGCGCCAAGCGCTTCAGCGCGCTCTTCAGCCGCGGCGACGTCGAGCGTCTCGCTCTCCTCCACCAACGGACAAATCCAGTAGGCGCGCGCGCCAGAGGCGAGAGCCTGCGACAGGCGGGCGACCACCTCGTCGAGCCGTTCTATCGGCAAGGCGCGCGTATCGATCGGCTGGCGCCCGTGCGGCTTCTCGCGCAGCGCGCAGACATCCATGTCGCCGAAATAGGCGAGCACGAGCGAACGCGGGATCGGCGTCGCCGTCATCACCAGGAGATCGACCGCCGCCCCCTTGGAAGCCAGCGCAAGGCGTTGGCGCACGCCGAACCGATGCTGTTCGTCGACTATCGCGAGCCCGAGATCGGCGAAGGCCACGCTTTCCTGAAACAGCGCATGCGTGCCAACAGCGATGTCGACTGTCCCCTCGGCCAATGCGGTAAGCGAGGCGCGGCGAGCCGCCGCCTTGTCGCGTCCGGTCAAGAGGGCGATGCGCAGGCCGACGCTCACCGCGAGTGGCGCCATGCGCTCGTAGTGCTGGCGAGCCAGAATCTCGGTCGGCGCCATCATCGCCGCCTGCCTGCCCGCTTCGACCACCTCCGCCATCGCCATAAGCGCGACGACGGTCTTGCCCGATCCGACGTCACCCTGCAGCAGCCTCAGCATGCGCTTTTCGGCTCTGAGGTCGGCGCGGATGTCGTCGACCGCCTGGCGTTGCGCGCGCGTGAGCGAAAAGGGCAGGGCGCTTGCAAGGCGTCGCGCCAGAGCGCCTTCGGACGCATGCGCGCGACCGGGAATGACCCTCATGCGCGCGCGTATGAGGAGGAGCGCTAGCTGGTTGGCCAACAGCTCGTCATAGGCGAGCCGCGTCGCGGCCGGACCGGCCGGGTCGATGTCGGCGGGCGTCCCCGGACGGTGCATCGCTCCGAGCGCCTCGGCGAAGCTCGGCAATTTCAGATCGCTCAGGGTCTTCTCGCTGATCCACTCCGGCAGTCGCGGCAAGCGTTTGAGGGCGCTCTCCGAGGCGCGGGCGACAGCGCGCTGATAGAGGCCCTCCGTCAGCCCGTACACCGGCTCGACCGACGGCAGTCGATCGAGTTCCTCTGCGTTCATCACCCGATCGGGATGAACCATCTGGCGGCGGCCGTCCCAGAGCTCGAGCTTGCCGGAAATCCAGCGCGTGGCGCCGACCGGCAGCCGCGATCGCACCCATTCGTGATTGGCGAGGAAGAACACCAGTTCGACGTCTCCCGTGTCGTCCTCGACCAGCACTTTGAACGGCGCCCGAGAGCGCGCGTTGGGCGGCCCGCGGTGCTCGGTCACCCTGGCCTCGATGGTGACGATCGTGTCGGGAACCGCGTCGCGAATCTTGGGACGCGCGCGCCGGTCGACGGTCGCCTGCGGCAGGTGGAACAGGACGTCGACCACCCGCGCGCCCTGCGGCTTGTCGAGCAGCCGGTCGAACAGCTTCGCGTTCTTCGGCCCGATCCCAGGCAGGGCGCCGGCGGGCGCGAACAGCGGATCGAGAGCCGAGGGTCGCATCACGCGCCTCTAGCCGCGTGCGACGGCCGCCGCAAGACGGATGAACGACGCCTTCAGCCCGCCAGGATGAGAAAACCCGCGCGTGGGAAATGGACCACGATCTCGCCGATCCGCTCGTCGACGTGGCGTATCGCGATGTGCTGCGCAGAGAGAGAAACGATCTCTCCGCCAACTTCGACCTTCCCGTAGTCGTCGGGCACGACGAGCACCCTGTCGCCGACGTTCCGCCCGTTCGGATCGTCCGGATCGTTCTCGGCAAAAGTTTCGGGGCTGGCGTTTGCCGCGATGGCGAGGGCCTCCTCGGCGGACATTTCCTCGCGGAGCCCGTGTCCGACCGTTCGCATGAGGCTCTCCCAAGCCGCGACCTGCTTGAGGCCGGCAAAGATTTTGTCGACTCCCGCGACGGCTCGATCTTCCTCCGCCGAGAGGTTTGACCGTACGTACCAGACATTCATGTAAGCGCTGACGTCGGCAAGGCTGAAATCTCCGAGCAGCCATTTCCGCCCGTCGCCCAGTTGCGCCTCGATCCAGCCGAGGTGGGCGCGCAGCTGATCGCGCATCTGCGGAATCGCCGCCCGCATCTTGTCGAGGTCGAACTTTCCGCCGCGCAGCTGGCTCCGATCTTCGATAAATTCTTGTGGGACCTTCAAACCGAGAACGCCAAACACGAGATTGACGGTGTTCTGAAAGAACGCGCGGTCGGTCCACGGGCTCAGCGCCCAGGGTACGCCAGCCGCGCCTGTCGGAAACAGCGTCGGCGAGGGAAATCGGCGTTCGATCTCGCGGATGATGACCTGAGTGTCGCAGAATACGTCGGCGCCGATCTGCATTACCGGCGTTCGGCGGTAGCCCCCGGTCAGCGGCATCAAATCCGGCTTGGGCATGATCTGCGGAATACGCACGCTTCTCCACGAAAGCCCCTTGTGGCCGAAGATCAATCGGATTTTCTCGGAGAACGGGGATCGATCGAAATGATGGAGGATGATTGGATAGGGCATGATCCGGGCTCGAACGCCTGGGGCAAACGTAAGCGGTGCCCGGCGCAGCGACCTTCAGTCTAACTCACTTTTCGATTCGCAGGGGAACCGTCATTGCCGGCCCCTCTCGGTCGCCAAATGAATCCAATAAGACCAGGCAAATTGCTTGGATTTGGTAACCATTCGCAGAGCGGCTCCGAGAGTAGGGCCTCTATCAAGGCCGGCGTGGGCCCGCCCGCTGGCTCGCGGGCGGGTTTCCAACATCCGGATTCGGCGCATCAATGGTCGACGCACCCGAAGTTGCATTCCTCATCTTTGCGGCTGAGGCCATCGGTTTCCGGCGCCTGCGCGACGGGCGTTGCCGGGCTGACAAACGCTCTGGCTTCGGAGAAGTCCGCGACGCGGTGCTGTGCCGGCTCATGTCCTGTGTCGTGCGCGGGGGCGCCGTGTGCGGGAAGAGCGAACAGCGGGATGGCCAAAATGAAGCCGAGAGCCCTCGGAGCTTTGGGAGAAGTGTTCATTTTGATCTCCTATGGAGTTAACGGCGTTCATATGCAGAGCATCTTCGCTTTCTGCAGCTTCGCCATCTTCGACGATCGACATTTGCATTACGATCGTCTTGCTTATGAGACCTCGACGACAGGGCATTTATTCCGAGGTTGCTGGAAATAAGTTTCTGTTTCCTGCTGCGCGCAGTCCGACGAGCGCTGAAACCTTTCGGCGCCGCAATGGCCTTCGGCTGAGTGTGTTCGCTCGGCGGCTACGAGCAGCTCAGGGGCGAGTCGGCTCGGTCGCGCGGCCGCCCCCACGCCGGAACGCCTCGACGAATTCGCCGAGCGCGTTCTCGTCCATGTCGGAAACGGCGACATAGGCGAGGTTCGCGTCGGACCAGCGGGCGACGTGGTAGCCGTCGATCGTTTCGATTCCGCCTGTCCCGCGGGCTCCCTTGGCGTCGAGCGGCAGCTCTGTCACCGCGACAACGTGCTCGTGGTGTCGGTAAACGAGAGTCGGCGTTGGGACCCGGTCCACGATGGCCACGCGTCCGCCCACCAATGGGAAGCCTTCCGGCGCGAGATCGACGATGGTTCCGCTGATGGTCGTGCGGTCGGCGAGCCAAGGCTTGACCGTGTGTCGGTCGGAGGAGGCGACGTCGAACGGCTGGCCGGCAATCTCGGCGCGGGCGAAATCGGAGACCAGGTGTTGGGCGACATCGCCCGAGCCCGACGGCGTCCGCAGCGACGTAAGCCCCGCCCCGACCGCAAAGCCGAAGACGGCGAACGAAGCGGCCATCGCAAGCGCGCGCCTGTCGAGCCACACCCGACGCCGAAACGGAACGGCCGTCGCGGTCGGGGCCGTGGCGGCCTGAGTCGGGGCCACCGCCGCGCCAGACGCCGTCAGCGCCGCGATGCGGTCGGCGAGCGCTTGCGGGGCCGCTTCACGCGGCGCGTGACGACGAACCGCGTCGCGCAGCGCAGCGAGGCGCCGCTGCTCGGCGGCGATTGCGGGATCGTCGCGCATCTCGCGCTCCAACGCGAGCGAGCCCATGGCGTCGAGCTCGCCGTCGAGCGCGGCGTTGAGCCGGAGAAGGCGCTCGTTGAGGTCGCGGTCAGTCATGCCTCGGCTCTCAAAGTCTTAGCAAGCATGGCTCGGGCGCGCGCGAGTCGCGACATCACCGTGCCGACCGGCGTCTCGGTCGCTTCGGCGATCTCCCGATAAGACAGGCCGTTGATGTCGCGCATCACTAGGGTTTCGAGAAAGGGCGAGTGGAGGCTCGCGATCGCCTGACGCAAACGCTCGCCGTCCTCAAGAGCGATGAGCTCCTGTTCGGGATTGGGCGCGGCGTCGTCCCCCTGGCGCAAATCGAGCGCGTCCAGGTCGGCCATGTCGCCGGCATAAGCCACAGCCTTGCGCCGATTGCGCGCCATAAAGGTCATCGCTGCGTTCCGAACGATGGCCAGAAACCAGGGTTTCGGTCGATCGACCGAAACGGTGGAGAGAGCTTGAAGCGCGCGCAGCGCAGCGTCTTGCACGATGTCCTCGGCGTCGGTCGGGTTTTGAGAAAGCCATTTGGCAAGCGAGTAAGCATCATCGAGCAGGGGTGGCACGATTTCGCGAAAGCGTTGCTCGGCAATCGGATTGCTCAAGCGGCGGGCCCCGGGGGCGCGCGCCTTACTTGGCGCGCGCTTTGAGGTAAGCAATCACATCGGCCCGGTCCTGCGGGTTGTCCAGGTGGAAAAACATCTTGGCGCCGGGCGCGATAGCCTGCGGGTCGGTCAGCCACTTGTCGAGGGTCTCCTCGTTCCAAACGATATTGGCTGATTTGAGTGCGTCGGAATAGTCGTAGTCCGGCAGCGAGGCGGCCTTGCGCCCGAATACGCCGCGATGACGCGGTCCGACATCGTTCTTGTCGAGCGAGTGGCAATCCTGGCAGGCCTCGTAGAGTGTCTCGCCGCGAGCTGCGTCGCCGGCGAGGCCGCCGGCCCATGCGGTTTCGGCAAGCGCCGCCGAGATTGCGACTGCGAGCACCACGGACGCGGCGTATTTCTCTCTCCTGCGGAGAAACACGTCAGAGGGACTCTCATCCAGCCCTTTGGCGCGAGACGCCGAGCAGGGCGGAGACAAAAGGTCCCTCTCCCGCGACGGGTGCGGTGGGAGGACGCCTGTCTTTCGACAGGTATCGCAGGAGAGGGGTTGGGGCAAGCGCGGCGGGCTCATTGGGGTAGCTTTACGAGAGGTCCGAGTCGGTGACGGCGAGATTCGTAGGCGTGGGCGCGTAGACGACCTCTCGGACGCCGAGCCATTTTCGCAATTCGCCCGCGGGCACGAGCTTGGGTCCCGGCGCAGGCGCCGTTCCTGGCGCTGGCTGCGGAAACGCGGTCGATCGCGCGGTGTGGAACGTGACGTTCCCTTCGACCTTCTGCATCAATTGGTGAATGTGGCCGTTGAGCACGGTCACAGAGCCGAAGCGCGAGAGATAGCCGAGCGCCTGTGCGGAATCCTCGGTGCCCCAGCCCCATTCGGGCGCGACCATCCAAAGTGGAATGTGGGAAAAGATGACGATGGGCGTCGAAGCGGATTTGCCTTTAAGATCGCCCTCGAGCCACTCGAGCTGCTCCGCGCCGAGCGAGCCGAGGCCGTTCTTCTTCAAATCGACGACATTGACGAGCGACACGAAATGCACGCCGCCTTGATCGAATGAATACCAGCCGCCGCCGGTTGCCCCCTTGCCGAAGCGCTCGAGATAGGCGTCGCGCGTCTTGGGGTCGAGGATGTCATGCTCGCCGGGCGCGTAGTGGACGTCGAGCTTGGCGCGGGTGATCATCTGCTGCGCGTCGTCGAATTCGTTCGC
The DNA here is from genome assembly GCA_036502965.1 of Roseiarcus sp. Lineage (GTDB taxonomy): Bacteria > Pseudomonadota > Alphaproteobacteria > Rhizobiales > Beijerinckiaceae > Roseiarcus. The sequence goes on along the minus strand of DASXXT010000102.1, from coordinate 1,327 downwards.
CTTCGCGGTATGGCTGATGTCGCCGGTATGGATCATGAACGCCGGCTTCCCGGACATCGCCAGAATCCTGTCGACCGCCGCGTTGAGGGTGGCGTGTGCGTCCGGATTGGCGGGCTTTGCGAAGCCGATGTGGCTGTCGGAGATCTGAATGAAGGAAAAGCCTCCTTCCGCCGCTTTCGCCGAGCCGATCAGCCGAGACGACGGCACGCCGCCCGCGACCGTCCACACCACGCCGGTTCCGGCCCAGAGCATGCATTTGAGGGTTTGCCGGCGGTCAAGCCCGCCGTCGTGATCGTGCGTCATGACTCTCTCCTTGTCCGGCGAAGTGCGCCGTCAAGGAGGTGACTCAGGGGAGGGGCGGTTTATTCCCGGGACGCGCACAAAAAATCACAACTGCCTTTCAAGGCGCGTCGATACGGCTGAGGGTTGCGCGCATGGAATCGCTCGGAGCGTGTAAGAGTCCGTCGATCGGAGAATCGAAATCGTCGATCAGGAAGACGGCGGAGGCGACGCAGATCGCGCAGGTCACAATCGACAGATAGACGACCGAGTTGCGCGGCGACAGCAGGCCGAAAACTCCGAAAACGACCGCCAACCATGCGCACATAGCCAGCATCAACGGCCAGGAGATCGTGTCATGCGATGTCTCAAGCAGCTGACGGCGAGCACGCAACGCCTCATTGATCTGATTGGACAGTGACTCGGTCAGCCGTTGGCGGAAATGGTCGGGCGGGTCCAGTTTGTGAATTGCGGCGTCGGCTTGGATGAGAAGCGCGCCAAGCTCCGGTCGCTCGACGCCCGCCGGACCGTCAAAGCGCGGAAAATCACCAGTTGGCGCTTGCTCGTCTCGCCAGCTATCGGCAATCGCCGCCGCGACATATTTCCGCAACGTCGCTCGAATCGGCTCAGCATCCGGGCCGTATTCCCGCAGATGGATGTCGAGATTTGACAGGTCGCCTGCGAAGGCCCGCAGACGAGCGTCGAACGTATCGAACGTGCCTTTTACCTCCGAAAGCAGAAGGCTCAGCACCAAAGCGGTGAACGTGACGAGAATGGAGGCCACCAGCCGGACATGGTCCACCGTCTCGCTGGTTCGATGTCGCTCTCCCAGCCGGTCGTGGAGATACATCCCGACGCCGGAGGCGGAGAGCAGGAGAACGAAAATGATCAGGACAAGCAGGCCGCCGTGCGCCATTCGTGAGGATTTGTGTTTGTCAGGCGCCGATTCGTTGCGCGGCTTGAGAGAGTGCGGTCCGAGCCCTTAACGTGGCATTAGGACGCTCGGCCGTCACCCGTTGCGCGATCCGTTCGACACTGTTCCATGGAG
>DASXXT010000101.1:0-14987 GCA_036502965.1 Roseiarcus sp. | reverse complement strand
CAGCTCGCGAAAGGGGGCGCCGTGGTCGTGTTCCCCGCCGGCGCGATTTCGACGACGCCCGACAAGCTGGGGCTCAAGCCTGCGGTCGACGGCCGCTGGCAGCCGTTTGTGTCGCAACTCATCCAGCGCTCGAAAGCCACCGTCATTCCGGTATGGTTCGGCGGCCAGAACAGCCGCCTCTTCCAGATCGCGAGTCATGTGAGCCCGACGCTGCGGCTTTCGCTCATCTTCCATGAGGTCAAGGCTCGCATTGGCGCGACGCTGCCGGTCGTGATCGGAGCGCCGGTCCACTTTGCCGTCATCGCCGCAATCAGGGACCGGCAGACCCTCGCGGATGACTTGCGCGCGCGCGTCTATGCATTAGCGAGGCTCGCGCCAGCTGTCGGGAAGCCGCGCCACCCTGTCGGCAAACTGCTGCGCCCAAAGCTGCCGATGCAAAGAAGGGACCGCGCGGCCTGAAACCGCGCGGATCGCTCTCAGGCCGCCTTGTCCAGGTCAGCGAGCAGGGTCAAGTGTTCCTTAATCATGCCCCGCGCGAGTTTCGCAACATTAGCCTGGTCAAGGTTGTCGGGCGCCTTGAGATAGACTTCCTGAATGTCGAGGAGCTTCCGGTGCCCCTCGACTTCGTAGCGAATGTAGTCGCGATCGAACTCGGACCCGGCGCGTAAGGCATGGAGTTTCTCCACCGACGCCTTTCCAGCATCGTCAAGGTTTTGCATGAGATCTGCATCGCTTGGCGACGGGGTTGATCCCGAAGGCGCGGCGTTCGTTTGGATCGCCTTCAATATGCCGGCGACCGTTTCCTGCTCGGCGATCTCGAAGTCCACAAACTGCTTGAGCAGCGGGTGGCTCACTTTGGGCTTCGCCATTCGACTCAGTATCAGCGACAATGAGCCGACGGCCATCGTGTCCTTGATATGCTTTCGCTGAGTATCGGACATCTCGCTTGGAGCGGGCGCTGGCGGAGCGATCGTTTGCGCGGCAATCCGGCTTGCGGACACCGTCGCAATCGAGGCAAGAAGCAAACGACGATTCATCTGCGGCCTCCATTCGGGATGGACGCGCCTTGCGTCCTTAAGCCGACTGAACGCGCCGCAAATCGCCTTGTTCCGCTCGCGAGATCCCTCGGTCAGCCGCGGCCGCGGTAGGGAGCGACGCCTTGGTCAGGAAGCCACACCCCTTTCGGCAGCTTGCCGCTCTGCCAGAACACGTCGATCGGCATGCCGCCGCGCGGGTACCAGTAGCCGCCGATTCTAAACCAGCGCGGCTTGAGCAAGCCGACGAGGTCCTTGCCGATGCGAACAGTGCAATCCTCATGGAAAGCGCCGTGATTGCGGAAGCTCGTGAGGTAGAGCTTCAGCGATTTCGATTCGACGATCCATCGGTCCGGCACATAGTCGATAACCAGATGGGCGAAATCTGGCTGCCCGGTCACCGGGCAGATCGAGGTGAACTCCGGCGCGGTAAAACGGGTGATATAATCAGTATCGGCCTGCGGATTCAGCGCCCGGTCGAGCGTCTTGGCGTCAGGCGCGTCCGGAATGCGCGATGGTTGGCCCAGATGGGCGAAGGCGGGCTGCGGTTTTTTCATGGCCCCGTTTAGTCCTAAGCGGCTTGCACCGGCAAGGCTGGGGCGATGTATCTACTTCAGTTGCCCGCCGCCGAACTGGGACGAGACATAGCCGCTGAGCCTTACACAGACGCCGTTAGCCGCCAGGACGCCAGGAGAGCCGGCGACATTGCAGGCTTTGGCCGGCTCGGCCTTCTTCGGCTTGTCGCTTTGTCCACGCTGAGAGGGCAGTTCCGCCGCCTGCCCGAGGGCCGCGCCGAGGAGGGCGGCCGCGAGGGTGAACGCGACCCGTCGTTGAACGATCATAGCGTTCCCATAGTCGCTGCGCGGACGGAACCATGGCCGAATTGTAGCCCTGCCGGAGCGTATAGACGCCATATTGGGCGGCTATGGGGCGGCCGGCAAGCCGGCAAGATGAGCTTGCGACTCATTGAGCAATCCGCGAGGAAGCTGCGGGCGATTAGGGGAACGCGAAAGGCATGGAGACGACGGCTCCTTACGCACGCCCTTTTGTGCGCCGGTCCGCCGTGTCGCCGTGGCTCGGCGGCGCGGCGCTGCTTGCGCTCGCCTTCTATGCCACGGTCGCATTGCGCCAACCGATCCTCGCCGCGCTGGCCGGGGCCGGTGGGCTGGCGCTTTTGCGCTGGGCGCGAGCCGAGCGTCCGTTTTCCCCTGCGCTGATCGCGATAGACGCAGCGGCATTCACGATCTTCGCCTTTGATCGCAATGACTCGCTCGGCTTCTGGCAATTGCCGGGACCTTGGGCGGACGTGCGGCGGTTCGACCCGCCGGGAGCTGCAATTGCGCTGATCATCTATGCCGGCGGTTCGATCCTGGCGCTTGTCGGCGGCTTTCGCGGCCTCCGGCTCATCGAGGCGTTGAGCCTGATCGCAGTCCCCTTCTTGTTCAACCTGCTGCTGGCAATTGGCGCCGACTGGCACATGGCCGAGATCGGCGCCGCCGTGACCGCACACGCAAATCTGCCCTTTGTCGCCCAGGTCGCAATCGGACGCGCGTTGATCTTGTGGTTCGTCGGTGAGGCGATCCTGACCCTGATCAACCTGATCAGCGTCAACCGGCTGCCGCGCTCGGCGCGCACACACGCTTTGTTTGCGCTCAGCGGCGCGGTCGCGGCCGCTAGTCCTTTATTCGCCAACGCCGCGCAATGGGTGGTGCAGCCGCTCCTGGCGATCATCTTCTCAAGTGCATGTGCGGCGCTCGCCCAGGCGGGCTTGTGGGCGATCGTTTATCTTTTGACTGGCGTTGCTCTCGATTGGCTCGCCGGCCGACCCCCTCGCTTCGAGACGGCCTGGGAGCACTGGCGGACCGGCTTCGTAAAGGGCGCGATTTACGGCGCGCTATTCATGGGCCTCGTTCTCATCGCGGCCTTGATCCTTCGCGCGCCCGGCGCGGCGGCGATTCTCGACAGCGCCGCGCTCCTTGTTGGCGCGCTCGGCGGCGCGCTCCTCTTTCCGCTCGGGCAAACGATCGTCGGCAGCGCCGATGGAACGGCGCCCTTCTTCGGCCGACTGAACGCCGCCTACCGTGATCCGCGCGGACCCGTGCGCGGGATTGTCGCCGGTCTCGGCCTCGCGCTTGCCTACCGCGCCAATCTTGCTGCTTATGATGGCGGAGCGCGCTTTCTTGCGATGGCTGCGATCGGCGCGCTCTGTTACGGCGGCGTCGACCTCGCCTTCGACGCATGGAGCGTCATCAGCGGCGAGCGCAGGAAGCTGCAGAGCTGGCGGCTTTACGCGCTGGGCGTTCTGCTTGGCGGCTTGGTCGCGGGCGCGCTCGGCTGGTATTTCGACATACCCCAGCTGCATGTCGTGATCGACAAATTCTGGGCTTATGCCGACGTCAATTATCGGCTCGACGGCCGCAAGCTTGGCGACTTCACCACCTATCCGATCTTTAACAAGTACGGGCAGATCAATCTCGGCGAGGTGGCGGGCGGCGTCAGGCTGTTCTGGACCGAGTCAGTGGCGGGTGTCATCAACTGGTCGCTCGCGGCGCCGCTGTTCTCGATCAATTATGTTCTGCTCGATGCGGCGCTGCGGAGAAGCTTGCTTCCGGTCAAGACGCTTCTGAGCCCGGCGGGCGTCGAAGGCTTAGTGGAGCAAGGGGTGCGCGTGTTGCGCTGGGGCTTATGGATGGCCCCGGTCATCAACTCGTTCCTGCGCCAGTCGCCGGATCCGACCTGGTACAATCAGGACGGCGCGATCCGCTCGGCGGTCGCCATCGGCGCCGACGTGACACAGAGTCCGACGGACTTCCGACAGTTCAGCCTGGCCATGTTCACCGGCCTTCTCGCCTATGACTGGCTCAGAATCCTCATCTGGTTCGACCATATGGGGCTCAGAGTCGCGACCCTGGTCAATCTGTCGTTTCTCGGCGGCGACCGCGCCGACGAGGCGGCGGCGCGATTCGTTGGCCACCATGGCCGGACGCGCGCCATTCCGGACGGCATCCGCCGCTTTGGCACCTGGGCGCCACTGCTCATTCCGTTTTACATCCCGCGCGGCGCCGAGTGGGACAAGGCTTGGACAGGCGCGGAGACGCTGGCGCGCGGCGGTGCCCCCATGCCCGATGCGGTCAAGACGCTGGCCTTCGCGTATGCCGCTTCGGGGGCCGCGATCGCCGCGGCCTCCGTCGCGGCTTATCTCAGGGAGCGCGCCAAGTCTGGACCCGCTGCGCCGTGGCTCGACGGCGCCCCGCTCGAACTTGCGCGACGGCCGGAACGCTACGCTTTCAACAACGGCGCGGTGGGGCTGGAGATTCAACGCGACGGGAGGGGCGCGGCTTTCGTTATGGGCGCGGAGCGTGGCGGCTTCGCAATCGACCTTTTTCGCCGGCCGCTCGATCCCTTACAGGCGCGCGGCCATTTCTTCTATGTGAGCGAGGAGGGCGAGGCGCCCTGGTCGATCGGCTTTGAACCGGCCCGGCGCGCGGGCGACTATCGCATCGAGGAGCCGGGCTTCAACCGTCTCGCGATCGTTAATGCGCTGAACGGGATCGAGGCCCGCATGGAGATCGCTCCCGATCCCGAGGGCGCGATCTTGAGCTGGCGCGTTCGGTTGGAAAACAAATCGGGCCGGCAGCGGCGCCTGCGGCTCACGAGTTTCTGCGAGATCGCCGGTCACGAGACCGGCGCTTACGCGAAAGATCTCGATTTCGCCGGCATGCATGTCGAGACCGTGTTCGTGCGCCCTCTCAACGCCATTCTCGCGCGCAACCGGCTTTTGCGCTCGGCGCGCGCCGATCGCGGCGAAGCAGCGTTCTTCGCCGTCAAGCCAGGTCCGGGCGCCGAACTCGTCGGCTACGAGGATTCGCGCATCCGCTTTATCGGCGAAGGCTCGCTGATGAAGCCAACCGGTTGCGAGCGGTGGCGCTGGCGCAAGCTCGACGATGAAGGCAAGCTCTGGCCCTTCGATCCAGCGGCGAGTTTCACCCTCGAGGCGACGCTCGCGCCTGGCGCGATGGCCGAAGCGGAGTTCATCATTGGCCGCTCCGACAATGCCGTGTGGGCGGGCGAATTGATCGCAACGCGCCTCGGCCTCTCGCCGCTACTTGAGGCTGAGCTACAGAAGCGGCTGTACGAAACGCGAGCCGTTGAACCGTCGCCCGCGCTGCATTCGCGCTGGCCGTTTGCGTTCTCGGCGGACGGCAGTCGGCTCAGCCTCACCCATCGCACGCCGCGGCCTTGGGCGCATGTGATGGCGAACGAACTCGGCATGGCGACGATGGTCTCCAACGACGGCGAGGTTTTCTCCGCCTTCGGCAACGCTCGCCAGAACGGGCTCTCCGCGTTTCGTTTTGACAGCGTGACCGCCGTGCAGCCGGGGCAGATCGTGTATTTACGTGACCTCGACAGAGGCGAAACAGACGCGCCGGGCTTCGCGCCGTTTCAGCGTGAGGACGCGACCTACGGCGCTGTGTATGAGCCTGGAGTCGCGACGTTCACAACGACGCGCGGCGATCTCGAGTCGGAATATGTCGTCTTCGTGCCGCCGAACTATCCCGGCGACATGCGACTTTTGACCCTGCGCAATCGTGGGGCGAATCCAAAGCGCCTGCGCATCACGCCCTTTTTTGATCTCTCGCTCGACGACAGTCCCAATGCGAGCATCGACAAGATTCTCGACGAGAAAGTTGGCTCAACTCTTCTCTTCAACAACCCCCACAACGATTTTGTGCGCGGATTCGCCTTCGCCGCGACCACTCTGCTGGGACCGGAAACCGAGACTATCCGCGCGCGATTCTTCGGCGGCCCTGTGCGCAATATCCTGACGCCGGCGATGGTCGAGACTGGCGCGAGCGACGGCGCCGCGCGCGATGACGGAAGGCGCGTGGCCGCCTTCTGCGCCGAGATCGTTCTGCCGCCTGGCGGTGAAACAAAGGTCGCGATCGCCTTCGGCCAGGCGCCGAGCCGACCCGAAGCGCTCGCCGCTGCGGCGCGGGTCGGCGTCGCGAGCGCCGAAGACGAACTTGCGGCGACGCGCGCCTCCTGGGCCAAGCGACTGGGCAAGGTCGAAGTCCGCACCAACCGGCCGGACTTCGACCGACTGGTCAACACCTGGCTCCCCTATCAGCTCTACGCTTCGCGGCTGTTCGGCCGTGCGGGCCCGAACCAACTCGGCGGGGCGACGGGTTATCGCGATCAGTTGCAGGATGTGCTGCCGCTTACGCTCCTCGAGCCTCGCCTCACCCGGGCGCAGATCGTATTGCACGCGAGCCAGCAATTCCGCGAAGGGGACGTGCTCAAGTGGTGGCATCGCGCGCCCGGCGGCGGCACCGGTCTCGGCCAGCGGACCAAGGCGAGCGACCCGCACCTTTGGTTGCCGTACGTTCTGGCCCGCTACGTGCGCGAGAGCGGCGATCGAACGGTGCTCGATGAGGTGACGCACTTCCTGGAAGGCGAAGCCGTCCCGGCTCAGGAAGACACCTGGATCGTGATCCCCCGCGTCTCGCGCGAGAGCGCGACCGTATATGAGCACGCGCGCCTGGCGATCGCCTTCACCCTCGAGCACATGGGCGCGAACGGCCTGCCTTTGCTGCGCGCCGGCGACTGGAACGACGGCATCGACGCGCTTGGCCGGCTCGAAATCGGGACCGGCGTCTGGATGGGTTTCTTCCTCGCTAACGTGCTCTCAGGCTTCGTCGATCTGGCGCGGATCAAGGACGACGAAGCGTTCGCGGCGCGCTGCGAGCAGGAATTTTCTGCTCAGCGGAAGGCGCTGGAAGCCGGTTGGATGGGCGACCATTACGCGCTCGACTTCGCCGATGATGGTCAGATCATCGCCGAACGGAACGCCATGACCACAGGTTGGGCCGCCTATTCCGGCGCCTGCGACGATGTGCGCGCTCTAGCGGCGGTGGAAGGCGGCCTGAAGGGGATCGAGCGGGCGAACCGGGTGCTGCTACTCGAAACGCCATTCTACGAACATTCGCAGCCTTACCCGGGGCGAATTGCTGACTATCCGCCCGGGGTACGCGAGAACGGCGGCCAATACAGCCACGGCGCGACCTGGATTGTCGATGGCCTCACGCGGCTCGCGGCCTCGGCCCGGGCCAAAGGCGACCGTGAACTGGCCGCTCGTCTCGCCAAGCGCGCGTTTGAGATTTACGAAAAGATCTCGCCGCTGAAGAAGACCGATCCCGAAAATCTCGCCATCTACGGGCTTATTCCCACTCAGCAGCCGGCGGACATCTACGACGGTTGGGGCCACGGCGGGCGCGGGGGCTGGTCCTGGTACACCGGCTCGGCTGCCCGAATGCTGTCGGCGGCCTATGCTTTGCTGGGCGTTGCCCAGCAGGACGGCGGGGTCGCCCTCCGCGACGACCTGTTCGAGGCCAAGGGAGAACTGAAGGTCCAGTCCTTACGCATCGGAGAAACGACATGGACCCCCGAGGGGAAGCGCTGAGCGGGTCAAATTACCTGGCGTTCGCGGCCACTCGGCTCGGGCGACCCGGCATAGGGCCGCATTTGCCTTAAAACCGATTGAAAATGCTCGCGCCGTTGCGGTGCAGCGCAGTTTCTGGCAAGAGGCGCGCCACCAACGAGCCGCGGGAGAGCGCCCGCGGCCTTGAACTGGGGCTTTCGCGCATGCTTTTGGGCTTGATTATCGTCTGTGGACTGCTTTCCGTTGTCTACGGCGTCTACACGATTAATAGCCTGATGGCGGCGGACGCCGGCTCCCAGCGCATGCAGGAGATTTCCGGCGCGGTGCGGGAAGGGGCGCAAGCCTATCTGCGGCGCCAATACATGACCATCGCAGGCGTCGGCGTCGTGGTGTTTATCGCCCTTGGGCTTCTGCTTTCGTGGACGGTGGCGATCGGGTTCGCGATCGGCGCCATCCTGTCCGGCGCCGCCGGTTTCATCGGCATGAACGTCTCGGTGCGCGCCAACGTCCGCACCGCGCAGGCGGCGACGAAATCGCTCGCCGGCGGTCTCGACATCGCGTTCCGTTCGGGCGCGGTGACTGGTCTGCTCGTCGCCGGCCTCGCGCTTCTCGGCGTTGCCGGCTACTTTGGGATTCTAACCGGCCTTCTCGGCTACGGACCTTCGGACCGGGTGACGATTGACGCGCTGGTCGCGCTCGGTTTCGGCGCCTCGCTGATCTCAATCTTCGCCCGGCTTGGCGGCGGCATCTTCACCAAGGGCGCGGACGTGGGCGCCGATCTCGTCGGTAAAGTCGAGGCGGGCATTCCGGAGGACGACCCCCGCAATCCTGCGACGATCGCCGACAATGTCGGCGACAACGTCGGCGATTGCGCCGGCATGGCCGCCGACCTGTTTGAGACCTATGCGGTGACGGTTGTGGCGACGATGGTGCTCGCCTCGATCTTCTTTGAGAACACGCCGGCGCTGCTTCCAGCGATGATGTACCCGCTTGCGATCTGCGCGGCTTGCATCGTGACGTCGATCATCGGCGCCTTCTTCGTCAAGCTCGGCGCCAACAATTCCATCATGGGCGCGCTCTACAAGGGCCTGATCGTCACCGGCGTTCTGTCAATCCTCGGGCTCGCTCTCGCGACGAGCTATGTCGTTGGCTGGGGCGAGGTCGGGACGGTGGCGGGCAAGCAGGTCTTCGGCTCGAAGCTATTCGTCTGCGGGCTCGTCGGCCTTGCGGTCACCGGCCTTATCGTCGTCATCACCGAATATTACACCGGGACCGGCAAGCGGCCGGTCGTGTCGATCGCGCAGGCCTCGGTCACAGGCCACGGCACCAACGTGATTCAAGGCCTCGCGGTCTCGCTCGAATCGACGGCGCTCCCGGCGCTGGTGATCGTCGCTGGCATCGTATCGACGTACCAGCTCGCCGGCCTCTTCGGCACCGCGATCGCCGTCACGACCATGCTCGGCCTCGCCGGCATGATCGTCGCTCTCGACGCGTTCGGCCCGGTCACCGACAACGCGGGCGGCATCGCCGAAATGGCTGGGCTGCCCAAGGAAGTGCGCCAGTCGACCGATGCGCTCGATGCGGTCGGCAACACCACCAAGGCGATCACCAAGGGTTACGCGATCGGCTCTGCGGGATTGGGCGCGCTTGTTCTGTTTGCCGCTTACACCAACGACATCCGGCACTTCACGGAGACGGGGGCGTCCTACTTCAAGGACGTCGGCGTCGTCGATTTCAACCTCTCGAACCCTTATGTCGTCGCCGGCCTCATCTTCGGCGGCCTGATCCCCTATCTGTTCGCCGGCATCGCGATGACTGCGGTCGGCCGCGCGGCAGGATCCGTGGTGCTCGAAGTGCGCCGGCAGTTCAAGGAGATGCCGGGCATCATGAACGGCACGCAGCGTCCAGACTACGGACGCGCCGTCGATCTGCTGACCCGCGCGGCGATCCGGGAGATGATCGTGCCCTCGCTGCTCCCCGTGCTGGCGCCGTTCGTCGTCTATTTCGGCGCGCTCTGGATTTCGGGCTCGAAGGCGTCGGCCTTCGCCGCCCTTGGCGCGTCGCTGCTCGGCGTGATCGTCAACGGCCTCTTCGTCGCCATCTCGATGACCTCGGGCGGCGGCGCGTGACAACGCCAAGAAGAGCTTCGAGGACGGGTTCGTCGACAAGGACGGCGTCAAATGGGTGAAGGGCTCGGAGGCGCATAAGGCGGCCGTCACCGGCGACACGGTCGGCGACCCCTACAAGGACACCGCCGGCCCGGCGGTCAATCCGGCGATTAAGATCACCAACATCGTCGCGCTGCTGCTGCTAGCGATCCTGGCGCGGTGAGCGGGACCGGGGCGCGGAACGGCGAGGCTGGGAGCACTCCGTTTCCGAGTCCTGAATCAATGTTTTCAAAGGGCTGTGGCGCCATTTGCGAGTCTCTCCGGCCTGCTTCGGCTCGCGCTCGCCTCGGCAGACGCGCAGGGGTGAAATGGAGCTACAAAATCACATGACTAAACTGATGAGACGAGTGTTCCAAAACTAGCTGCCGCTCATTGGGGGGAATCTGATGGAAACTGAAAGATCTTGGACTGAGGACTATTACGATGCGATGACGCACTACGCCTGGGCGCCAGAAGACCTCGACCATCTAAGCAATCCTGAACGCGAAAGGGATCGCAAGCACAAGAGCCCCAATCAAACGGTCGAACGACTACGAAAGATTGAAGTTTCATTCAACCATATACTTGCATTCTTCTTCTCTTTAGCTCCGTCATCTGTTGTAATCGAACTTTTCACGAAGCACGCCAGCGTCGAAGATTATGGCGAGGTGCGACTGTTAGGTCGCCTAAAAGTCGAGAAAAACCTATGCGCTGACGTGACTCAACCAGATCTCGTATTTGATGGGGAACGCGCCTTCCTGACGATAGAGGTTAAGACTTCTTCAAAGACGAAGATTGAGCAGTTGCAGAAATATGCGTATTTGCATGCTCTTGGTGCGAAGGTGAAACCAGGACGCATTCACGCACTTTTGTTCGTGAGTCCTTATTCAGAAGATAGATTGTTCAAAGAGAAGCTTCTAGGATGGGATGAGATCAAGATGAAGGCTGCCGATGGGCTGTCGAACGGCGACTACAAAAAAGCGTCTCTAACAAAAATCTTGAACTCGAAAGCAATTAGCTTTCTCCGTCTTCCAGAGGAATTAAAAATCGGTCATTGCACGTTCGAGCAGTTTGCCGCCTTGGTGCAAGACCTTTGCAAGCAAGCGATTCCGGACAGCGTCGAAGGTCGACTGTACCGAGGCTTGCTGGTCGAACTCAAGGCGCGGATGGTCTGATCAAAGATCGATGACGGCGGGCGTCAGCGGCTCTTGACGACCTGTCGTTTCGATCCGGCTCTAGAGCGGCGACCGGCGGCGTCCCGAAATGATTCCTATGACGCGCGCTCCAGACTCAAGACAGAATGCGCAGCGATCGCACGCGCGAAAAGTCGCGGTCGTGAGTGACGAGCGCCGCAGCGTTTATGGCCAGCGCGCTTGCAGCTTGGACAGCGTCGGCTAGGCCCAGTCGCAGCGACGCCCGCAATCGTGCCGCGCTTTCGGCAATGTCCACATCGAGGGCGACCGGCCGCCACGATTCGAGAATGGCGCGATAGCGCCGGGCAAGCGCCTCGTCGCCGGCCTTCATTGGACCTGTTAGAACCTCGGCGATCGTGATCGTCGTAGTGGCGAACCGCAACCGACCCTCTGCATGCGCCTCGAAGAGTGGCTTGAACCGTGGCGCGAGCTTGGGATGATCCTCCAGAACATAAATGATTGGCGCCGAATCGATCAGGACAAGTGCGTCCCGTGGCAGATCGCTAAAATCTAGCGATTCCATTCGTCGCGCAGTTTGCGGATGGCGCGCGCGCTGTCCTTTCCCCAAAGTCCGCGACCGGACCCGGTGGCTGGGGTCAGCGGTTCTTGACGACCTGAATACGCTCCAATGGGCGCCAACACGGCGACAGGGCGGCCGTGCTTCGAAATGATGGTGGATTCGCCCTTCTCCGCCGCGTCGAGAAGGTAGGGAAGCTGATTGCGCGCCTCCTCCGCCCCCTTGTGAATCATCTTGGCCTGCCCTTGATCTGCGCGGACTGTACAGCGCCGTACGGATGTGGTCAAGGGCTCGTGCGCTTCGCCCATCGCCTGTTTCTTGAACCCGTCAGCCTTGATCTCATTGTATGGCGATGAGAATATATCAGGAACGAAAACAATCAGCATCCGATGCCGACTCGGCGCTTGACAATATACGGTTATAACCATGGATTGCTACCACACCCAACTTGGGCGCAGGAGAAGGAAATGGTCCCGCAAATCAATATCTCTCAGAGTCTATACGACAAGATCAAAGGGCTTGCAGAGCCCTTTGTTGACTCGCCAGAGTCTGTGATAACCCGGTGCGTAGAGTTTTATGTATCCAGCAATGGAGCGCCTAAGCCGGCCACACCCCCTTCAGGGAGCAATGGGATCCTGATATTCCCAGGGGATGCCGCTCCGAATTTGACCTTCACCCGCATTCTGTCGGTGAAGCTTGATGGTGATGCCCTGAATAAGAGCAGCCTTTACTGGAACACGCTCATGTACGAGGTAGTTGCGCGTGCCGCAAGTAAGTTGAAGTCAATGGAGAAATTGAAGCAGTTGATCTTAGTGAACTATGTCGATGGCGAGGGATCACAGAAGCTCGGCTACCGATTCATTCCAGGAGCAGGATTGTCCGTCCAAGGACAGGACGCTAATTCTGCTTGGAAGACGATTTTCCATATCGCCAAGTCTTTAGGAATGACGATCGATGTCGTATTCATGTGGGAGAACAAGGATAAAGCTCTTCATCCTGGTAAGAGCGGTCGAATGACTTTGGAGGAAGTCTAAGTGTCGTACAGAGGACAAATAGCCTCGTTCCACCTGGAACGGGGCTATCGGTAAAGCGATCGCATCTTGAAGGTGCGGGCGAGCCTCGCCGCCGCCGTCGGGCCGCTCAGCTAAACCTGAACAGGCCGCCCATCATGTTCTTGAGAAAGTCGGGCTCCGAGCCGCCGGTCGGCGTCGTGCGGCTGACGAAGTCGAACACCTTGCCGTCCTTCATGCCGTAATTGGCGATGCGGTCGACCTTGCCGCTCTTGTCGAAATAAACCGCCAGCACGTGCTGATCGGCCATCTGGACCGGCATGAACGACAAGGTGTGCTTCATCTTCTGTCCGATATAATACCAAGCGTCGCCGCCGACCGTCGAGGTGGTCGAGGGGGTGCCAAGCAGCGCGAGCGCTTCCGGCTTGGTTGTCGCGCCGACCTTGACCTGCGACAGTGTGTCCTCGTCGACCTGATAGCCGCGGTCGAAATCGCCCTCGTAGCCGAGACAGCCGCCAAGTGTGAGCGCTAGGCAGAGGGCCAATCCCAACGTTGCTCGACGATGGACCTTCGGCGCCATTTGCATTCCGTCTCTCTTGACCAGCTCTTCGTCTTGCCAGACCGGGCGCGGATGCCTAACTCATGAACCCTGACCAGAGCAAGGCGCGGGCCGCAGCTCGCGGGGCATTTGTATGATCTTCGCCCAGTGGCGCGCGCGGCGCGCCAGCAAAGCACTCATCGAGCAGATTCTGGGCGAGATCGTGGCCGCGGCGCGCGGCGCTGCGCTCTACGAGGCGCTGGGGGCGCCCGACCGGATCGACGGCCGGTTCGAGCTTCTGACTCTTCACGCCGGGCTCGTCCTGCGTCGGTTGGCGGCGCTGGGCGGCGTCGCGGACGCGATCGCCCAGGATCTGGTGGATAGCCTCTTCGCCCATTTCGACGACACGCTGCGCGAGATGGGGTTATCGGATATCGGCGTCGCGAAGCGCCTGAAGGCGATGGGGAGCGCCTTCTACGGCCGCAACGCCGCTTATGCGGCTGCGCTCGACGACGGCTCGCCCGCCGACCTCGCCACGGCGCTTGCCCGGAATGTTTACGGTGCGAAAGCCTGTGAGGCCGGGCCGAAAGCGGAAGCACTAGCCCACCATATCGCTTCGCTTGACGCCGCGTTGGCGGGGATCCCGATCGAGGCTTTCACGGCTGGCCGCTTTCGTTTCCCGCTTGGCTCGATCGCCGCCGGAGCTCCTCATGGCTGAAGAGGGGCCCTTCTCTCGCGTCGTGCGGGTCGACGCCCTTCCTCGCGAAGGTCAAGTCGTCGTGATTGAAGCCACTCCCGCCGAAAGGGAAGAGCTCGCGTCGTTCTATCAGCTTTCGGCCATCGCCGCATTGACGGCGACGCTGCGCCTCGAGCCTTGGGGCCGGGGCGGGGCGCGTGTTACCGGCGCTGTCCACGGCGAGCTCACGCAAGTCTGCGTCGTTTCGCTCGAGCCGTTTCCCGCGACCGTCGACGAGGACGTGGACGTGCGGTTCGCGCCGCAGACAGCGGCAGATCCCAAGTCCCAGACGGCGAAGGAAGCGCAGACGTTTTCGCTCGCCGACGAAGACGAGCCCGATCCCATCATCGACGGAAAAATCGACCTCGGCGCTCTCACGGCGGAGTTCTTCGCGCTCGGCCTCGATCCTTATCCGCACAAGCCCGGCGCGGTCTTCGACGAGGAGCGCACGAATTCAGACCCGACAGACTCGCCATTTGCGGCGCTGGCTCAGCGGGACAAACTCGGGCGCGAATAGGGGCAAAATCGCGGCCTCGCTGAAGCAGTAGGCCTGCAAAAAAGCGCGATCCATCACCAAGGGAAGCGTCGGATAGCGAGAGGACGCCGCCTTTCGCGCAGCTGCCATAAGCACTCGGCCGATCGACTTGCCCTCCGCCGCGCAGAACCGACGCGGGCTGCAGCCGAACACGAGTTTCTTGCGTTGCCTTGGACGACGGAGCCGCTATTGTCGCGCCGCGCCGCGCCGCCGGGGCAACGCGCTCGGACGAGGGAATGGCAGGCGACGTTCGCATAGCGCTGGACGCGATGGGTGGCGATCATGGGCCAACGATCGTCCTGCCCGCCGCAGCCCTAGCGCTTGCACGCCGTCCCGACGTTGCGTTTCTTCTTTATGGCGACAAGACCGCGATGACGCCCATCCTCGAGCGTCATCCCGAGCTGGCGGCGAAGTCGCGCATTTTTCACACCGACGTCGCGGTCAAGATGAGCGACAAGCCGAGCCAAGCTCTGCGCACCGGAAGGCGCGTCTCGTCGATGTGGCAGACGATCGAAGCGGTGAAGTCGGGCGCCGCTGATTGCGCGGTCTCCGCCGGCAACACCGGCGCCTTGATGGCGATGGCCAAGTTCTGCCTGCACACGATGGCGCCGATCGAGCGGCCTGCGATCGCGGCGATGTGGCCGACATTGCGCGGCGAGTCGATCGTGCTCGACGTCGGCGCGACCATTGGCGGCGATGCGCAGCATCTCGTCGATCTGGCGGTGATGGGAGCGGCGATGGCGCGCATTGTATTCCACATTGAGTCTCCCACCGTCGGTCTCCTCAATGTCGGGACCGAAGAAATCAAGGGCGTCGAGGAGGTGAAGGCGGCGGCGCG
>DASXXT010000100.1:0-5446 GCA_036502965.1 Roseiarcus sp. | reverse complement strand
AAGGCCTGCCCGGTCAGATCGCCTGAGTAGGTCGAAAAAGCGATGAGGTTGATGTTGACGGACAGAAGGATCAACTCGACCGACATCAGGATGATGATGATGTTCTTGTGGTTGAGGATAATGCCGGCGATGCCGATCGTGAACACGATTGCGGCGACGGTGAGATAGTTGGTGAGGCCGATTCCCATCCGCGCGATCCTTCAGATGCCGGCGCGCGAGGTGACCTTGCGTACCTCGACCGCGGTTTCGGGGTTGCGAGCCACCTGCGCGCCGACGTCCTGGCGCTTGACGCCCGGTTTGTGGTGAAGGGTGAGAACGATCGCTCCGATCATCGCGGTGAGCAGAATCATTCCCGCCGCCTGAAAGAAGTAGAAATAGCGGGTGTAGAGCACCTCGCCGAGCGCGGCCGTATTGCTGAGCATGGGCTCTGGCGTCGCGGCTGCGGCGGCCCGCTGCGACGGGCCGAGACCCGACACGACGTAGATAAGCTCGATCGCGACCACCAACGCGATCAGCAACCCCTGCGGCAGGTATTCGACGAAGCCCTGCCTTAGCCGGGCGAAGTCCACGTCGAGCAGCATGACGACGAACAGGAACAGCACGGCGACCGCGCCGACATAGACGACGACCAGGATCATCGCCAGGAACTCAGCGCCCATCAGCAGGAACAGCCCGGCCGCGCAGACAAAGGAAAGAATGAGGAAGAGGACCGAATGCACCGGATTTTTGGCCACGATCACGGCGAAAGCCGAGACAACCAGAAGCGGGGCTAAGATCCAAAAGAACAAAGCATCGGCCTGCATCATCCGCCTCTTGTCATAGTCCCCTGCCCCGACCGCCCTTCCCTTCGCGGGAAACGGGCAAGGCGCGCAGCCGGCGCGAGCGCCGCGTTCGTTCGCGCCATCGCGGCGCGGCCCTCGTCCGGCCTACCAAAGGCGCCCGTTGACAAAGCCCGTCATTCGACGGGTCATGGTCAACTTCCTCCTCCTCAGAGGCGTTATCGGTACGGGGCGTCGAGCGCGATGTTGCGCGCCAACTCCCGTTCCCAGCGATCGCCGTTGGCCAGCAATCGTTGCTTGTCGTAATAGAGCTCTTCGCGCGTCTCGGTCGAGAATTCGAAATTCGGCCCCTCGACGATCGCGTCGACCGGACAGGCTTCCTGGCACATTCCGCAGTAGATGCACTTGACCATGTCGATGTCGTAGCGCGTGGTGCGGCGCGTGCCGTCGTTGCGCCGGGGCCCCGCCTCGATCGTGATCGCCTGAGCCGGACAAATCGCCTCGCACAGCTTGCAGGCGATGCATCGCTCCTCGCCGTTCGGATAGCGGCGCAGCGCATGCTCTCCACGGAAGCGAGGGCTCAGCGGCGACTTCTCGTGCGGGTAATTCAACGTCGCCTTCGGCTTGAACATGTACTGAATCGACAGCGCGAGCGCAGCCAGGAATTCGCCCAGAAACAACGAACGCGCCGATTGAGAGAGCCTGAGAGCCATTGGCTTCCCCTCCCCTCAGTGCAATGGGCCCGAGGGGTTCGCCCCGAGTCCGGTAAATTCGAGCACTCCGGCCACGACCACCACCATCACCAGCGAGATCGGCAGGAACACCTTCCAGCCGAGCCGCATCAATTGATCGTAACGATAGCGCGGCACGAACGCCTTCACCATCGAGAACATGAACACCACCGACCATCCCTTAATAAGGAACCAGATGAGGCCGGGCACCCAGGTGAAGGGCGGAAACGGCAGCGGCGACAGCCAACCGCCGAGGAACAGCGTCGCCGTCAAGGCGGACATCGTCAGGACCGCAACGAGCTCGGTGAGGTACTGTAGCAGAAACAGCGAGGCGGAGTACTCGACCGAATAGCCCGCCACGAGCTCCGATTCCGCCTCGGCTAAGTCGAACGGCGGCCGATTCGTCTCGGCAAGCGCGGACACAAAGAAGATGATGAACATCGGCAAGAGCGGCAGCCAGTACCAGCCGAGGAAGCCAAATCGGCTATCCTGCGCGCGTACGATGTCGGAAAGGTTGGTGGACCCGGCGCACAGCACCACTGTCACGATCACGAAGCCGATCGACACCTCGTAGGACACCATCTGAGCGGCTGCGCGCAGCGCCGAGAGCAGCGCGTATTTCGAATTGGACGCCCACCCCGCCATAATGACGCCGTACACGCCAAGCGAGGAAACGGCGAATATGTATAGAAGGCCTACGTTGATATCGCTGATCGACCAACCGTCAGCCACTGGAATGACTGCCCAGGCGGACATCGCCAGCACCACCGAAACCAGCGGCGCAAGCACAAACACGCCCTTGTTGGCGCCTGCGGGAATGACGGGCTCCTTGAGGATGAACTTGAAGAAGTCCGCGAATGGCTGAAGGATGCCCCACGGCCCGACCACGTTGGGGCCGCGTCTCAGCTGGACGGCGCCCCAGATCTTGCGCTCGGCATAAATGAGCGCCGCGGTGGAGAGAAGAAGGCACACCAGCAGCAGCAGGCTCTCCAGCACGTGCCGCAACAATGAGCCAGTGTCGCTCTCGTGCATCCACGCGCCGAACGCGGACATGGCTCCGCTGCTAATCAGAAACCACAACGCGGCGACGATTAGGACAATGACGACTGCGGCCGCGCCGAAGATCGCGCCCCAGGGCGGCGAAGCGGTGTGGGAGGGCGTCGCGCTGGTCATCGGATATCGTCCTATTCCGCCGCCTCGCGCTGAACGCCCCGGGCCAAGGCCGAGCATTCGGCCATGACGCAAGATGCGCGCGCAATCGGATTAGTGAAATAGAAGTCAGGGACAGCCGGAACGAACGGCGTCTTATCGACCGCCCCGCCGAGGGCGGCAATCGAACCGAAGACGCCTGCGTCCGCAGGCGCGACTGCGTCAAAGCGCACCAGCAAGGGATAGGCGACCGCCAGCGCCGCCCGGAGTTGAGTGAGCGAATCGAACGGCAGCTTGGCCCCAAGGGGGTCCGACAGGGCTCGAAGGATCGACCAATCCTCGCGCGCGTCCCCGGGCGGGAACACGGCGCGCTCAGCGAACTGGGGGCGCCCTTCAGTATTGACATAGATTCCGGTTTTTTCGGTGTAGGCCGCGCCGGGTAGGATGACGTCCGCCCGATGGGCCCCGCGGTCGCCATGTGTGCCGACATAGACCACGAACGCTCCCTGTTCAATGTCAATCTCGTCCGCGCCGAGATTAAAGAGCACGTCAAGCGCGTTCGCCTTCGCCATCGCTGGCGCGTCGAGTCCCCCTTCGCCAGGCACAAGGCCGAGATCAAGCCCGCCGACGCGCGACGCTGCGCCGTGCAGCACGTTGAAACCGTTCCACCCGTCCCTCACGACGCCCGCGGCGAGGGCGGCCTTGGCGAGGCTCGCCAATACGGCGACGCCATCGGGCCTGGCGAAAGCACCGGGGCCAATGATCATCATTGGCCTCGTTACGCCCTTCAGCGGCTTGTCCCACGCCTGCGCGAGCGTCTCGGGTCCTACGCCTAGGTGGTTGTACCTATATGTGAGATCCGCCCCCGGACCGATGACGCCTATCGGCGCGCCGCCCTTGAGCCAGCGCTTCCGGATGCGCGCGTTGAGGACCGGCGCCTCATGACGCGGGCTTGAGCCGACGATGAGAATAGCGTCAGCCTGGTCGATGCCGGCAATCGTCGAATTGAAAAGATAGGACGCGCGGCCAAATTTGGGGTGCAGTTTCGAGCCGTCCTGACGGCAGTCGATGTTGGCGGAGCCGAGCTTGGCGAGAAGCGACTTGAGCGCGAACATTTCTTCGACCGTCGCCAAGTCGCCAACGATTGCGCCGATCCGGGAGGAAGCAGCGGTGGCGACCTTGCCGGCGACCGCGGCGAAAGCCTCCACCCAGCTCGCGGCCCGGAGCCGGCCGTCGATACGCACATACGGACGATCGAGCCGCTGCGTCTTCAAGCCGTCGACAATGTGCCGCGTCTTGTCGGAAATCCATTCCTCGTTGATCGCATCGTTGACGCGAGGCAGGATGCGCACGACCTCGCGGCCGCGGGCATCGATCCGGATCGAGGAGCCAAGCGCGTCCATCACGTCAATCGATTCGGTCTTCGCAAACTCCCACGGCCGGGAGTGGAACGCGGTCGGCTTCGAGGTCAAGGCGCCGACCGGACAGAGGTCGACGACGTTGCCTTGCAGCTCGGAGGTCAGCGCGTGCTCGAGATAGGAGGTGATCTCCATGTCCTCGCCGCGGCCGATGGCGCCGAGTTCCGGAACGCCCGCGACTTCGGTCGCGAAGCGCACGCAACGCGTGCATTGGATGCACCGGTTCATCGAGGTCTTGACTAGCGCCCCGATATATTTGTCCTCCACGGCGCGCTTGTTCTCAGAGAAGCGAGACGAGTCGGCGCCATAGGCCATCGCCTGATCCTGCAGATCGCATTCCCCGCCCTGGTCACAGATCGGGCAGTCAAGCGGATGGTTGATCAGCAGAAACTCCATTGTGCCCTTGCGCGCCTTTCGGGCCATCGGCGAGTTGGTCAGGACGACCGGCGGTTCGCCGTTCGGGCCGGGGCGCAGGTCTTTGACCGCCATGGCGCAGGAGGCCGTCGGCTTGGGCGGTCCGCCCTTCACTTCGACCAGGCACATCCGGCAGTTTCCGGCAATCGATAGCCGCTCGTGGAAACAAAAGCGTGGAATCTCCGCGCCAGCGGCCTCGCAAGCCTGAAGAAGCGTATATTCGGCGGGAACGTCGACTTCCTTGCCATCGATGATGATCTTGCTCATGGGCTGATCACCGAGCGGAAGGCCAACATGCGGTGAGTGGCCATCGCACCCAGATTCGGGGACTCAATCCGCGCCCCGCGGAAACAGACTCCGTCGCACCCTCTTAGCCGCATTTCTGGCTCATCCACAGCTTGATCTGCGCCAGATGGCTCCAACCGAAGGCGAAATCGCTGTCACCGTTCCGCGTTAGATGGTCTAGCCGCGCCGTCGCCTCTTCCAGATCCGGAATATGCCCGGCCGGTATCGGCCACATGACAAAATGCGGCAATCCGAGCTTTTCGAACCAGTCGCCCTTGCGGTTGTAGAGCTGCTTGTGGACCGTCGCCCAGACGAAGCGCTCCAGGGCTTCGACGCTCTCCCACACCGACAGGTTGACCGCCATCGTCAGGTCGCTCGCCGCACGGATGGCGGTCGCATTATTGCTGTCGTCCTTGAGGCGCCACACGAATCCCTCGCTGCGCTCCGCAAGCGCGTTGATCCGATCGAGGTTCGTCATGAACGTCGCCATCCGCGGGTCGTCCGTCGGATAGCGGAACTGGCCGATGTTGGGCTGGGCGATGTGACGCGTCATGTCCTACTCCGCTGCCGCGAGCACCGGCTCACTGTGCGGATTGGCCGCGTATTGGTCGATGCGCCGCTCGATCTCGGGTCGGAAGTGGGCGATGAGCCCCTGAATGGGCCACGCGGC
>DASXXT010000099.1:0-4900 GCA_036502965.1 Roseiarcus sp. | reverse complement strand
GCGCTGGCCATGGACGATCGCGGTCGCCTCGCCGCAGCCGGTTATCGCGTGCCTTGGGAGCCAATACGCGGGTTGGAGCCTGGCGCATGGGACCGGCAAGGACGCATTCTTCGCTCTCGGCTCCGGCCCGGCTCGGGCGCTTGCGCAAAAGGAAGCGGTCTTCAAAGACATCGGCTATCGGGACGAAGCCGATGTCGCCACCCTCGTCATCGAAAGCGGGCGTCCGCCGCCGCCGGAAATTGTGGACAAAGTGACGAGCGATTGCGGCGTGGCGCCTTCGTCTTTGACAGTGATTTACGCCCCGACTCAAAGCTTAGCTGGGGCTACGCAGGTGGTCGCGCGGGTGCTGGAAGTGGCGTTGCATAAGGCGCACGAGCTGAAGTTTCCGGTCGAGCGCATTGTCGATGGCATGGGCGCCGCGCCGCTCAGTCCACCGCATCCCGACTTTGTCACTGCGATGGGCCGCACCAACGATGCGATCATCTACGGCGGACGCGCGCAGCTCTATGTCACCGGATCGGCCGAGGATGCGAAGGCTCTCGCGGAGGCGCTTCCCAGTCGCGAGTCGCGCGATTTCGGCGCTCCGTTCGCCGAGATTTTCAGGCGCTTCAAGGGTGATTTCTACGCCATTGATCCCATGCTGTTCAGCCCGGCCGAGGTCATCGTCACCGCGATCGAAAGCGGAGAAAGTTTTCACGCGGGCGCGGTGCATCACAAATTGCTCGACACCTCGTTCGACTGAGATGGCGGCGGGCTTGGCGGGCGGCCCGACCATTCTTGTCGTCAGCGATCAGCGCGATTGGCACGCGCGCCAAATGGAAGCGGCGTTTGCAGCGGCTGGCGCGCGTATCGAGCGCATCGATCTTGCCGATTGTGGGTTCGACACGTGTAGTCCAAGCGGATTGTCGCTGCCCGTTCTTGGATCGAGACTGCCCGACGCCGTGCACGTGCGCACGCTGTCGGCCGGGTCATTTGAGATGATCACCAAACGCCTGGGCGTCCTGCACGCGCTGGCGAACCTCGGCGTCACCGTCTGGAACGATGCCCGCGCCATCGAACGCTGCGTCGACAAGTCGATGACAAGCTTTCTGCTCGCGCGCGCCGGCGTGCCGACGCCGCCGACCTGGACGATGGAATCGGCTCAAGCCGCGCGCGCCCTCGTCGAACGTGAAGCGTCGCGCGGCCCGCTCGTGCTCAAGCCGCTGTTCGGGGCGCAGGGGAAGGGCCTACGCCTGATTCGTGGGCCGGAAGACTTGCCGGCTCCGGAAGATATCGCGGGGGTTTATTATCTGCAGCGGTTTCAATCGAACGGAACCCAGGACTTCACGGATTATCGGCTGTTCGTCCTGCGCGGTCGCGTGATCGCTGCGATGATGCGACGCGCCTCGACATGGATCACCAACGTCAAGCAAGGCGGCCAACCCCTGGCTGTGGCGCCCGATCCCAAGATGGAGCGTCTGGCGATTGCGGCGGCGGAAGCGGTCGGCGCCGCTATCGCCGGCGTCGACGTCCTCGTGGCCGCTGACGGCGCGCCGACAGTGCTTGAGGTCAACAGCATGCCCGCTTGGAGCGGCCTGCAAAAGGTGAGCAACCGCAATCTCGGCGAGGCGATCGCATTGGCGCTCATGGATGAGCTGGCTCGCCGCCCCGCGCAGTGGCGCGCTCCATGAGCGGCTCCGAGGATCCAGTTGCAGCGGCCTATATCGAGGCGTGCCTGGCCGAGCTCGACGCGCCCAAACCGGGCAACGTGCATCGGTTCGCCCCCGGCCACCGCATGGACGTGGCGGACTTCATTCGCAGCGCCGAGGCGAGCGCCGCTCCGATCGCAGCGAGGGGCGCGCGGGTCGGAATCCGTGTCCGCGCCGCCGTCGACGCGACTCTCTCGGCGGTCCGACAGAACACCAATCTTGGCATCATCCTTCTCTGCGCACCGCTTGCGGCGGCCGCGGAGGCCCCGGACGCTGCTCTGCGCCCTGCGCTGGCGAGGGTGCTCGATGGTCTCGACCGGGCGGACGCTCACGACGTCTTCGCCGCCATTGTCGCCGCCAATCCTGGCGGCCTCGGACGCGCGCCTCGGCATGACGTGAACGCCCCTGCCGCCGGGACGCTGCGCGAGGCGATGGCAGAGGCGGCGGATCGGGATCGCATCGCGCGGCAGTACGTCACCGCCTACGAGGACGTCTTCTCGCTCGGCTTGCCGGCGCTGGCGACGGCTCGCCGGCGACATGGCGACTCGCGCTGGTCGACGCTCGCCGTCTATTTGACGTTTCTCGCGGCGATGCCGGATACGCATGTCGTGCGCAAGTTTGACTTGGGCACCGCCGAGGCGGTCCGTCGCGATGCGGCCGACTGGCGCGACGCGTTCGCGGCGGCTCGCGATCCGGAGGGGATCGCCGACGGGTTGCTGACCTGGGACGGGGTGCTCAAATCGCGCGGGATCAATCCAGGAACGAGCGCCGATCTCACCGTGGCGACGTTATTTGCCTCGAGCCTCTCCGCTATCCGCGGCGACAAATGCGCAGTCGCCATCTTGCCCTTGCGCGATAACGATGCTTGAGTTGGGTTTACGGGGGAGCGCCCCCGTGGCTATCCGGCCAACCGATCCCGCCACCGCGGGATGCTGATAACAAGGATAGCCAGTCCGCCGGCTCTTAGATGACTGGGGACAAATGTGGTTTGGCTTGATCTCTGGGAGGAATTGGCATGGCCAAGATTAACAAGCTGATGGTTGGCGAGTCGCTGGTCGGCGATGGCAATGAAGTCGCGCATATTGATCTCATCATTGGCCCACGGGGCAGCGCGGCTGAAAGCGCCTTCGCCAATGCGCTGACCAACAACAAGGAGGGTTTCACGTCCCTTCTCGCGGTTCTGGCGCCCAATCTGGCGACCAAGCCCAACACGGTTCTGTTCAACAAGGTGACCATCAAGGGCGCCAAACAAGCAGTCCAGATGTTCGGGCCAGCGCAACATGCGGTCGCCAAGGCGGTTGCGGACAGTGTGGCCGACGGCACAATTCCCGCGGCGGAGGCCGACGACGTCTTCATCTGCGTCGGCGTCTTCATCCATTGGGATGCGGCCGACGATAAGAAGATCCACGACTACAACTATCAGGCCGTCAAGGAATCGATCGAGCGCGCCGTTAGCGGCAAGCCGACGCCAGCGGAAGTCGTTAGCCAGCGCGACTCCGCCAAGCACCCGTTCAGCCCTTAGGGCTCATTCACCGCCGATCGTTCTCGACTGGAATCCGTGCGCGCGGGAGGTCCTTCTCCCGCGCGATCTGGCGTTGACTGCGGCTGAGTTCAGTTCCCCACGCCCATCGCGATGCGCATCAAGTCCATGGCCGAGCGCGCGCCCAGCTTCTGCTTGAGCTGGGTGCAGTTGTTGGCGATCGTCTTGTAGGAGACGTCAAGAAGGTCGGCGATCTGCGCCATCGTGCGCCCGGCCGCCAGAAGACGCAGGATTTCGAGTTCACGGGCGCTCAAATTCGAAACCGCGTCAGGGCTGGGATCAGCGCGCAGAAAGGCGATTCGCCGCGCCATCTCGGGGTGCAGGTAACGGCCGCCGTTCGCAACCCCCTTGATCGCGTCGGCAAACAGCGCCGGATCGTCGTTCTTCGCAATATAGCCCTTGGCGCCGGCCTCAATTGCGCGAGCGGCGACGGTTGGATCGTCGTTCATACTGAAGATGACGAGCCGCGCCTCCGGCTCACGCTCGAGGATGCGGCGCAGCAGTTCGAGCCCGGAATATCCCGGCAGATTGATGTCAATGACCCCGACGTCAGGCTTGTGATTGAAGTAGGCGGCGAAACCGGCCGCTCCATCCTGCGCCTCGATGACCTCGACTTCCGCCTCCGCTTCAAGGAGCGCCCGGCACCCCGAAACGATGATCGGATGGTCGTCGACGATCAGAACCCGCACCGGCCGAAGTCTCCCTGTCGAAACGTCAGTCCGCTGAGCCAGCCGCCGCCGTAAAGGGAAAACGCGGCCCGGGCGCCATTTCTCCACCAGCATTGACAGCGGCCGGCGCAAAATCAACGGTGAATGGCAAAAAGGCGTCGGATGGATGTGGCGTTCAATCTCCCTGCGCAATCGGGTCAGTCTCATCTTCGCGTCGCTCTTCGCCGTCTGGCTCGTGGTCGACGCTCTCCATTACGTTTTGCAGGCGAGCGGGAGATCGCGCGCCGAAACCCAAAGCGCGATGCGGCTGACCAAGGATTTGGTAACGAGCACGCTCGCGCGTTTGCCTGAGGCGCCTGAGCCGGGAGCGCTCGAGGGCCTCGTCGCCAGTCTGCAACATTTGCGGCACGTGCGCGCGGGGATTGGCGATCCGTCGCTTGCTCCCTCAATTCTCAGCGAGGCGAACAAGGAGTCCGAGGCGCCGCGTTGGTTTCGCGCCCTTGTCGGCGCGCCCGCCGAGGTGGCTGTCATTCCAGTGGCGATGAAGAACGGCGGGACGGAGTCGATCATCCTGGTCGCCGATCCAGCGGACGAGATCGACGAAGTCTGGGGCGAAGCGCGGGAGAACGCGCTGGAGGGGGGACTGATCGCGCTCGCGGCAATCGGCGTGACCAGCCTTCTGGTCGGGCGTGCAGTCAGGCCCCTCGGGGTTGCGGGGGCGACGCTCTCGAAGCTTGAAGCCGGCGACTATTCGGCGCGCGCGGAAGGCGACGGGCCTCCTGAGATCCGCAGCCTCAATGCGAAGATCAACTCTCTCGCGGAGGCGCTCGACGGATTGAATCGCGCCAACGACGAACTGATGGAGCGCGTCTTCGACGCCCACGACGAGGAGCGACAACTCATAGCGCATGAATTGCATGACGAGTTCGGCCCTCATCTGTTTGCTTTGCGCGCAAGCGCAGCGGTGTTGGCGAAGACCATCAGCGACCAACCCGCTGCGCGCG
>DASXXT010000098.1:0-59440 GCA_036502965.1 Roseiarcus sp. | reverse complement strand
AGCGGGCCTCGGATTGACCTACCCGCCCCGCTGAGCTGATCGGTCAGCCGATCGGTTGGTTCGTTCCTTGCGGCGAACCGTGGCGCCGCTTTCCGTCGCCCGTCATCGGCTGGGCGCGACAAAATAGAAATGCGATCATTCACTGCCTGTGTCCTTGTGGTCTTTGCTGGCCTGCCGGGCTTGATCGGGTTTGGTCGTCGCAGTCTGCTTTGGCCGGGCCGCTGTCTTTCGTCGGGACAGCGGCCCTTTTTCGTTGGCGGCGGCGGGCGAGCATGCGTCATGGTGTGGCCTCGCGTGCATGGCTGGGCCTGCCGAAGCCCGCCGCCGCCGCATGTGCTTCGGCCGACGCACTTTCGCCGGCTCTGCGTTGAGCGGGTGGCTGGCGACTGCCAGCGCGCGCAATCTGCCGTAGATCGATGCCGCGGATATCCGCCTGGACGCGCCGTCTAAAAACGACCTGAGAATGCCGGCGGCTTCCAGTTCGAGCAGCTTGGTTTGCTTGACGGCGAGCATCAGCATCGCCTCCTTGCGGCTCACGACAACGCGTGGATCGTTGGCCTCCTTGAGGTCGATATCGGCGATGAGCGCAGCCGCTTCAGGGCTGACGGACGCAGCGAAGCTCATGGCGCGTCACTTGCGGCGGCAGACAGGGCTCGGGCGCGCGCGAGAAGTTCGTCCGGGCGATGAGGCACTGATCCCGGTAGCGGCGGATCGAGGCGCGCAGCGCCAGGCGCCGGCCGCCGAGCAGGTAGTTTTGGAGATGGCAGCCCGCGATCAGGACGTAGTGCGTGCGGCGCGACGTGCTCTGCGTCTTTCACAAACAAGCTCCAACTGACACGCCCGGTCGTCCGGGCGAAGAAAAGGGGTCGGTTTTCTTTGTCAGCTGGGGTCTTGGTGAGCAGCAGCGGCTCACCTCCAAGACAGCACAAGCCCGCACGTCGCGCAATAGGCTGTCTTCACCTTGTCGATGTGGGATGGACGGAGAGCTGGGAGAGTCACCGCCTCCGATATTAAGTCATTGAAAAGTAAGTCTATATTTCGCTATTGACAATGCAGGCCTAACCTTAACGGGCAGTAGCCGCCGGAGCCGCACAAACGCGAGGGTGAGAAAATGAAAAATGGACGCCCCGAGGGGCGTCCAAGGTCCGCGGGGAGGAAAGTTCGCCCGGCGGCCAAAAGCCGCCGGGCGCCGCAGCTTTAGTGAACGACTTCGCCATGCAGGGCGAGGTCGAGGCCGTCGCGCTCAATCTCTTCCGAGACGCGCAGGCCGACGGCGACGTCGACGATCTTCAGGATGATGAAAGTCACGATCGCGTCGTAGACCGCGACCGTGGCGACGCCCTTGAACTGGTTGATGAACTGTCCGACGTCTCCCTCCAGCAGGCCGGAGTGGCCGCTGAATTCGTTGACCGCGAACACGCCGGTCAGGATCGCGCCGATGGCGCCGCCGACCGCGTGCACTCCAAAGGCGTCGAGCGCATCATCGTAACCGAAGGCGGACTTGAGCGCCGTCGCGCCGAGATAGCAGCCGACGCCGCAGGCGATGCCGATCACCAGCGCGCCGATCGGACCGACGAAGCCCGAAGCCGGAGTGATGGCGACGAGGCCGGCGACGGCGCCGGAGGCGATGCCGACGACAGTCGGCTTGCCGCGATGCGCCCATTCCACAAACATCCAGGTGAGGGCGCCGACAGCAGTCGCGATCTGCGTCACAGTCATCGCCATGCCCGCCTGCAGGCCTGCGGTCACCGCCGAACCGGCGTTGAACCCGAACCAGCCGACCCACAACAGGGCGGCGCCGATATAGGTCAGCACCATGTTGTGGGCCGGGCCGGGCTCCTTGCGCTTGCCGAGCACGAGACACGAGATGAGGCCGGCGACGCCCGCATTGATATGGACGACGGTTCCGCCGGCGAAGTCGAGCACCTGGAACGCGCCCTGGAAGGCGCCTTTGGAGTCGACGTTGACCGCGCTCATGAATCCATCCGGCCCCCAAACCCAGTGGGCGACCGGCGCATAGACGAAGATCGCCCACAGCCCGATGAACCACAGCATCGCCGAGAACTTCATGCGCTCGGCGAAGGAGCCCGCGATGAGCGCCGGCGTGATGATCGCAAAGGTCATCTGGAACATCATGTAGACGGTCTCGGGGATCGTCGGCGCGAGCGGATTCGGATTGTTCGCTCCGCTCGCCAGGTCATAGTGGATGCCCTGGAGAAACACGCGCGAGAAGCCGCCTATGAACGCGCTGCCGCCGGTGAACGCCAGACTGTAGGTAAGAATGAAGTAGATCACCGTGACCAACGCGGTGATGGCGAAACTCGTCATCACTGTGTCGCCGACGTTCTTCTTGCCGACCATGCCGCCGTAGAACAGACCCAGGCCTGGGATGGTCATCATCAGAACGAGCGCGACCGAGGTCAAAAGCCACGCCGTGTCGCCGGAGTTGCCGGTGCATTTTTCGAGGACGCTGGCGGAGCAGCTCGGGGGCGGGGCGGGGGCTGCCGGAGCGGCGGCAGCAGGCGCGGCTGGCGCCGCAGGGGCGGCGGCCGGCGCCTCGGTCGCGGCGGCGGGGGGGTTGTTCTGCGCGATCGCCGCCGGCGCGGCGAGGCCGATGAAAACGGCCGCGGCCAGCGCTGGAGCGAGGCCACTCAATAAGCGTGTCAGTTTCATGGTTCGGGACTCCGAATCTGGAATGGGGAGCGGCGCGCCGTAACTCAGAGCGCGTCCTGGTCCTTCTCGCCCGTGCGGATCCTGACCGCCGAGTCGAGGTTGTAGACGAAGATCTTGCCATCGCCGATCTGGCCGGTGCGCGCGGCAGCGACGATCGCTTCGACCACCTTGTCGGCGAGATCCGTGCTGACCGCGACCTCGATTTTCAACTTGGGAAGGAAGCTCACGGCGTATTCGGCGCCGCGATAGATTTCGGTATGCCCCTTCTGCCGGCCGTAGCCCTTGACCTCCGTAACTGTCAGCCCGTGCACTCCGATGGCGGTGAGCGCATCGCGCACCTCCTCCAGCTTGAACGGCTTTATGATCGCCATTACGATTTTCATAAGCCTCGCCCCATTGTGACACGCCCTGGCGGCACGCGACCGTACCGCTTTCGTGCGAAGAAACCGGAACGCGACCGCGCCCCGCCCGAAGCGGCCTTACAAAGTGCGTGCCATGTCTTGACGGGCGCTCTAACAGCCTGAAAAGCAACCGCTATTCGCCGCTCAGGGGAGGATCAAAAATCCCTGGCCTGATCTGATGAGGCATCTGATCAGGGAATAGGCGCCTATGATTTAAGCACGCCCTCGCGAATGCGAGGGCTCAATGTTAGGCCCACCGTTGAAGAGCGAGCAGCTTCGGCGAAAACAGTGAAGGAACTCCGGCCTGGTCAGAGAGCCCGACCAGGGAATAAGAGAGCCTGAAACGGGTCAGTGTACTGTATGAGAACGGGACGCGCTTCATCGAGCGCGACGGTCCGCAGGTTGCGCGTCATCGGATGCCTCGACATCCCAACCTTGAACACAAAACTGTCGCCGCTGCTGGCGAGGGACGGCGTCAGCACTCTGATGACCGTTTTTATCAGTCGACCTTGATGCAGGGTAAAGGTGAGTATGTCGGTCGCCGGCGTTGGAACCGATGCGCCTCGCTCTCCCTCAAGCGCGCAAATGGTCTCATTGTCGCTATCGCGCAAAGCAGTGGAGAACGCCTTGCCGTTGCTGTTGACATCAATGGCCGCGACGAACTTGTTGTAGCCCCAAATCTCCCGGCCTGCTTGGTTCGCGACCGCAGTGGTGACGGGGAGGTTCACCACATAGTTGGCAGGAATCCGATCGCCCGGCGCCTTCGCCCGGACAGTCAGACCAACTTCATTGTAAGGGCCGATATCAGTCTTGCGATACTCGATGCAAAAGAGATCGACGACGGCTTTTCCATCCTCCTGCAAGACCGGTTGCAGGCCTGCCACTAGAAGCTCGGAGGCCTGATTTGGCGCGACCAAAAAGGTGGCGACGAGGC
Organism: Roseiarcus sp.; assembly: GCA_036502965.1. Lineage (GTDB taxonomy): Bacteria > Pseudomonadota > Alphaproteobacteria > Rhizobiales > Beijerinckiaceae > Roseiarcus. The sequence goes on along the minus strand of DASXXT010000098.1, from coordinate 55,432 downwards.
ATTGAACGTCGAAGTAGCGGATCGGCAAAAAACACTCCGCGCCATCGCTGAGGACGCGCCGCTGCAGCGTGAGGTCGGCCGCTGGGGTCGGTTCGAGACCGACCGATCGGGTCGGCAGTCCGCCCGCGATATTCGCTTCCCGGTAGTGGGCGGCGCCGCTCATCTTGTCTTGGTCGAGGATAGCGAGGGCGCGCGCCACGAGATGCGCCGAATCGACCACACAGTTGCCGTTCGCGGCGGGGACGACCTGCATCAGCCGCAGGGCATCACGCGCCTGGAGGTCGCCAGTGGCATCTGCCGCATTCAAGAAGGCCCGTCGACTCATAAGCTCAGGGTCGCATTGATTGGCTGGTCTTGCGCCAGTTCCTCAAGCAATAGCCTCGCCTCCCGCAAGTCGAGCGTGTCGAAGCCCTGCGTGAACCAGCCATAGACTGGAGCCAGAATGTCGCGCGCACCGTCTCGCTTGCCCTGAGCGCACAGGAGGCGCGCCATGCTCATTGCGGCTCGGAGTTCCCAAGACTTTGCCTGCTGTCTCCGAGCAATCTCCAGCGCCCGGGCGAAATGGGCTTCCGCCTTTGCCGCATCCGGTTCCGTCTCCAGCAACGCAATTTCTCCGGCGACGCGATTGATCTCAGCTTCGTACCAGTTCTCCTCGGTTGTCTCCACCGCGGTCATCGCTTCGCGAATGTTGGTCCGGGCTGCGTTGAATTGACCGATTTCTGCGTTGGCGCCCGCCAGATATGACAAGAACAGGGGCGTCCACATCGTGTTTCCTCTTGATCGATTCGCGGCGATGCCGGAGGCGATGTCTTGAACCGCTTCCGCGGCCTTTCCCGTCCCTGCCAATACGCAACCTCTTAACGCCAATCCCCATCCACCCCAAGACACGGACCCGATCTGATCCTTCAATATGTTGAATTCATCGATGAGCGCATTTGCCGCTGCGAAATGGCCACAATAGACATGCTGGAAAACGCTGAAATTCAGCACGTAGGTCAATGTCGCCGCGTGAGCGCTGTCACGCCCAATCTTGAGCGCCTGCCCGGTGTCCGCAAGCGCGGCTTCGGGATAGCCGAGCAGTAACAAAGCCAGCGACCTCCACGCCAAGGTCGAAGCGCCAACGTCTTGCCCGAAACGCGTCGCCAGATGACGATGTTCGGCCGGATCGTAAAACGCAATCGCGCGATCGAGATGGGCTCGTCCGTCTGCGATGTCCCCGGTATGGAGGAGGGACAAACCCATTTGGCGATGCGCCATCATGAGCGGCCCGGTCGCGCTCTGCGCCTCGGCCAGCGCCAAAAACTGGACGGCAAGTTCTCGCGTCACTTCCCCATTGAAGCCGACAAGGCTCGCGACCCACAGGCCGTAAAGAACGGAGAACAACAACAGGGGATCTTCCGGGGGCTCTCCGATCTCTTCAGCTTGTTCCATAAGAAGACGCGCCCGATCCACGGCGGCTCTGGTTTCGGGCGCCGCGTAGCCGCGCACATGGAGGAGCGGAGTGATGAGCTCGACCTGAAGCTTGATCTCCTCGCGGCGCAGCGCGGGCGTGCCTGGCAAGGTCGCGATCAGGTCGAGCGCGCATCTGAGCTGTTGTGCGGCTTCAACCAAAGCCGACCTCTCCGCCGATCGCTGCCCGGCCTTCCCCCAAAGCGCCGCAGCTTTTTCGATATCGCCCGCCTCCGCGCAATGACGGGCCATCAACTCGGGCTTGTTCTCGGCGATCTCGCTGAACTTGCTCTCCAGGGTTTCGGCGATTCGAGCATGAAGGTGACGTCTCGGCTCGCGTAGCAGCAGGCTATAAGCCGCATCCTGCACGAGGGCGTGTTTGAAAAAATAGGTTGCATCGGGCGGCACGCCCTGGCGGAACAGCAACCCGGCCCGAATAAGCCGGTCGAGCTGCATTTCCAGCTTCGCCTCTGGCCTGCAAGCCACTACAAGCAGGAGTTCATGCGAGAATTCGCGGCCGATAGCAGCTCCGATCTGGGCAAGTTCTTTGGAACCGCCGAGGCGGTCGAGCCGCGCCATCAACGACGCGTGCAGGCTTGCCGGCACAGCCATCGCCGGAGAGGGAACCGAGGCGGCGATCCGCCGCGCCGCGTCCTCGGAGGTCGTCTCGAGCACGGCTTTCGTCATCTCTTCCACGAACAGCGGAATCCCGTCCGTTCGTTCGATTATGTCTTGGCGGACGGCGGCAGGCAGCGGATTGTTGCCGACGATGTGATCAATCATGACGTCGACGTCGCGAGGCGCAAGCCGGCTGAGGGCGAGGGCGGTCACGTGCGCCTGCTCAATCCAGGGCGACTCGAATTCGGGCCGGAAGGAAATGACCAGTAGCACGCGATGGCTCGCAATATGGCTCGCTAGCCGACCCATCAACTCCAGGCTCGTAGGGTCGGCCCAGTGTGCATCCTCAAAGATCACGAGCAGCGGGCCCGAGCTGGACAGAATTTCCACTTGCCTGACAAGCGCGTCCATCGTTGCTAGACGGCGCTGCCGAGGCGCGAGCTCGACCGCGGGATAGCGCCCATCGTTGGGCAGCGACAGCATCTCGACGAAGAGCGCGCAGTCCTCGGCTGAGGACCAAGACTGTCGGAGGACGACATCGAGTTTGTCGAGTTTCGTTTGCAGCGAATCGTCACGCGCAAAACCAGCGGAGCGTTCTACATGGTCGATGATAGGATAGAGCGCGCTGTTGGTGTGCTGCGGAGAGCAGAAACAACGGATGCGGAGAAAACGCTCGTCCTTGAGACGTTCGGTAAATGCGACCGTGAGATGTGATTTTCCGATACCGGCCTCGCCGGACAGAAGCACGACCTGGCCTTCTCCTTCCTTTGCCTTCGACCACCGGCGCCGCAGCAATTCGTATTCCTCTTCGCGGCCGACGAGGGTCGTCATCCCGGTCGGGTGCAGCGCCTCGAAGCGACTCGTCGAGGAACTTGGCCGAAGGACCGCCCAGACCTGCACCGGCGCTGAAATACCCTTCAAGTCCTGCGTTCCTAGGTCCTCGAGCTCGAAGAGATGCCCAAGAAGCCGCCGGGTGCCTTCGCTGATAACAACCATGTTGGGCTTGGCGATGCTCTGGAGGCGCGCCGCAAGGTTCGGGGTCTCGCCGACGATGCTCGGGGTCAGATTGCCTACCACGACCACTCCTGTCGCGATGCCGACTCTGAGCTGCTGGGGAACGCGTGTCTTTAGTCCGGCGACCGCCGCGATGAGTTCAAGCCCAGCCCTCACGGCTTGCTCGGCGTCGTCTTCGTGAGCGTGCGGATAGCCAAAGTACTCCAGGATGCCATCCCCCATGTATTGGGCGACGTTTCCACCGAACTTGGTCACCGTTTCTTCGGCGCAGCTCGAATAGGCGGCAAAGACGTCTCGCAGATCCTCCGGGTCCATGCCGGTGGAGAGCGCCGTCGACCCGACCAGATCAGCGAACATCACCGTGACTTGGCGCCGCTCCGCCCCTTCAAGTGGGCGCGACCCGGGCATAGCGGGGGCTTGCGGCTCGGGGGCGAGCTCGGCAATTAAACGCAGAATTCGCCGACGATCCCCCAGTAGTACGCCAAGTTCCTTAAGATCATCATCCGTAAGGTCCGGTAGGACGAAAAGATCAATCCGATTGTCGGCAAAGCGATCCGCATACTCAGAGAAACCGTGCGAATTCAGCCACTCTCTAATCCCCGGCATCCGGCTCTCCGTAGCTTGGGGGCTCTCCCCTTACTTAGGCCCTTCCGGCGCAACCTGCTCGAGGTAACGCTCCGACGCCCCGTCGAAATCCATTAGACACCGATGTTTCAACCGGACTGATCGGGTACAAAAACACAGTATTATCACACCGCTCAATGCGCACAATTCCCCACTACGAGTCGCGCCGCACGAGGTAGTCGACGCAAGCGCGAAGCCAGTCGAGGTCGGGACTCGCGGGCGCTCCAACGAATGCTGAGGCGTCGAACTCGCGCGCCGCGGCTTCAGCAAATGCGTTCGCCGATTGACGCGCCCATTCGATGCTCCCGTGGCTTGCGATGATATCGTGCAGCCGCAGCACCTCGCGCGGTAGGCGGCGCGCGCGCGGCCTCGCCAGAAAATTCCTTATCCACGCTTGGTCCGCGCTGTTCGCTTGGCCAAAGGCATGGGTGAGCAGAAGGGTGCGTTTGCCCTCCCAGAGATCCCCGTTGATCTCCTTGCCGTATCGCGCAACGTTCCCGTTGAGGTTCAAGACGTCGTCGGTGATCTGGAACGCCGCCCCGAGCAGGTAGCCGAAGCGATCGAACCGGTCCAGAGTCCGATCGTCGCCATTGGCGAGAAGGGCGCCGATTCGCAGCGGGTGAATGAAGCTGTACCAAGCGGTCTTCTTCAGCACGAGACGAAGATAGTCGTCCGTCGTGACCGTGAGATCGTTGTCTCGCACCCAGCCGAGCTCTATGGCCTGCCCTTCGAGGGTCTCGACGACCAGGTGATCAACTTCCTCGAAGATCCGGATCCCGGCCACCGGTCCCACTCGCTCGCCGGTCTTGCGAAAAAGGCGCATGGCGAGCGCGTTCATGGAATCGCCGGCGTTCAGGGCAATTGGAATTCCCGCGCTGCGATGCATCGTGGCGACGCCGCGTCGCCAATCGCTGCCGTCCTCTATGTCATCGTGGACGAGAAACCCATTGTGCAGCATTTCCAGGCCGGCGGCGGCCGGAAGCGCATCCTCCGTTCGCCCGCCTAACGCTCTCGCGGTCGCGATGCAAAGGGCAGGGCGTAGACCCTTCCCCGATCGCTCAAGAAAATCTCTCACGAGCCCGTAAAGGTGCCGCTGCGGCTCCCAACTCGGAATTCCCTCTGCAAGCGTGTCGCTCAGCATCTCGCGGTACCAGCTCAGGCGCTCGAGAAAGCCCGCTGGCCCGAGGATATCGCTGGCGCCGGACAGGGGCTCGGCGATCTTCAGCATCGCGGCCTGGGGCGCAGACAAACCAGCGAACCGGCGTATCTCGACTGGGTCGGCCGCGCTCAGTTCGCGCACGTTCGGAACGGCTCGATCGCTGAGCTCGAGGACGCTGGCGGCGCTCTTCACGAATGGAGCGATGCGTTCAAATAACGGCCGCGCCCCTTCAAGGAGCGGCGAGGCGCCGCGTATGGCATGGGCGGCCACCTGCACAAGGGAATTGTCCCAAGGTAGGCCCGCTTGGTATCGCGCTGCGTCGTAGAGTCGCCACGGCTGGAGGATTTCAGGCTCGTGCAGAGGCCACAATTCGCAGCGGCTGCCGGCGAAGCCTACGGCGTCGAGCAGTCCATTGACCGCGCGGCGCGCCGCCTCATTGGCGCCCTCCATGGTCGCGAGGTCAGTGTACGTGCGCACGTAGTCCGACGCGAGAAACAGGTTCGGAATGCCTGTGGTCGCTTCTGGACGTAACGCCCATGTGCCGACGAGGTTGACGAGCAGCGGTTCGCCATTGGTGAGGTGATCCGGGGTCGCGGGATCGCTGCTGATGTCCGGGTCGAGGAACCATGAGTGCAGATCATCCTCGCGCAGCAATTCCTCGCCGGAGTTCATGGAGCGCTTGAGCTGACTCCATGTCTCGCGCACTACCTCTTCACGCGAGCAGTCGATCGCGGCGCGCCCGGTCGATCCCGGAGCGGTCCAGTCCGAAACGTCGACCGACAAGACGCTATGAACTTCGCTGTCCCGGAAGAACTCGGGCGGCACATCATGCCAGAACTGGAGCTGAGAGATGCTGGTCAGAGCCCATTCCGTGTCGATGTGAATCACGTGCCCATGCGTGGTTGGCAGGTTGCGGTGCAAATAGAACTGGACGCCGTTCATCCACTCCACATTGGCGGCGAGCGTGCGCAAGTTGGCGAGCGTGGGGTCGCTTGCCAACATGCTGGCGTTCATCAAAAGGGCCATTCTCTCGATCGGCAGCGCTGCCACGTAGAAGTCGCCGGTCGCGACGGCTCGCTTCCCCTGCTGGTCGACGACGACGCCGGCAATTCGTCCGTTAGTGCAGAGAATCTCCTCGATCTGAGCGCCCTTGACGTATCGCACGCCGCGCGATTCGAGATAGGCAAGCCATGGGTCGATCCAGACGAGATTGGTCGGGCCGTCCAGCACCCGGTCGGTCGATCCCGCGGTCGGATTCATGATGGTCAGCATGAGCTGCACGAAAACATCGCCGATCGTGCGCGTGCTGGCCTTGCGCGCCTTGGCGGCGACCAGCGAGCGTGTGATGCCTACTGCGAGGAATTTCTGGTAGACCGCTGAGCGGCCCTCAGCCCCGATGAAGTCCCACCAGCTTATCCTCTCGTACTCTCCAAGCCGGCGCTCGTTACACGAGGTCAGGATTTGCCAGACGCGCGCCCCAAAGAAAGCGAGGTCGTCTGGCGTGAGATCCGTGTTGGGGTCGAACGCCAGCAGAATGTCGCGCAGCAGAGCGCCGGCGTCACCGGGCGTGAGCGGAAAGACCGCCGGCGTTACGAAGTCGGGCTTCACGTACTGAGTGATCCCGACCCGCGTGGTCGGTGTCAGATGGTCCGCAACCTGTCGTCCATCAAACGACGGCGTTCGGCGCATTGTGTCGACGACGTGCTTGTAGAAACCCGGGAAGAATCGAAATCCATGTTCGCCGGGCAACCGGTGCTCGATGGGCCCCACGGCGCCACTGGCGAGCTGATGTCCGCTCGTGTCCTCGCCGACATCGACCACGGGAATGCTGCGGGCCTTGCCGCCCGCTAAGTCGCTGCGCTCGAGCACAACAACCTCGAAGCCGCGCTCGACCAGCTCGTGCGCGGCGCTCATGCCCCCGACGCCGCCGCCTAGTACGATGACCTTAGTCGGCATGTGTCATGGCGCGCTGGGCTTCGGTCCCCTGACCATTTGATGGTCCTTGCGCTACGTTTCTTTGCCCACCGGTATTTTATCCCCTTCCAGAATTCCGATGAGCTTTCCGTTCTGGGTGGTCACTGCAATTGTCCGCGGCTTGCCGCTCGCGAGCGGAACTTTCACGACGAGCCGATCTTTTTCTCGTACCGTCACCTCCACGGATGCGTCGTCGGCCCACACTTTTGCGTTCCTGAGGTCAAAGTCCTTCTCGTCTAAGCCGACTTGGCGTAAGGGGAATTCGGGGTGCGCTTGAGGCAAATCGTCGCGGGAGATGCTAAATTCGATATACTTTGCCATTCCTATGCACTCCTTTTTTTGCGACTGACGCTGTGACGATGGTCGCAGGGCGCGCGTTCGCAATTGCCTTACAGGTCTTTGTCGCCACTCCTGATCGGCGCGGCTTTGTGCCTGATCCGGGAAGTCCTATGGCAGCATATAGAGTTGGACGATCGCGGCAGGCTCCTTGATGCGAAGCGCGATCTTCTCGGACACCCGGAACAGGAATGCCGGCTGGGCTGTAACCTGGAGGAACTGGAGGCACATGTCCGTCGCGACGACGAGCTCGATCGGCGCGCCGCCAAGCGCTATGACCACGCCGGTGAACCCTCTGAACTCGTCGAGCGTTGAGGAACGGAGCAGCGGACCGCCGCCGAGGAACGGGATGATGCGGTCCTGCGGCAGCACGAGCGAACCCGGGTCCGGAGTCTGCGCGACAAGAAACAGCTGTTGACCAAGCACCGCGGCGAACGGTCCGAAGTGTCCGTTCCCCTCCAGTCGGCCTATGGCGTCGGATATTGCGGTAACGAGCCGCTCGCTTCTCCCCACGATCGGCATTGCCGGAATGACAATCGCCCGGCCGGGAGGAGGAAGAGGAGGTAGTAGTCTCCAAATTCCTTGGGCGTCCAGCGCGCCCGTAATCCCCCAGATGCCTGGCAGACCGCCGATCCCTGCTGGAGGCGCGAATCCGCCCGGATTGGCGGGATCCGGCGCCAGTCCCCTGAAGACCACGGCGTCCTCGAGGCGAGCGAGCACATTGGCGGCGCGGCGAAACACCGCCAGCGCGCTGGTCATCTCGGGATCGGCCATCTGTGCGTTGCGCACGGGCACGGGCACCTGCAACGTCGCAAGCCTCATCGTGTCCCTGTCATCGATCGCCAACTGCTGGGGTGGAACACCAGCGATGAATGGATACGTAATGCCCTGATCCCGCACGTAATCAGCATCCGCCTCAAGCGGTCCGTATAACGGCAGGAAGGTCGCAGCGACGCGGGCCCGCTTCGCTTCCTCCTGGACAACCTGGTTGACGCGGGCCCACTGCTCGTCGGTCCACGGGACTTGCGGGTCGTTCGGCATCTCGGCGCCCCTCCGGTTAAGTTGCCCTAAGGTTCATTTCAAAACGGAAACGGAATGCTCTTCATCTGAAGCACAATGAAACTCGGCTCCTAGCGGATCCAGCCTCAACGCCCGTGCTGGCGCTCATGCGAATTTTTTCGTCCCCCAACCTCGATGAAGTAGGCGTCAGACTCGACCCTGAGCGCCTTCATGTCCACCCTGCCGACAATGAGGCACTGCGCGCGATTAAGCCAATCGAGGTCCTTGTCGGCCGTCGCATAGGTCGGCGCGCACACGAACGGCGGCCACGAATCGAACTCGCCGCGCAGCGCCCGGGCGTAGCCGTCTCGGCCCAGCTCGAGGCTGCCGCCATAGGAAGTGTAGATGCGCGCGCCGGAACGCGTCTCGATGCACCCCTGGACCTGGACGATTGCGACGCCATCCGGGCGGATGTGCATCCAGTCGGCGGCGCCGGGCAGGAAACGCCCTTCGAGAACCGGTCCGACGAAGCGCGCCTCCTCAAAGTGCCAGATGATCCGGAAGCCTTCCGGCACGACACCGACCACTTCCTTGCGCAGCTGGATCGTGCAGGCGCCAAGGAATTTCGCGTGCCACCGCCAGCGAGACTCGTCAGCTAACCTAGGCGCGGTCCCGGGCGGCAAGTCTGAGGTCGTAACTGGCGCGGCGCCGCAACCCACCTGATACCGCGGACATTGTTCCAACTCCGAGAGACGGGCAGAAATCGGCTGACCTGCGAAACGAAGCACCGGCAGGAACTCGACCAGCCCATCCGATTGCCCCGGCACAACCGCTCGAAAAATCCGTGCTTTGGCGTCGTGGATGCGCGGCTCGAGCACGCCAATGGCTTCGCGGACGGGGCCTCGGTTGACGCGGTATTCCAGGGCAACGCTGTGACCCGGCCGCAGCGGCGAGACGGCCACCAAAACAGGCGCTTGAGCGCCGGGAGCGACGATTTGTGACGGCCCGGGCGTATCGGCGCCGCCCCACCATAGCGCCGAGCCGTCGCTCGCTTGACGCTTGGAGGCGAGCGGCATTGCTTGCTCCGCGGCGAGTATGCTGTCGCCGAACCGCAGACCAGAGAGTGTCGCTGGTTCTATCACAGGTCCACTGGTCTCCCTGCCCACAATGGCGATTGCTGCACAGTCTGCGCACACGTGCAAGCGCAAAACGCGCTGACTGGGGGCAATGTGCCTCGCCAGGCTGTCGTCGCGACCCAAGGCGTCGTGGCCGGGCTTGACTCGGCCATCCACGCGATTCCCGTATCGAATGGGCACAAGCAATCTGCAGAACGCAGCCGTCGGCCGAGGCGATGGCCTGACTCGTCTTTCAGGCGGGGCGGCGTGGATGATCGGGACAAGCCCGGCGACGACGCCAAAGCGTGCATTTTCTTGCCAAACGCGGAAGTCGGTGTTATACCCTTCGCAGTCACCGGATCGAACACGCGCCTCGCCGGGACCCGCAGCAGCAAAGCGAAGGGAGAATTTTTTTATTTGAATCGGCTGTAACCCATTGAAAAGTCCCGATTCGGAAAAATAAATGCAAGTAAATGAAAGCAATTTAGCTTGCGTTTATTTTCGTTTATTTGCTTTTGCTTTCGTTTGTTGGCTCGCCGGGCCGAACCCCTGGCTTCGCGCGGTCGAGGAGCTAGACGCCTAGATAGCGCTGCAGAAGGCCGGGCTGCGCTTTGATCTCCGCGGCGGGGCCTTCATGGGCGATATGGCCGTTATTGAGGATGTAAACGCGCCCCGCCAGCGCGAGCGTCGCGGCCAAATTTTGTTCAACCAGCACGATGGTCTGCCCGCTTCGCGCCAGCTCACGGCATGTATGCATCAGATCCTGGACGATGATTGGAGCCAGTCCCTCGAAAGGCTCGTCGAGCAGGATGATCTTCGGATCGCGCACCAGCGCGCGCGCAATCGCCAACATCTGCTGTTCGCCTCCGGAAAGGTCCGTGCCGCGGCTAGCGCGGCGCTGCTTCAGGCGGGGGAACATGGCGTAAATGCGCTCGAGCGGCCATTTGTTCGTGGCGGTGAGCCCGGCGAGGATGATGTTCTCTTCCACGCTAAGGCTGCCAAAGATGCGCCGATCCTCGTGCACAAGCTGCATGCCGAGGCGCGCGATGGTGTGAGCCTTCTGAGCGACGAGCTCGACGCCATCGAGCTTGATGCTGCCATTGCGTCGGGCGACGATGCCCATCAGGCTCTTGAGCGTGGTGCTCTTGCCGGCTCCATTCCTGCCGACAAGCGCCACAGCCTCATGCTTCTCGACCCGCAGCGAGACGTCGAACAGGATGTGGCTGTCCCCGTAATAGGCGTTGAGTCCCGTGACTTCGAGCAGGCTCACGCTGCCTCTCCGTGAACGCCGCCGAGATAGGCCTCCTGCACCTTCGGATTGATTTTGATCTCTTCGGGCGTGCCCTCCACCAACACGCGGCCCTCCTGCAGCACGGTTACCCTTTCAACCAGCTCGAACAGCGAGTCCATGTCATGATCAATGATGATCATCGTGCGCCCGCGCGCAATCAATTTGAGCAGGGCGACCGTCTCGACGCGCTCTCGCGGGCTCATGCCTGCAAGAGGCTCGTCGAGCAGAAGCAGGCTTGGCAGGGTGGCCAGCGCCAGCCCAATTTCGAGTCGCCGCTTCTCGCCATAGGCAAGCTCCGACACCGGCGTGTCCGGTCGCTCGGTCAGATTGACGAGCGCCAGCGTCTGGTCGACCTGATCGTCGAGGCCGGGAACGTCATGTAGACTGCGGAACAGATCGAGCTTGAACTTGCCGCGAATCTGGCCAAGCGCCGCGACCCTGAGGTTCTGCCTGACTGTCAGGCGTTCGAAAAGCTGATTGAGCTGATAACTCTTGGTGAGTCCGAGCTGGCAGACGTCGGTGACGCTCATCCCGGTGATATCTCGGCCTTCGAATACGATCCTGCCTGACGTCGGCGCCGTCTCGCAGGTCAGCATCTTGAAGAAGGTGCTCTTGCCTGCCCCGTTCGGCCCGATAATGCCTCGCAATTCACCACGGTTGACGACGAAATCGATATCGCTGTTGGCCACCAGGCCGCCATAGCGCTTGGTCAAGCCCGCCGCCTCTAGAATCGGTCCAGGCGCGCGTTCGGCAGGGGGGCGGTCCGCCAGCATTGTTTTGGCCGCGGCAGGCGGCGCGATTGGCTCGACACTCGTCTCAACCGGCTCGGTTGTCTTCCTATGGCCCGCCGCCAGTCGATAGAGGTCGACGACCGCGCCGACGATTCCACGCCTCAGGAAGCAGACAAGCAGCACGAACACGACGCCGAGCACGAGCTTCCAGGTCGCGCCAAGATGAAGCGCATTCTGGAGGAAGTCGCTTAGATAGAGCCATACCGTGGCGCCGATCAGCGGCCCGAACAGCGTGCCTGCGCCTCCGATTGCGGTCTGCATCACGAGCTGCCCGGACGTGTCAAACATGAAAGCATCCGGCGGCATGAAGCCTTGCAGGATGGCGAGGAGACCGCCGGCGAAGCCGGCGTAGGCGGCTGCGATTACGAAGGCGGTGAGCTTGTAGCCATGAATGCTGTGACCGAGGGCCGAGGCGCGCAGCGGATTATCGCGCAACGCCCTGAAGATCGCTCCCACGGGCGAGCGCACGATGCGCAGAGCAATGACCAGGCCGACGAAATACCAGAACGCCAGGAAAGCATACATCGACAGGTCGGTGTCGAAGCTCAGCTTCGTAAAGCCGAGGTTGAAGCTCGGTGTGGGCACGCCGGGCAAACCATTCTCTCCGCCGGTGAAGGTGGACAATGGATTGAACTCGACGAAAAAGAACACCTCCGCGATCGCCACCGTGATCATGGCGAAATAAATGCCGGTGCGCCTGAGCGCGATCAAACCGACCAGATAGCCAACGATGGCGGCGACCGCGGCGCCGATAACGATCGAAGTCAGAACATATGGAAAGTCGGCTTCGGTGAGCAGGTAGGCGGCGAACATCCCGCCCGTGCCGAAGAAAGCCGACTGACCGAACGACAGAAGGCCAGTGTAGCCGAACAAGAGATCGAAACCGAGCCCGAACAAACCCCAAATCAGGATGCGGTTGATGGTGGTGAGCGAGAAGCCTACGTGCGGTAGCACAAAGGGCGCGGCAATCAACGCGATGACTGTCAGCGCTTCAGCGATGAAGGGATGCTTTATGTTCATAGGTGGACCGCGTTCACTCGCGGCCTGCCGCGCCGAGGAGTCCATAGGGCCGGATCACCAGCACAAGCGTCATCGCCACGAACAGCATGACGTACGCATAGCCCGGATTGAACATCGACGTGATGCTGATGATCTCGCCCGCGATGAGGCCTCCGAGCACCGCGCCCGGAAACGAGCCGACGCCGCCAATGACAACAACGACGAAGGCCTGAACGAGGATCGATTCGCCAACGTCAGGCGAGATCGAGACGACTGGAGCATTGACGATGCCCGCGAAACCTGCGGCCATGGCGCCGATGCCGAAGACCAGCATGAAGATCTTGTAGACGTCGATCCCCAATGAATCGACTGTAACGGAGTCTTCGATTCCAGCACGTACGATCATGCCGATGCGCGTTCGGTAAAGAACGAAATAGAGCACGAGCAGCGCCACGGTGACCAAGCCGAGCAGGGCTAGCCGATAGGTCGGATAAACCATGAAGCCGAGCGAGGTGGTGCCGCCGATCGGCGGCGGAACCGCTTTCGAGAGGCTGCCGAAGAAGAAGCGCACGACCTCCACGAAGACAATGCCAAGGCCGAAGGTGACAAGAAGCTGGTCCTCGTTCGGGCGCGTGTAGAAATGGCGGATAATCACCCGCTCCATCAGCAACCCAACCAGCATCACAAAGAGCGAACCCGCGACAACCGCCAGGATAAACGATCCGGAATGAGCGTAGGCAACCCAACCAGCATAGCCGCCCAGCATGAACATCGCGCCGTGCGCGAGGTTAAGCACGCCGAGCGTACCATAGATGATTGTCAGGCCGGAGGAAATCAGCGCGAGAAGCGCGCCGAGCACCAGCCCGTTGAAACATTGCGATATGAAGGCTTCCCAGTTGACCACGCTTCTGCCCGCCGCCTCAACGTCGATAATTAGCTTGTCCCGCCCTGATGTCTCTTATCACGAAGAGCGATCCGCCAATTGTGTGAGTGCGAAGCGGCCGGATGTCGAAGGCGCGAACGCGCCGTTTCGCGTCGACTTGGCTCGTGCAGGTAAAGGCCCTTCTCCACGTGGAGGGGCGCGGAGAAGGCTTCAGCGCCCGTCAGATATAGGCGCCGAGATCGCAGCCGAAGGCGTCGGGCTTCTGCATCAGCGGCTCACCCGGCACCACTTCAAGCACCTCCCAATAGTCTTCTTCGTTCTTCATATCCTTCGGCGCCTTGCCTCGGACGATTACGACGGGGCGGATCAATTGATGGTCCTGGGGACGGAAACGCACGTCGCCCACCATCGATGGAAAAGTCTCGCCCTTCTCATATTGCTTGATCACATCCGGTGGGTAAAAACCGCCAGCCTCGGAGACCATGCGCGCCCAGATCGCAAATTGCATGTAGCTGTTCTCGGCGCCCCATTCCGGCCGGTAGTTGTACTTCTTCTGGAACGCGTCGACGAACATCTTGGCCAAGGGGTACTTGTCCTCCAGCGTCCACCAGAAGTCGGTGGCGGCGAATACGCCTTCGGTCAGTTCCGGACCGACTTCCTTGGCGAGGAAGGGGATCTGGTAAGGAATCACCATGTTCATTTTCGGGGTCAGGCCGAACTGCTTGGCCTGTTGCACCGACAACACCGCGTCCCGGCCCCAATTCACATTGATGATGAACTCAGAGCCGGAACTGGCGATATTGGTGAGGTACTGGCTGAAGTCCTGCGTCCCGAGCGGCGAAATCTGGTTCGTGACCATTGTCCAGCCGCCCTGCGAACTGAGATAGTCGTTCACCGACTTCGTGACGGTATGGCCGTAGGTGTAGTCCGGCGTCATGAACGCCGCCTTCTTGTTCTTGCCGAAGTTCTTCAGCAGCACCGGGCCGATCGCATTCGCCGCAGTCTCTCCATAGAAGCACTGCCGGAACGAATAGCGCGTGCAATCCTTCCCGGTCGTGTCATTTGAGCCGGAGATCGCTACGAGATAGAGAACCTTCTCGCGCTGGGCGAACTTGTTCAAAGCCACGGCGACCGCCGATGAGGTCGACCCTGTCATAGCGATGATCTTGTTCTCATTAATGAAGACTTGTTGCTCCTGCACCGCATTGTTCGGCTTTGCGGCCGAATCGGCGACGACAAGATTGACCTGCTTGCCTAAAACGCCCTTGGTCACCTTGGGCGCGATCTGTTTGATCAGGTCATTCCCCTCATTCAAGTGTTCAACGGCAAGCTGCATGCCTTTGAGTTCATCCTCTCCCTGGACGGCGTAGGCGCCCGTACGAGGAACGGCGGCGCCGATCGTGACCGAGTCGCCCTGCGATCCGGCAGGCCAAGTGCCGAGCGGCGGCTTGTCATCTGCGTACGCCCTGCCCACTTGGCCGAAAAACCGGGGTATCAGAGTAGCGCCCGTCGCGCCCGCCACCAGCTTCAGCGCGTGGCGACGCGAAACCGTACCTGCACCCTCGTTTTCGAATACGAACTCGGCCATATTGTTCCTCCCATCGACGGCTTGATTCCGGTCGCGACCTGGAACCCCGTATTCGCTGCTTTCCTCTTAGCCTGCAATCGACCCAAATCCCAGGCGGTTGCAGGCCGGATGACTAAGATTAGGTCCATAGACAGCCGGCGCGTCAATGCAACTTTGGTTCGACATTGATCATTCATCGCCGGAAGCCGCGCCGCGCGCCGCTGAGACCGCATGACCGCGGGCCGATGGCGGGCCTGGCCTTCTTTCCGCCAACCGTTTGATGGATGAAGAGAACCGCCATCGGACTGGGCCGCTCAGACCGCGGACCGTCAGCGAACGGGGCGCATCCGCCGACGTCGCCCTTATCGCGCGAATCGTGATCAAAGAAGAAAATCCTTCGAAATCGAGTTGCTCCACCTGCCATCGCACATCGTCCCTATTGCCGGGGCTGATCTGCGATTGCTCGGCCACAACATGATGCGAAGGACGGATGTAACTTCACATTCCTGGCGGAAGGTCGGGCGCGCTTGGCGCGGCTGCGGCCGCCATAGCGGCGCCGACGCTCCGGCCGGTGGCGCCTAGCACCAATGGCTGGCGGTCCATGAGCTCGGCGATGTTCGCCTGCGCAGTAGCGAAGACTCGGGGATTTGAGGCGCCGATGGAAACAGCGGCATCGGAGACCTTTCGTATCGCGCCGGCGCTTCCGTCAGCTAAGGCGCCGCCAGCTTTCATCTAAGGTTTGGCGCCGCTGAACAGCCAGCCTAAGCCGTTCCGATCAATGCTGCTCGGTGCTAAGCTCGCATTCCATTCTTATTTTCCATTCTTATTTTCGTCGAAACGCTGGCTCCGGAGGATCTCTGGCTGACGAGTAGAGCCGAGTATTTGCCGAAGGCGAGAGAGCAGGAACGGAAGCAAGATTTTCTTCGACGGTCTGTAAATGAATCAGCATCGCGCTGCTCGCTTCTTCCGCGTGTCGCTTCAGCAACCCGGCGAGAATTGCCGCGTGCTCATCGCAGTAACGCAACCTTCGCTCGACGCTGAACGAGCGGCGCTTGAGCTCGATCCAAAGATCCTGGCTTCGAATTAATCTAAGCAATTCGTGGACATTGTTCAGGAGCTCGTTGCGGGTGGCGGCGAAGATCCTCTGATGGAACTCCGCGTCCCAGCGCTCGAAGGCTCCGCTCTCAATGGCGTGCGTAGCCGAGCCATGGGCGGCAGCGACCGCTTCGAGTTCGCTAGCGCTGCCGCGAGCGGCCGCCAGCGCCGCCGCTCTTGGTTCGACAATCATGCGGACAGCCATGACATCGAGCGGGCTTGCTCCCGAGAGCTTGCGAACAACGCTTTGAAAATCAGGATCCCGGTCGTTCGAGAGAAAAGTGCCTCGGCCGACTTCCCGGATGAGCGCGCCGTCGCTGACGATCCTGTCGATCGCCGAGCGAACCGTGTTGCGGGCGACTCCATACTGGACAGCGAGCTCGCGCTCGTTCGGCAGCCGCCGCGTCTGACGCCATTCGCCCGATTCGATCCGGCGCCGCAACGATTGCTCGACCTCTCCCGCAATCCATCTGGGCATCGCAGCCTCGTTGAGCCAATTGTGGACCATTCGGACGACGCCGAAACGCCTTCGAGGGCGCATAGGGACAGCACGCAGCGCCAGAAATTGCAAGCGATGGGCTGGTCGCCCTTAAAAGGCGGCCCGTCCGAACGCGCTGAGGAGCAAGCTATCAGGGCTTGCTTTTTGCGCCGCTTTGGCCTTCACTTGGTTCAAACATCGGGACGGGGACGCCGTGAAGATTGCAGCGTTTTGGGTAGGTGACGAACTCAGGATCGGCGTCGTCGACGAGAAGCGCCAGACCGTCGCGCCCTTCGACCTGCCCTCGCATGAGGCGGCGGGAGGTTTGCTCGCGCTGGTCGGACGGGAGTCGGCGCCCGCGACCCTCTCGCCTATTCCCCTTCGCGAAACCACTCTGGAAGCGCCAATTCCTCGTCCGCGCCGCAACATCTTCTGCGTCGGGAAAAACTACCACGAGCACGCGAAGGAATTCGCCCTTAGCGGCTTCGACTCTAGCGCCGCAAGCGGCGCCGCGCCCAAGCATCCGATCATTTTTTCGAAGGTGCCGGAGTCGGTGATTGCTCACCGGGAGCCGGTCCGGATCGATCCTGACCTGACGCGGGCCATCGACTACGAGGCTGAGCTGGCCGTGATCATCGGCCGCGGCGGACGCGGAATCAAACGGGCCGTGGCCCTCGACCATGTGTGGGGCTATACGATTATCAACGATGTGACGGCGCGCGACCTGCAGGGCCTCTACAGCCAATGGCTTGTCGGAAAGTCTCAGGACACTTTCTGTCCCATGGGGCCCTGGGCCGTCACGCGAGACGAGATCGATCTGTCCGACACGCACATCCAGTGCTGGATCAACAGCGAATTGCGGCAGGACGCGAATACCCGCGACCTCATCTTCGACGTGCCGACCATTATCGAAACGATTTCAGCGGGCGTGACCCTCGTGCCCGGCGACGTTATCGCGACCGGCACTCCCGCGGGCGTCGGAATCGGCTTCAGCCCGCCGAAATATCTGATTCCGGGCGATGTCGCCCGGATCGAGATCGGCGGAATCGGAGTCTTGGAAAACGTGGTGAAGGAACTCCGCGCGTGACCGGCATGACGGTCGGCTCGATGCAGCTCGAGGTTGACGGCGACGGCGCTCCGGTCGTCTTCGTGCATGGCCTGGGCGCGACCTCGAGCTCTTTTCACCCGCTGCTCGGCGCCTTCGCCGGCTTTCGCTGCATTCGTCCTGATCTTCCGGGCTCGGGCCGCTCGCCGCGCCCCTATGAAGCGCTCACCATCACGGCCCTTGCCGCCGCCGTCCTTGATGTGCTGAAGCGAGTTGCGGGCGCGCCTGCCCATGTCGTCGGCCATTCGATGGGAACGCTCATTGCGCAGCATGTGGCGGCAGGCGCGCCGGAAACGGTCGCGAGCCTGACGCTGTTCGGTCCGATCAGCGAACCCGCCGACGCCGCCCGCGAGCGCTTGCGCGATCGGGCCCGCCTCGTGCGGCAGGACGGCATGATCGGCGTCGCCGACGCGGTCGCCTCGGCGGGACTGTCGAGCTCCACGAAGGAGGCGAATCCGCTCGCCCACGCCTTCGTGCGTGAATTGCATCTTCGTCAGGAGGCGGAAGGCTTTGCGCAGTCCTGCGAGGCGTTGGCCGGCGCGAAGGCCGCCGACATCCGGGCGATCCGCTGTCCGACTTTACTCGTGACGGGGGAGGATGACGGC
Source organism: Roseiarcus sp. (assembly GCA_036502965.1). Taxonomy (GTDB): domain Bacteria; phylum Pseudomonadota; class Alphaproteobacteria; order Rhizobiales; family Beijerinckiaceae; genus Roseiarcus. The sequence goes on along the minus strand of DASXXT010000098.1, from coordinate 37,330 downwards.
GTTGCGCCCCCGACCGTGGCGCAGGCGCTCGCCGACAGGATCAGGGGAGCACGGCTCAAGGTGCTGTCGCGATGCGGCCATTGGACTCCGCTCGAACAACCGAAGGAATGTTCGCGCCTCGCGACGGACCACATCAGGACTAGTGCTCCTTAAAGCAAGCGCGCAACTTGGGAAGACCACTGGGAGAACGAACCATGGCGGAGGACAGAATCGGCGGATCGAATGGCGGAGTCGTCTTTACCAATGTCCGCATCCTGGACGGCAGCGGCGACTATCCCTACACCGGCGAGGTTGTCATTCAGGGCAATCGCATACGCCAGGTTACGAAGGGCGGCTCGCGCCTGCCGGGGGGAATAAGCGCAGGCGGCGGGCAGACAGTCATCGACGGCATGGGCGCGACGCTGATGCCCGGCCTCATCGACGCGCACCTGCATTTGTCGTGGAACAACGCACCTGGCATCGACCCGATCCAGATGATGCCGCCGGAGGAGCACACCCTCGTCACGGCGCAAATGGCCAAGATCGTGCTCGACGCCGGCTTCACCGCCGGCCGGGGCGCAGCCGCCGCCAAGCCGCGGCTCGATGTCGTCGTTCGCAACGCAATCAACAAGGGCATGATCCCGGGGCCGCGCTATCTCGCGGCCGGGCCCGAAATCACGACGGTGGGGGGCCTCGGCGATTCGGCACCCTCGCACATCCCGCACGAAGGACTCAATCTCGGTCTCGTCGTCTCCGGGCCGGAGGAAGTCAGGCGCACGGTCAGGACGTTGATCAAATACGGCGTCGACACGATCAAGCTGAACCTCTCTGGAGAAGAGATCACCGGCATGGGGGCGGAAGAGACCCCGATGTCGGACGAGGAGGTGGCGATGGCCGTGAAGGAGGCGCGCCTTCGCAACAAGTCGCTTGCCGCCCATGCGCGCTCATCGGGGTCGATCAAGCAATGCGTCCGCCATGGGATCGGTGTCATCTACCATGCCTCGTTCGCGGACGAGGAAGCGCTCGACATGCTGGAGGCTGCGAAGGACCGGCATTTCGTCGCGCCCGGCCTCGCCTGGCTCATCAACACGGCTCGGAACGCCGGCGAATACGGCGTCAAGCCGGGCTCGCCGGTCGCGATCAGTTATGAGCGTGAGCTCGAACACGCGGTCGAGACCTGCCGCAAGATGCAGCGCCGCGGCATCCGCGTGCTGATCGGCGGCGACTATGGCTTCGCCTGGACACCCCAAGGCACGAACGCCAAGGATCTCGAATATTTCGTCGATATGGTCGGCCTCTCCCCTATGGAGGCGATCCTTGCCGGCACGAAACTTGGCGGCGAGATCATGGGCATGAGCGGCGAACTCGGGATGGTGAAGCAGGGCTACCTTGCCGACCTCCTCCTGGTCGATGGCGACCCGATCGCCAACATCCGCATCCTGCAGGACAAGAACCGGCTCCTCGCCATTATGAAGGACGGCGAGTTCCATAAGTCGCCGCGGATGAACGAACAGCGGCGGCGCCTCAGCGCATGAGCCTTGCGGTCATCAATGCCGCCGCCGGCCCCACGCCGCGGCAGCTCTCGATCGGTGCCTGTCTCCTGGCCGGCGCCGTACTGTTATGGATGATATTCGGCGTCTGGCCCGACTGGCTCGACTGGCTCTTAGGCGGAAAGAAGACTTTCGTCAGCGCGGTCCTGAATGGCGTGACGCTTGCGGGCCTCTATTTCCTCGTCGCGAGCGGCTTCACACTCGTTTTCGGCCTCATGCGCAACGTCAATCTTGCGCACGGTTCGCTTTACCTCCTCGGCGCCTATATCGGCTTCGACGCCGCGACGTGGAGCGGAAACTGGTTTGTCGGCGTCGTTTTCGGGGCGCTCGCAATCGCCGCGGTCGGCGCACTCTTGCAGATTTTCGTCTTCCAGAGGCTGACGGGCGACGACCTGCGGCAGACGCTCGTCACCATAGGCATTTCGATCGTCGCGGCGGACCTCATGCTGGCGATCTGGGGCGGCAAGACCTATCAATTTTCAATTCCCTCGATGCTCGACGGCGCGGTCGCCACGCCGATCATCACCGCCGTCAAGTCGAACGGCCAGATCGTGACGCTCCGCTACCCTTTTTACCGCCTCGTCGTCCTGGCGATTTCGCTCGTAGTCGGCGCGGGCCTTTGGCTTGCGCTCCACACGACGCGGTTTGGCATGATGATTCGCGCTGGGGTCGACGACCGCGGCATGCTGTCTGCGACGGGCGTGAACGTTCGCCTGCTCTTTGTCGGCGTCTTCGCGATCGGCGGCCTTCTAGCGGGGCTTTCCGGCGTGATCGGCGGCTCGGCGCTCTCCGTCGCGCCCGGCGAAGACGTGCGCTATTTAATGGCGTCGCTCGTCGTCGTCATCGTCGGCGGCATGGGCTCGATCACCGGCGCGGCGATCGGCGCGCTTCTGATCGGGCTCGCGGAACAATTGGGCCTCGTCTACATCCCGACCTATGGCGTCGTCCTGACCTTCGTCATCATGGTGGTGACGCTTGCGCTGCGTCCGCAGGGAATCATGGGCAACGCCCGGACTCGGCTCGCGGACCCGCCACGCCCCCCCGCAGCGGGCGACATTGTGCCGGTCGAGTTTACGCCGGCCGCGGGGGCGCTCGCCGTCGCGCTGGTCCTCTTTCCCGTCGTTGCTTCGCCATTCATCGTGTTTCAGCTTGGCGCACAAACACTGATCCTTGGCATGATCGCGCTGTCGCTTACGATCCTCGGCGGGTATGGGGGGATGGTCTCGATGGCGCAGCTGACTGTTGCCGGCATCGCGGGCTACGCGGTTGCGATCCTTGGGCCCAACGGCACGGGCGTTCTCGGCCTTAATTGGCCATGGGAGATCAACGTGCCCCTTTCGATCCTCATAGCGGGGATCGTTTCCGCGCTCATCGGGGCGATCGCCGTGCGCACCGCCGGCATCTATACGATCATGATCACGCTCGCCGTCGGTGTGGCGTTCTTCTATCTCGCCCAGCAGAACTACTCGTTGTTCAACGGCCATTCGGGCTTTCGCGGGATCGCTCCGCCCGACGTTTTTGGAGTCTCGTGGCGAAGCTCGATTCCGTTCTACTATCTCTGCCTCGTGGTCGCCGCGCTCACTTACTCGGCGGTTGTCTACGCCGCGCGTTCAACCTTAGGCCTCGCCCTTATGGCGAGCCGAGACAATCCGCGGCGCGCGCGCGCGGTCGGCTATAATGTCACCTGGCTCAGGATCGTCGCCTTTTTCTTCGCGGGCTTGATCGCTGGCGCTGCCGGCGTGCTTTACGTCTGGTTCAACGGCCGCATTTCGCCCGGAACCGTGAGCGTCAGCGAGTCGATCGGCATTCTGGTCATTGCCATGATCGGCGGCATGCGGCATCCGATCGGGCCCTTCCTCGGGGCGGCGCTTTATGTGCTGCTGAAGACTTTCGCCATCGACGTCGTCGGCGCCGACCGGTTCAACACCCTGATCGGCGCGATCTTTCTCATCATTGTCTTCGTTTCGCCGGATGGCCTTCTGGGTCTTTGGCGGCGCCTTGCGCCTCATCTGGCGCAAAAGCCTCTGCGGGACGCATGATCTTGCCGCGGAAGAAGGTTCAAGGGTTTCTGAACGGAACTTAAACTCAGGGAGGAACGAATGAAAATCAAGACATCAATTGCGCTGGCGCTGCTTTCAAGCACAGCGCTTGCGCCCCAATGGGCTCGCGCGGACGATTCGATCAAGGTCGGGCTGCTTGCGACGCTCGAAGGGCCCTTCACCGTGCTCGGCCAGGACGGCGTTCGCGGCGCCGAGCTTGCGTTCAAGGAAGCCAATTATATGGCGGGCGGTAAGAAAATCGAAGTGATCAAGGGCTCGTCGGACGCGTCTCCCGACAGCGCGGTCAAGGCCGCGCGCAAGCTTGTCGAGAAGGACGGCGTGAAAATCCTGATCGGACCCCTCTCGGGCGACGAAGGCCTCGCGGTCAAGGACTATGCCAAGACCCAGCCGAACGTCACCTTCATCAACGGCACGTCGGCCGCCCAGGATACGACTCTGCGCGATCCGGCGCCCAACTTCTTCCGCTTCACCACCGACGGAGCGCAGTGGATGGCGGGTCTCGGCGAGTACTCCTTCAAAGACAAGGGCTATCATACCGTCGTGACGGTCGCCGAAGACTACTCCTTTCCCTATACGCAGGTGTTCGGCTTCATGGCCGATTTCTGCAAGGCTGGCGGGCACGTGCCGAAGAAATTCTGGGTGCCGATCGGCAACAAGGACTTCTCCTCAGTCATCGCCGCCATCCCAGACAAGGTCGACGCGATCTACGTGGCGCTTGGCGGCGCAGACGGCGTGAACTTCCTCAGCCAGTACCAGCAGGCGGGCGGTACGGCGCCGCTGATCGGCGGTTCCATCACTGTCGACCAGACCGTCCTCGGCACCCAGGGCAAGCAGCGCGACTATGTGATCGGCACGCCGGCCGCCGGGCCGATCGCCGACAACGCCGAGGGCCCTCCGTGGAAGAAGTTCGTCGACGAGTACAAGGCCGCCTACAAAGACGGCTTCCCGTCGCCGTCGCTGTTCGCGCAGGGCTACTACATCGAAGCGAAGGCGATGCTGGCGGCGCTCGATAAGGTCAACGGCGACGTCTCCGGCGATCAAGCCAAGCTCAGGGACGCGCTCACGCATCTCGACCTCGACACCCCGACCGGCAAGGTCACACTAGACAAGAACCGGCAGGCGGTGGCCGACAACTATCTGACCGAAGTTGCGAAGGCCGATGACGGCCATCTCTACAATAAGGTCGTCAAGGTCATTCCCGCCGTCAATCAGACGCTTGGCATCCCCGAAGCGGACTTTATGAAGCTCGGCGTCGCCAATCGCGACAACCCGAACTGCCCGTGAGCTGATTGAGGTTGAAGAGACGCCCGCCATGGTCGACCGCAGTGTCGTCGAACGTCTCTCGTCCAACAGCGCGTCGGCGCTGGAGCTTGAGGGCGTCGGCCGGCAATTCGGCGCCCTAGTCGCCCTCGCCGACGTCAACCTTCGGGTTCAAGCCGGCGAGCGGCGGGCGATCCTCGGGTCGAATGGCGCCGGAAAGACCACTCTGTTCAACGCGGTCACCGGCGACTTTCCGCCAACGACTGGGCGCATCCGCTTCTTCGGCGAGGACGTGACGGACTTTCCCGTTTACGAGCGGATCCGGCGCGGCTTGCGCCGGACCTACCAGATCAGCCAGCTGTTCGCGGGTCTGACGGTCATCGACAGCATCTTTGTCGCCTGTAGCGGCGTCTCGCGCCGGCGCCTGTCGCTCATGCGTCCTGGCCCGCGAGACGCGACGATGGCGCACGCGCATTCCATCGCCCGCTCGGTGCATCTCGAGGATATCCTCGAAACGCCGGTCGCAACGCTAGGCCACGGCCAGCAGCGCCAGCTCGAAATCGCGCTCTCGCTGACTGGCGCGCCGCGGTTTGTCCTGTTCGATGAGCCCGCGGCCGGTCTCTCGCCGACCGAGCGGCGCGATCTCGTTTCGATCCTCAATGCGCTCCCCTCGCATATTGGCTACATCATCATCGAGCACGACCTCGATGTGGCGCTGAGAGTTTCGTCCTACGTCACGATGATGCACAACGGCCGCATCTTCAAAGAAGGCGCGCCGAACGAGATCGAGGACGACGAGGAGGTGCAGGAGATCTATCTCGGGGCGGGGCATGGATAGGACCCGCGCAGCCGCTCAACCGAAGGCGGTGCTGCAGGTTCATGACTTGCAGGTCTATTACGGCGAGTCGCATGCGCTGCAGGGCGTGTCACTCACCCTCGGGCGGGGTGTCCTTTCCGTGGTCGGCCGCAACGGCATGGGCAAGACAACGCTTTGCAATTCGATCGTCGGGCTACTGCCGATCCGGTCCGGGTCGATTCGCTTCGAGGGCCGCGACCTGATCGGCCTCGAACCGCATCAGATCGCCCGCGCCGGCATCGGCTACGTTCCGCAAGGGCGCCGCCTATGGCCGAGCCTGTCGGTTGACGAGACTCTTGGGGTGAGCGCACGCCCCAAGGGCGCCTGGACCGTCGAGCGCGTCTATTCGACCTTCCCGCGTCTCGCCGAGCGGCGTAGCAACGGCGGCGGCCAGCTTTCCGGCGGCGAGCAGCAGATGCTCGCGATTTCGCGCGCGCTTCTCGGCAATCCCCGGCTACTCGTCATGGACGAGCCGACCGAAGGGCTCGCGCCGATGATCGTCGGCCAAGTGCGCGACCTCCTCATACGCTTGGCGCGCGAGGAGGAAATCTCCATCCTCGTCGTCGAACAGAATATCGGCGTCGCGACCGCGGTATCGGATCATGTCGCGATCATGGTCAACGGCCGTGTAAATCGCATAATGGACGCGAGCGCGCTCGCGTCCGATCGCGACTTGCAGCAACGGCTCCTCGGCGTCGGCCGGCATGGCCATGACGAAACCGACGCTGTTCCGGCGGCCGCGCCCACGGCACCGGCGGCCACGGAGACTCAGGTCTTCCGTGTGGCCCGGTTCGACGAAGCCGCGGACGTTGGCGTGGCCCCCGTCTATCGCGCTGATCACCTTCCGAACCGCTGGGGCCTGCGTCCAGCCGCTCCGGCGCGCCCGCGCGAAGCCCACGAGGCGGCCGCGCCGGACACTTCCCGCCCGCTGCTGCCGATCCCATTCGCCGAGCGCATCGGACGGACGGCGCTCATCGTCGGCACCTTCGACACCAAGGGCGCGGAACTGCGCTATATCCGCGACCGGCTCCGCGCCTATGTCGTTCCGACACGCACCGTCGACCTCTCGACCTCGGGCAAGCCTTCGCGCGCGGACGTGACACCCAGCCAAGTCGCGGCCATGCATCCGAACGGCTCAGCGGCGGTATTCAGCGGCGACCGCGGCGCCTCTGTCGCGGCCATGGCCGAAGCCTTCGCACGCTGGATCGACCGCGAGCGCGGAATCGGCGGCGTGATCTCCGCCGGCGGGTCGGGCGGCACGTCGCTTGCGACGGCCGGAATGCGGAAACTTCCGCTCGGGATCCCGAAGGTGATGGTCTCGACCGTAGCCTCGGGACAGGTGGGACCCTATGTCGGGGCTTCCGATATCATGATGATGTATTCGGTGGCCGATGTGCAGGGCGTGAACCTGATCACCGAGCAGGTGCTCGGCAACGCCGCACATGCGCTCGCCGGCATGATCGCGGCGAGCCTATCCCCTGAAGCGCGCGACGCGCGACGTCGTCTCGCGCGGCCCGCGGTAGGGATCACGATGTTCGGCGTGACGACGCCCGCGGTGCAAGGGATCGTGCGGCGCCTTGAGGCTGATTTTGACTGCCTTGTGTTTCACGCCACTGGCACCGGCGGACGTTCAATGGAGAGCCTCGCGGATTCCGGCATGCTCGCGGGCTTCATCGACCTGACGACGACCGAGATCGCGGATATGCTGGTTGGAGGCGTCTTTCCTGCCGACCAGGACCGTTTCGGCGCCGCGATCCGCACCGGCCTGCCGTGGGTCGGCTCGGTCGGCGCGATGGACATGGTCAATTTCGGCTCCCGCGACACGGTGCCGGAAAGGTTTAGCGCGCGCCGATTCGTCATTCACAATCCCAACGTCACGCTGATGCGAACGACTCCGCAGGAGAACAGGGCGATCGGCGAGTGGATGGGCGCGCGCATCAACCAGATGGAGGGCCCCGTACGCCTCCTTCTGCCCGAGGGCGGCGTTTCGGCCCTCGACGCGCCTGGCGCGCCCTTTCACGACCCGGAAGCCGACGCCGCCCTATTCCGGGCGCTGGAACAGACAATCCGCCAGACCGCGCGGCGGCGCATCGAGCGCGTCAAGGCCAGCATCAACGACGACGCCTTCATCGCGGCCACGACCGGGGCATTCGCGTCCGTCGCCCCCCGCCGCGAGAGGAGGGCCTGATGCCCGGGATCGAGCGCCATGCCGTCCTGACGAAGCTACAGGCAATGAAAAAGGCCCGAAGGCCCATCATTGGCGGCGGCGCCGGGACGGGCCTCTCGGCCAAATGCGAGGAAGCCGGCGGCATCGACCTCATCGTCATTTACAATTCCGGCCGCTACCGCATGGCGGGTCGAGGCTCACTCGCGGGGCTCCTGGCCTACGGCAACGCCAACGAGATCGTTCGCGAGATGGCCCAGGAAGTGCTGCCCGTCGTCAGGCGGACGCCGGTGCTGGCGGGAGTGAACGGCACCGACCCCTTCTGCCTGTTCGACCCCTTCCTCGACGACCTCAAGCGTCTCGGCTTCTCCGGCGTGCAGAATTTCCCAACTGTCGGCCTTATCGACGGGATCATGCGCGCGAACCTCGAGGAGACGGGCATGGCTTACGCGCTCGAGGTCGAGATGATTGCACTCGCCCGCACCAAGGACATGCTGACGACGCCTTATGTCTTTTCGGCCGCCGAGGCGCATGCGATGGCGAAAGCCGGCGCGGACGTAATCGTCTGCCACCTCGGCCTCACGACCGGCGGGACGATCGGCGCGGAGACCGGGCGCAAGCTTGAAGAGTGCCCGAAACTGGTCGACGATTGGGCCGGAGCCGCGCTCGACGTCAATCCGGAGGTGATCATCCTTGTCCACGGCGGGCCGGTCGCCGAGCCGCAAGACGCTGAGTTCATCCTGCGTTCGACCAAGCGCTGTCACGGCTTCTATGGCGCATCCTCGATGGAGCGGCTGCCGACTGAGCGCGCCATGACCGATCAGACCCGCCGATTCAAGGCGATCGCCTTCGACACAGCGAGCGACAGGGAGACGTTGCAATGAGCGCCGAAACAGTCGGTTCGGTGATCCTTTGGCTGATCGTTCTGGCGATCGTCGTGGTGATCGCCATCTACCTGCTGCGCTGGCTCTACCGACGCTCGACCAAGGAAACAGCCTTCGTCCGCACCGGATTCGGCGGTGAGAAGGTGATCATCAGCGGCGGCGCCTTTGTCGTGCCGGTCGTGCACGACATCACACCGGTCGGTATGAACGTAATGCGGATCGAGGTCGCGCGGCGGCAGGCGCAGGGACTGATCACGAAGAACCGCATGCGAGTGGATGTCGTCGCGGACTTTTATGTTCGCGTCGGCTCGACCCGGGAGGAAGTAAGCCGCGCCGCTCAAACGCTGGGCCGCCGGACGCTGGAGCCCGACGGCGTCCGCGATCTGCTCGAAGGCCGCTTCGCCGCCGCGCTCCGGAGCGCTGCCGCCCTAATGACTCTCGAGGAGCTTCACGAACGCCGGCGGGAATATGCCGAGGCCGTCAAGGCCGCGGCGGTGGAAGGTCTGGCGCAGAACGGACTCGAGCTTGAAAGCGTCGCCATCGTCGATCTCGACCAGACGCCGCTCGAGTTCTTCGACAGCTCCAATGCCTTCGACGCCGAAGGGCTGACGCAGCTCACAGAAACGATCGAAGCGCGCAGACGCATGCGCAACGAGATCGAGCAACGCACACAGATCGAAATCCGCATGCAGAATCTCGAAGCGCAGCGCCGCGCGCTCGACATCGAGCGCGAGGGGGAATACGCCCGGCTCGAACAGGAGCACGACGTCGAGCTGCGGCGAACCGCCCAGCGCTTGGTCCTGACCAAAGACCGGGCCGAGCGTGCCCGTGAGAGTGAGCAGGCGGAGATCGCCGCCCGAGAAGAGGTCGAGAAGGCGCGACTTGCACAGGAGCGCAACCTTTCGGAGACCCGGATCCAGCATCAGGAGGAGATCGAGCAGCGCGAGATCGTCCGCCGCCGCCAGATCGACGAAGCGGAGATCCGCTCACGGGAACTGACGGAATCGGAGCAGATCAGGCTCGAGCTCGCGCTCGAAAGCGCACGCATTGAGCGGCAGCGGCAGCAGAGCGAGCTCGAAGTGCAGCGCCGCGGCGCGATCGAGGTGGCTGAGATCAGCCGGCAGATCGCCGTCGCCGTGAAATCCGCGGAGCTTTCGCAGGCGGAAGCTGAGCGCAGGCGCGCCGAGATCGAATCCACTCGCGAGATCGATGCTGCCCGCATCGCGCAGGAGCGCGCCCTCGATCAGGCCCGCCTTGAACGCGAGCGCGCGCTGGACTCGCTCAGCATCGCCAAGCGCCAGGCCTTCGAGGAGGCCGAGATCACATCAGGCGAGGAGGTCGAGCGGGCGCGAATCGCGACCGAGCGTGGTCTTGGCGAGGCCCGCATCGCCCGCGACGGCCAGTTGCGCCGTCTCGAGGTCGAGCGAGATCAGGCTGTCGAGGTCGCGGAGATCCGGCGCGCCGTCGAAGTCGCCAAGGCTTCCGCTGAGCGATCCGGCGCGATTGCCGAAGCCGAGAGCATGCGGGCGCGGGCGATCACGGCCGAGGAGCGGTCGATCACGGTGCGCGAGCGCGAAATCGCCGAGCGGCGCAAGGTAACGGAGGTCATAGCCGCCACACGCGAAGCGGAGCGCGAGGCCGTGCGTCTATTGCGTAAGGCTGAAGCGGAAAAGTCGGCAGCCGAGAGCTTGGCGGAGGCCGCGCGGATCACCGCCACCGGCGAAGCCGACGCCGAACGGATCAGGGCCGAGGCAGCGTCGGCTCGCTACGACGTCGACGCCAGGGGCGCGACCCAACTCAACGAGGCGGAGAACCTGCTTTCCGACGCCTCGCGGCTCTCGCGCTTCCGCGGCAAGCTTCTCGAACGTATCGAGGGCATCGTGCGGGAAAGCGTCAGGCCAATGGAGAAGATCGAGGCGATCAAGATTCTGCATGTCGAGGGTGCGACCGGAAGCGGGAATGGCAATGGGCAGCGGAATGTCACGGACGAGGTTATCGACTCCGCGCTTCGCTATCGCGTGCAGGCGCCGATGATCGACAGCCTCATGAAGGAGATCGGCATCGAGGGCGGCGGCCTCGGCCGCATGACCGACGTATTGCGGGACGCGAAGGACATCCAGAACCTGACGCAGAAGCGAAGTGGCGGCGAGAAGGCGCCCGCGCGGGTCTCCGACGACATCGACGACGACCGACGCTGATGCGGGGCCTCATCCTGGGGCGAGCAGACAGTATCTGGCGCGCGCCCTTTCGCGCCGCGGAGATGCGGCGCGCGCGCTGCGACCTTCGCTGATCATGGCCAAGACCTACGCCTCCGCCGTGATCCCAGCCGCGCCCAACGCTGTCTGGGCGCTGGTGCGCGATTTCAACGCGCTTCCGGCCTGGACGCCGTTCGTTGCGGAGAGCCGCATCGAACAGAACCGGCCACCTGACCAGGTTGGCTGCGTGCGCAGTTTCCGTTTGAAGGACGGCGGCCGCATCCGCGAGCAATTGCTGGCGCTGTCCGACTACGAAATGTCGTTCGAATACGCGATTCTCGAGAGCCCGATGGGCGTCGAGAATTACGTTGCGGCCTTCCGGCTTATTCCGGTGACCGACAGCGGCCATACATTCGCCGAATGGACGGCCGAGTTTGACGCGCCCGGGCGCGAGGAGGAACTCGTGCGGCACATCGGAACGAACGTCTTTGCGGCTGGCCTTTCGGCGCTGAAGACGCGGTTCTCCCGTTGAGAGTCGACATCCGCCGCACCACGGTGATCCCGGCGCCGGCTGCCCGGGTTTGGGCGACGCTCCGCGATTTCAACGGTCATTCCGGCTGGCATCCTGCGGTGGCCTCAAGCGCCATCGAAGACGGCGGCCCGGCGGACCAGGTCGGCGCGGTGAGGGACTTTCGCCTGAATGGCGGCGCGCGGATCCGCGAGCAGCTTCTCACGCTTTCCGATCGGCGGATGTCCTTCAGCTACTGCATCCTCGAGGCGCCCGAGCCGCTCAGAAACTATGTCGCGACGCTCCGCCTACGGCCGGTGACGGACGTCGGCGCCTGTTTCGTCGAATGGCGATCGAGCTTCGAGCCGCCCGAGTCCGACCGCGAGCGTCTCGCGCGCTTCGTTCGGGACGACATCGTTGATGCGGGTCTCGCCTCGCTGCGAACGCAGTTCGGCGATGCACCGCGCGCGGCCGCCCTCGCGATCCCGTCCGCGCCCAACCCGCGTCCGGCTGCGACCGGAATCGAGACGGACGAAATCGTCATCACACGGTACGGTGGCCCGGAGGTTCTCGAACTCCGGCGGGGGCGCGCGCTAATCCCATAAGGTCGCAGGACGAAATTCAACAGGGAGGAGGACATGGCGTTCTCGCGGTCACAGATCCTGGAGCGGCTCCGCGGGAAAATATCGGCCCGCAAGCCCCTGATCATGGGCGGCGCGGGCATCGGCCTCGTCGCCAAAACCATGGATCGCGGCGGGATCGACATCATCATGGCCTACAACACCGGCCCCTTCCGGATGGACGGACACGGGTCGCTGGCCGGCTACCTCGCTTATGGCGACGCCAACCAGATCACCATCGACCTCGCGCGCAAGGTCGTGCCGGTCGCGCCGAACACCCCGATTATCGGCGGCATCGGCGCTGCCGATCCCTACCGCAATATCGACGCGCTTATGACCACTTATCTCGAGCTCGGGTATTCCGGAATCACCAACGTTCCTACCGCCGGCATCTACGATGGAACCTTCCGGTGGCAGATCGATCACACGGGCCTCGGCTATCCCGAGGAAATCAAGCTGATCCGGAGATGCCGGGAGCGCGACATCTTCACCATCGCCTACGCTTTCACGCCCGAAGAGGTGCGCGCCGTCGTCGAGGCGGGCGCGGATGTCGTCGGCGCGCACGTGGGTCTGACGACGGGGGGAATGATCGGCGCCGGCCATGCGCTCGATCTCGACGCGGCCTGCGAGCGCACCGCCGCGTTATCGGCCGCGGCGCGCGAAATCCGGAAGGACGTGATTGTCGTCGCGCACGGCGGGCCGTTCGAGAGTCCAGAGCAAGTGCAGCGTTGCTACGACAGGACGGACGTCAATGGCTTCCTGGCGGCGTCGAGCATCGAGCGCCTGCCGGTCGAGACGCTGCTCGCGAGCGTCATCGAATCCTATCGAAATCTCAAACTCAGCCGTTGAGGTGAGTGGCCGCACATGGGCGTTGTGGTCCTGATCGGGACCCTTGATACGAAGGGGCGCGAATACCAGTACATGCGGGAATGCCTTGTCGCCGCTGGCGCCGAGGTCGTGCTCGTGGATGTCGGCGTCCTCGGCGATCCGGCCGTCAGGCCGGACGTCTCCGCCGGTGAAGTGGCTGCGGCGGGCGGCGCGAAGCTCGAGAACCTCAGGTTCACGCGCGAAGGCAGCGACACCCGCGCGGTCGCGCTCGACGCGATGCGCAAGGGCGCGCTCGCCATCGTGCAACGGCTGATGGCCGAGGGGCGCTGCGACGCCGTGCTCGGCGCCGCGGGGTCCGGCGGTTCGACGGTCATCAGCGGCGTCATGCGGGAGCTGCCGCTCGGCCTGCCGAAGCTTTTGGTGACGACGCTCGTCTCCAGCGCCGCTTCGTTCTTCGGGACGCGCGACCTCGTTCTCATGCATTCGGTTACCGATATCGCCGGGCTCAACCGGTTCTCGCGAATCATTCTCCAGAACGCCGCCTCAGCCGTCGTCGGCATGATGTCCAAGGTCGCGGTCGAGGACGTTGGGGAGAAACCGGTCGTCGCCATCACCATGTTCGGGGTGACGACGCCTGGGGTGTTGCGCGTTCAGGACCGTCTCCTTGCGTCGGGTTTCGAGACCATCGTCTTCCACGCGGTCGGCTCCGGCGGGCGCGCGATGGAGCAGATGATCGACGAAGGGCTGATCGACGGCCTCGTAGACTACACGACGAGCGAACTTACCGACGAGTTGCTGGGCGGGATCTTCAGCGCGGGCCCCGCCCGTCTCACGGCCGCAGGGAGACGCGGAATTCCGCAGGTCGTCGTTCCCGGCGCGATCGAAGTCCTGAACTTTGGTCCCCGAAACAGCGTGCCGGCCGCATTCGACACGCCCGAGAGGCGCCTCGTGATCCACAATCCCTATGTCTCGGCTGTCAGAACGTCGCGAGCGGAAGCGGTCGAACTGGCCCGGATCATGAGCCGCCGGCTCGACGCAAGCCGAGGGCCGACGGCGGTCGTGTTGCCGCTCGCCGGGTTCGACAGCTACCAGAAGCGGCCGGATGGGCCGTTCATCGACGAGGCCGCCGACAGCGCATTCTGCATTGAGCTTCGCGACACGCTGAACCCGCGCATTCGACGCGAGGACATAAGCCTAAACGTCAACGATCCCGCCTTCGCCGATCGGGTCGCCGCGATCTTTCTCGAACTTTGGAGCGCCCGTGAATCCTAAAGGGATCGTCGCCGGCCAGGAGGTGTGCAAGAGACGAGCGCGAGCTATCCTTGCATCCCCTTCAGGTCCGCCCGATCCCGAAAAGCGTTGGACTTGGTCCCCGCGATCGCCATATCATGGAGAGATAGAATGTCTCGACGCGACCGGGCGTCAATTGGAAACGCCGGCGCAAAGGGAGGGTGTGCGCCGTGGCTTTTTTGATCGTGAACGCGCAGGTCTGGGATGGCGAAAACGACGAGCGCTATTCGGCCGACGTGCTGATTGAAAATAACCGTATCGCCGCGGTCGCGCGCGGGCATGAACAGATTCGCCGCGACGGAGCTGAGGTCATCGACGGCGGGGGAATGACCCTCATGCCAGGCATGGTCGAGGGGCATTGCCATCTTTCTTTCGTCGGCCCGGCGCGTAATCAGGATCTCGGCGAAATTCCGCCCGAAGAGCACCTGCTGAGAACGTGCCGCAACGCGACGCTCATCCTCAATCACGGATTTACCTCCTGCTACTCGGCGGCGTCCGCCAAGCTGCGTCTTGACGTGGTCGTGCGCCAGGAAATCGAAGACGGCTATCTCGCCGGACCACGCTATCGCGCCGCCGGACCGGAAATCACCGTGACCGGCGGCCTGGGCGACGAGCGCAAGCAACACATACACGCCGAAAGCTTCGGCATGATCGCCGATGGGCCGGACGAGGTCAGGCGCGCGGTTCGCCTCTGCTGTCGCGAGGGGGTCGACAATGTCAAGATCAACATCTCGGGCGATGAATTCGTGTCCAACGCGCGCGCCGAGATCACGTCGATGAGCGAGACCGAGGTGGCGACCGCGGTTGAGGTCGCCCACGAGTGGAACAAGCGCGTCGCGTGCCACGCCCGCGCCGCGGCCTCGGTAAAGCGGGCCGTGCGCAATCACGTCGATTGTGTCTATCATTGCGACTTCGCCGATGAAGAGGCGCTCGACATGCTCGAGGCGGCGAAGGACCGCGTCATCGTCGGCCCGGCCTTCGGTCTCGTGCACAATGCGGTCTACGAGGGCGAGGCCGTCGGGATGACCCGTGAGGTCGTCGAATCCATGCACCTGCCGCGCAAGCTCGAAGCCACTTGCCACACGTACGAGCAAATGAGGAAGCGGGGCATCAAGGTGGTCATCGGCGGCGACTACGGCTTCAAGATCACGCCGATGGGCCAGAACGCCCGCGACATCGGCCATTTTGTCAAGTTCTTCGGCTACACGCCGGCGGAGGCGCTGCGCTGCGCGACCTCGGTCGGCGGAGAACTGATGGGTCACAAGGGCGAGCTTGGCGTCGTCAAGCCCGGCGCGCTGGCCGACCTGCTGCTCGTGGACGGCAATCCTCTCGTCGATCAGTCGGTGCTCGTCGGCCCCGATCGACTGGCGATGATCATGAAGGACGGCAAGCTGCACCGCGATCCGCGGACGCGGCGCGCGGCGCAGGAGCGCATCGCGGCGGAGTAGGGCCGCGGAATCGAGGGCGCTCGCGCAGGGAGTTGAGAGAGTGGTGGAGCAGGCGTCCGCTCTCGAAATGCTCAACATCGTGAAGACGTTTCCCGGCGTGCAGGCGCTCGACGACGTCAGCTTCGACTGCGCGCCCGGGGAAGTCCATGCGCTTTGCGGCGAAAACGGCGCGGGCAAATCGACGCTCATCAAGATCTTAGGCGGCGTCTACCGCCCGGACGGCGGGACCATCCGGCTGGACGGGCGCGAGGTTGCGTTTTCGCACCCCGTCGCAGCGCGGCGCGCCGGCATCAGCATCATCCACCAGGAGCTGAGCCTGCTGCCGCATCGGTCGGTTGCGGAAAACATCTTTCTTGGCGTCGAACCCACGCGCTGCGGCATCCTTGACCGGCGCAAGATGCGCGTAGAGGCGAGCCGCCTCCTGAGGCGGCTCGGGTCGTCGGTCGCGCCCGATTCGCTCGCCGGGGATCTCCACATCGCCCAGCAGCAGATCGTCGAAATCGCCAAGGCGTTGGCGATCCACGCCCGCATCCTCGTCATGGATGAACCGACCGCTGCGCTTGACCGGGATGACGCGGCTCGTCTTCTTGATCTCGTGCGGAGGCTCAGCGCCGAACGCGTCTCGATCGTCTATATCTCTCATCGAATGCCCGAGATCCAGGCGGTCGCCGATCGCGTCACCGTGCTGAAGGACGGGCGCACGGTGCTCACCGCGTCGCTTGCGGAGACGCCGACCAGCCGCCTTGTGCGCGCGATGGTCGGTCGCGACCTGTCCGACTTCTACCCGCCGCGCTCGACGCAACCGTTGGGACCGCAGGCGCTTGCGGTCCGCGACGGCCGAAACCGCCGCCTGCGCAACATCAGTTTCGAGGTCCGGGCCGGCGAAATCGTTGGCGTCGCCGGCCTCGAAGGCTCCGGCAAAAGCGCGCTGGCGCAGGCGCTATGTGGCGATGAGCCGTTTGAGAGCGGCGTGATGGAGATCGCCGGCCGGGTGCGGATGTTGCGCAGCTCGCGCGCCGCGATCGAGGCCGGCATCGGCCGCCTCTCCGACGACCGCAAGCGCGAGGGTCTCTTGATGCAGCAATCGGTGCGCGACAACGCGACCCTCACCGAGCGAGCTTTCGCATCTCCTCTGCGCTCGCCGACCTCCGAGCCGATGTCCCCCCAATCGACGGACGAACGGCTTGCGCAGCTCGACGTGAGAGCCGCGAGCTTCGACCAGGAGGTGCAGTTCCTGTCCGGCGGCAATCAGCAGAAGGTGATCATCGCCCGCTGGCTCGCGCGCGACCCCGAGGTCCTCATATTCAGCGAACCAACCCGCGGCGTCGACGTCGCGGCCAAGGCGGCGATCTACAGAATCATGCGCGCGCTCGCAAAAAATGGGCGCGCGATCCTGATGATCTCGTCGGATCTTCCGGAGATCATAGGGGTCAGCGACCGGATCCTCGTCATGCGTGAGGGCGCGTTGGTCGGCGAGTTGCCCGGCGGCGCCACCGAGGAAGAGGTGATGGCGATCGCTGTTGCACACGAGCGTGAACCGCAAGACTTCGCTTCATGAGCGACGCGCAGGCACTCGCTCCCGCAACAGCCTGGCGCCGCTCTCTCTCGGCGCCGCCGCTGCTGCTTGTCGGTTCGGTCGTCCTCTACGTCGGCGTGGCGGTCTGGACCGGACAGACCAAGATGCTGGAGCCGTCGGGCGTCGTTGGCCTCCTTCAGCGCATGGTTGCGCTCGGGATCGTGGCGCTTGGCCAGACCTTCGCCATCATCGCCGGATCGATTGATCTTTCCGTCGCCAATATGATCAGCGTCGCCGCAGTCCTCGCCTCCTACATCATGCAGGGCCGGGCAGAGATGATGGTCGCGGCGGTGCTCATCGTCCTCGCAGTCTCGGCGCTCGTCGGCGCGATCAACGGCGCAATCATCTCGCGCCTGCGGGTCAATCCGTTCATTGCGACGCTTGGCGTCGGACTCATCCTGCAGGGCCTCCTGTCGGCGAGCTTCACCAATTTCGCCGGATCGGTGCCGCCCGAGTTCCAGCTTGTCGCTTATAGCGCGTTCGGCGTCGTGCCCTATTCGGTTGCGGCCCTGTTCGTCCTCGCGGCGATCGCGTCGTTCATTCTCTGGGCGACGCGCTTCGGCGCGCATCTCTACGCAGTCGGCGGCAACGCCGAGGGCGCACGGCTTGCCGGTATCAGAACCGACGTCGTCACTATTGGAGCGCACGTTGTCTGCAGCGTCGGGGCCGGCCTCACCGGCCTCTATCTCGCGAGCCGCCTGCGGTCCGGCGCCCCCTGGGTCGGACGCGACGGCGTCTACGATCTCGAATCGATCGCGGTCGTGGTGATCGGCGGCACGCTGCTCGCGGGCGGACGCGGGGGCGTCTGGGGGACGCTTGCCGGCGTCCTACTGTTCGCCACGCTGGACGCCACCTTTAATATGCTCGGCGTTTCCGCCTATCCGAAGCTTGTACTTCGCGGCGCGATCGTCATTCTCGCCGTCGCGGCCTATACCTTCCGCAGCCGAGGGCATGTCGGGTGACTGTTGCGCTTCCTCGGAGCGGCGAACGGGCTCGCGCGGTCGCCTTGGTGCGACGCGTGAATCTCGCAGTCGTCGTGTTCCTCGCGCTCTACGTCGCGATCGGACTCCTGCAGCCGACCTATCTCGAGCCGGCCGGCGCGATGAACTTCCTTCGTCGCGCGGCGCCGCTGGCGATCCTCGCCTCTGGCCAGCTTTTCGTGCTTGTGAGCGGCGGCTTCGATCTCTCGGTGGGCTCGCTCGTGACGCTGACGGTGATCGGGGCGTCGATGCTGACCGCCAACGATCCCTCCAGGACCTGGTGGGCGATCGGGGCGCTCTACGGTGTCGGCGTGCTGGTTGGGCTCATCAACGGAGCGGTCGTCGCTTATCTCAGGACTCCGTCGATCATAGCCACGCTCGGCACGCTGCTCTCGGTCAGCGGCGTTGCGATGATGTGGTCTGGCGGCTCTCCGCGCGGTTATCTGCCCGACAATTTTCGTATGTTCGGCCGTTTCGTCTTCCATGACGTGCCGATCATCAAGATCTTCCCGATCGCGGTCGCCGTGCTTGTCGTCGTGTGCGCGCTCGCGCAATGGGGCCTGCACGGAACCGTGTTCGGGCGGCGAGTGCTCGCGGTCGGCGACAATCCCCGCGCGGCGGAGCTTGCGGGCGTTAAGGTCGAATTCGTGCGCCTCGGCGTCTTCATCATTTCGGCGCTGTCGGCGGTCACCGCCGGCGTCTTGCTCGGCGGATTCGGCGGCGTGTCGGTCGACGTGGGGCTCGGCCTCGAACTGCAAGCGATCGCCGCCTGCGTGGTAGGCGGCGTGCAACTGATGGGCGGGCGGGGCACGCTGGTCGGCGCGGTCGCCGGCGCGCTGACGCTGACCGCGCTGTTCACGCTGCTGACGCTGCTTGGCTTGCCGCAGCCGTTGAAGGAGACGGCGCAAGGGTTAATTCTGATCGCCGCGGTCGCAATCGGCGCTTGGCGCCGGCGGCGCGCGGTCTAGCGGAGCGAAATAGGCTTCGCGCAACGCCGAGCATCGGCACAAAGTAGAAAGTGGAAGGAAAGAGGAAAATGTCCAAGGCAATGGTTCGATTGGCCATCGGCGCGGCGATGGCGGCTTTCGCCAGCGGCGCGCTGGCGCAGAATTTCGACGATCCGAAGGAGTTCCAGGCCGCGAAGGATCTGCTCGCGATGTCGCCACAGGGTCCCGCCGGCAAGCCGTGGGAGCAGAATCTCGGTGGCAAGACGGTCGACACCTCCAAATACAAGAAGCCTGGCCCCTATCGCCTTTGCTTCTCTAACGCAGGCGTCGACAATCCGTGGCGCGTGGTCGGGTGGATCAATATGCAGGCCCAGGTCGAGGCGCTGAAACCCGACATCAAGTCGTTCACCGTCGCCGACGCCCAGGGCAAGGACGACAAGCAGATCTCCGACATTAACGCCTTCGTCTCGAGCGGCAATTGCGACATCCTGATCGTCTCGCCCAACACGACGGCGGCGCTCACGCCAGCGGTCGAGGCGGCGTGTCAGAAGCTGCCGGTGATCGTGTTTGATCGCGGCGTGCTGACGCAATGCCCGGTGACCTTCGTCAATCCGGTCGGCGGCTATGGGTGGGGCATCCAGACGGCGGATTTCATCGTCTCGAAGATGCCGAAGGGCGGCAAGGTGCTGGCGTTGCGTATTCTTCCCGGCGTCGACGTCCTCGAGACGCGTTGGTCGGCGGCCAACCGCATCTTCAAGGAGAACGGCGTCACCGTCGTCGGTGCTCAATTCACCGGCGGCGACAACGCTAAGACGAAGGCGATCGTCGACGACTATCTCAATCGCTTCGGCAATATCGACGCGATCTGGATGGATGCGGGCGCTACCGCGGTGGCGGCGCTTGAAGCATTCGAGGACGCCGGCAAGCCTTATCCGATCATCACCGGCGAGGACCAGGAGGATTTCCTCAAGAAGTGGAAGGAGAAGGGCCTGACTGCGATGGCGCCGACCTATCCGACCTATCAGTGGCGTTCGCCGGTCATCGCGGCGGTCGCGATCCTGAAGGGCGAGCCGGTGATCGGGCCGACCTGGAAGCTTCCGCAGCCCGTCATCATGCAGGCCGACCTCGACAAGTACGTCGACGACAAGATGCCGCCGCTGCACTACGCCATGTGCGGCTGCAAGGACCTGCCGGGCTATCCGCAGGCCTGGGGCGGAAAGTAGGGGTCATGTCAACGCGTCGGAGGGGTCGCTCTCCGGCGCGAGCATCCTGTGAGACGATCACTCCGATAGCAGTACGGTGTGGCGTCGAGAGCTGTCCGTTCAACGACTTGCGCGGTTTTGGTCCGTTTTCGAGCCGCTCAAGGGCAATGTGAGAGCAATTTTCCAGGTCACTTCACTTACGCTGGAATCTGCCGCTTCGAGGTACCCAACTGCCCGCCGTGAGCGAGGGGAAATTGGTCGCAGCTCGCATCCGTTATCCGGCGAGCATCGCCCAGGGAAACTCTTCGCCAAGCCTTGCTTATTTCGCCTACTGGCCATACCAGTATAAAGGGCGAGAAGCTCGGGCGGCTGGCAAACAAGTCGGCTCTAGTCTCTCGGACTTGGCCCGAAGCCGCAAATGGGGAGGACGCATGCCCGGGAATAATTACCCGAAGCTTCACAATGCGATGTGGCCAGGCCTCGTCGGCAAAGGACCAGATTCAGAGCCGCCGATCGACCTCGATACGATGCTCAAGCTCACCGCCGCTGCGCGGTCCGATGGCAGCAAGTTTGAAGGCGTGGACCTCTTCCTCGCCGATCCACACACGTCGATAGATTCGAGCAAAGACGACGTCCACCGGTTGGCCGACAAGATCGCCGGCTACGAGCTTGCAGTCGGTTCAGTGGTCGCCCCTGTCTGGCCGCCAGTCGGCGGTGGTTCCGCGATGGGTTCGGACGAAGAGCGCAACAGATTTGTCGCTATGGTCGATAAAGCCTGCCGCATTGCGCGGCAGCTCAGTGACAATGGAATTCGCAAGTCCGGAGTCGTCCGGATCGATTCCGCGAGCGGGGTGCATGATTGGGCGTCCAACCCGGCCGACAACCAGAAACAGATCGCAAAGACATTCAGCAAAGCGTGCGATGTCGCCGAGCAATATGGCGAGCGCCTCGCGGCGGAAGGCGAAATCTGCTGGGGCGGAATGCATAGCTGGAAGGACATGGTCGAACTGCTGGAGGCAGTTGGGCGGCCGAAGACCCTCGGCTTCCAGGCCGATATGGCCCATACGCTGCTCTACACAATGGGATACAATGCCCCGGAGCACCGCATCCTTCCAAAGGACTACGACTGGGCCGACCCGAGCGCGCTCGACGGGGCGGTCCAAAAAGTCGCGCACGCGCTCCGACCCTGGACGATTGATTTCCATGTCGCCCAAAACGACGCCACCGTCAAAGGCGAAGGCTCGCACGACAAGACGGGACGTCACTGCATGGTCGGCGACCCGAATGGCAAACTCGATATTACGCGTCACGCCGGCTACTGGCTGCGCGACGACAAGGGCGAGATCACCAAAGTCTGCAAACACATCTGCTGGGACGGCTGCATGTTCCCGAACTCCGAGATGATGAAACAGAAGACGTGGGACGACATTCTGGGTGCGATGGTGAAGGTGCGAGACGCTCACGGTTGGGCGCAGTAGCCAAAGAGGACAAGCGTGGCATGGCTGGGGAAAAGAAGAAGCTTAATGTTGGCGTCATTGGGTACGGATTCATGGGCCGCGCTCATTCGAATGCATTCGGGAAGGTGAACCAGTTTTTTGATCTGAATCGCGAGCCCGTACTCAAGGCGGTCTGTGGCCGGGATGAGCAGAAGGTGCAAGCCTTCGCCAAAAACTGGAACTACGAGTCCTCTGAGACCGACTGGCGAAAGCTCGTCTCGAGAAAGGACATCGACCTGATTGACATTGCCTCTCCCAATGACACGCACGCCGAGATCGCGGTGGCCGCCGCCGGGGCGGGCAAAGTGGTCATGTGCGAGAAGCCTCTCGGTCGGAATGAAGCTGAAGCGGCAAAAATGGTCGCCGCGGTCGAGAAGGCCAACGTCCCGAACATGGTGTGGTACAACTATCGCCGTGTGCCGGCTGTGACGCTGGCCAAACACCTCATCGACGAAGGAAGGCTTGGTAAGATCTATCATTACCGGGCGAAATTCCTGCAGGACTGGACAATCTCCAAGGACCTGCCGCAGGGCGGAGCGGCGCTTTGGCGGCTCGATGCAAGCGTTGCAGGCAGCGGGGTCACCGGCGATCTGCTTGCGCACTGCATCGATACGGCCATGTGGCTGAATGGAAGCATCGACAAGGTCACAGCGGTCACAGAGACCTTCGTCAAGGAAAGAAGTCACAACCTTACGGGCAAGGTCGAGCCGGTCAGTATCGACGACGCCTGCCTCTTCCTTGCGCGCTTCGCTAATGGCTCGCTCGCGTCTTTCGAAGCGACTCGCTACGCTCGCGGCCACAAGGCGCTCTATACGTTCGAAATCAATGGCGAACACGCCTCGATCTTTTGGGACCTCCACGACCTTCATCGTCTGCAGTACTTCGACCATCGCGATGAGGGAATCGTGCGCGGCTGGCGGTCGCTCCACATCACGGACAGTGACCACCCGTATATGAAGCACTGGTGGGTGCCGGGGCTGCAGATTGGCTACGAGCACAGCTTCATTCATCAGGCAGCCGATTTCATCGATAGCCTTGAATCCGGGAAGCCAGCTGCGCCAACATTCCGCGACGGCTTCGCCACTGATCAGGTGACTGGCGCCGTACTACGCTCGGCTACTTCGGGTCAGTGGGAGCAACCGTCACACAGTCGCGTTGCGAGCGGGTAGACGCAAAGTTCAAGTGACTGACATCGGAAGGCGAGGGAGGGGTATGGCTACGACAAGAGCGGTCGGATTGTCTTTGTCGGACTTGACCAAGACCTATGGCTCGGTCCGAGCCCTTGACCGCTTGAGCCTGGAGGTTCCCGAGGGCTGCTTTTTCGTATTGTTCGGCCCGAGTTCGGTCGGCAAGACCACGACCCTAAGGGCCATCTCGGGCCTCGTGCCACTCGACAGCGGAACTATTCATATTGGCGGCCGGGATGTGACGAACGCACCCATCCGAGGCCGCGGGGTGTCGATGGTGTTTCAGTCTTTCGCCCTCTATCCCCACCTCGACGTCTTCAAGAATCTGGCTTATCCCTTGGTGGAAGACGGTCTTCCTTACGCGGAGATCGCGCGGCGCGTCGGCGAAACCGCCGAAATGCTGAAGCTTTCGCATCGGCTTCAGCAGAAGCCGGCGACACTGTCGGGAGGCGAGCAGCAGCGCGTTGCGCTCGGCCGTTCGCTCATCCGCAGACCGAAGCTCCTGCTTCTGGACGAACCGCTTACAAACCTCGACGCCAAGCTCAGGTACGATATGCGCGCCGAGCTAAAGCGGCTGCATCGGCAGTTCGGCATGACCGTCGTCTACGCGACTCCGGACGAACTCGAGGCACTCTCGATGGGCGAGGAGATCGCTGTTTTGCGTGACGGCCAGGCCGTTCAGCAGGGCTCACCGGACGATCTCTACGAAAGGCCAGTCGACCGCTATGTCGCTAGCAAGATCGGGTCACCGCACATGAACATTTTCGACGTGAAGGTCGCTAGCGACGGCGCGAGTCTCGAGACGCCGTTCGGCCCGCTGAAACCCTCACGCTTCGCCGAACCGATGGACGCCGGTGAGTCATTGGCGCTTGGCGTGCGGCCCTCTGACGTGCGGCTTGCGAATCGCGCCCCCGCTTCGAGCGAACCAACCGTTCAGCAGCTCGAGCCGCTCGGAGACGTCACCGTCGTATCGCTGATTTCGAACAGCCAACCGTTCCGAATGGTCCTGCCGGAGGCGCAGGCTGCGAACATCAAGGAAGGCGATCAGCTTCCGATTATCATTGACCCGGCGAAGATCTATCTATTCAGAGGTCATAACGGTTCGGCCATAAGCCGAAGATAGTGGCGCAAAAATATGGGCGCCAAGGGAGGAACGAAGCATGAAGATGAAAGCAATGATGGCGTCTGGCCTCGCGGCGGCGTCGCTAATGCTCGCCGCAGGCCTTGCGAGCGGGCCTGCGTCCGCTGAGGACGTGACTCTGAAAATGGCGGTCCCTGATTGGCCGCCGACCCACATCATGAAGGATCTGTTCGACAAGACCTACAAGCCGAAGTCCGGCAACAAGGTGACGCTCGACGTCGACTTCATCCCGTGGCCGGACTACTACACCCGCCTCAACGCCTCGCTGACGTCAGGCGAAAAGAAATACAATATGGCGGTCTCCGACAGCCAGTGGCTTGGCGCTTTCATCGAGGGCGGCTACTACCTCAACATCAACAAATACGTGGACGCCGACCCCGACCTGCAGGCCGTGTTCAAGGACCTGCATCCGGCGGTCAAGGACTCCTATTCGACGTACCCGTACAAGTCCGACAAGCTGTACGGGTTCCCGCAGATGCCGGATCTTGTCGTCAATTACTTCCGAAAGGACGTTTTTTGTGACGGCACCGAGCAGAAAAACTTCAAGGCTAAGTACAACTATAAACTGCCTTGTACTCCCGAAGAAATGGACCAGATCACGTGGGACAATTACAAGGATATTGGCGAGTTCTTCAAGCGCAAGAAGGGCGAGTTGCTGATGAACAAGCCGCTCGACGATGACTTCTACGGTATCGAGTTCCAAGTCGGCAAAGGCTACGACTTCTTCACAACTTCCGCCTATGAGTTCCTCTGGCAGCACGGCGGCGACATTTGGGACGAGACCAAGCAGCCCAACGCTCATGCGGCCGGCGTCGTAAACTCGGACGCAGCGGTTAAGTCCTTCGAGCACCTCCTCTCGCTCGTGAAGTACTTCCCGCCAGAAGGGACGACTGGCAACCTTGACATCTTCAAGACGGATGAACTCTTCCGGGCGGGTAAAGTGGCGAGCAATCTGGAATGGATCGGCTTCGCGGAAAGCTCGATCACTCCGGCGACGTCGAAGGTTGCCGACAAGATCGCCTTCTCACAGCTGCCGGGCCTCAAGACCGACAAGGGCGTCGTGCGCTGGTCGGTGATCGGTGGACAGCCGTTCGTGCTGATGACCTGGAACTCGGATATCCAGAACAAGGAGGCGCTGGACTTCGTCAAGTGGTGGCTGTCGAAGGATACGCAGATCGCTTACGCAAAAGCTGGTGGTCAGAGCGCCCTGAAGTCTGTCTATAGCGATCCGAGCTATCTCACGTTCCGTCCCTGGAACCGCACCTGGGCGGAGAGCCTCGATTGGCAGAAGGACTTCTGGCACATCCCTGAGTTCTTTGAGCTCCTGACCGAGCAGCAGGAAGAATACACCAAGGCCATCACCGGTCAGCAGGACGCTAAGACGACGCTCGATAACATCGCCAACTTCGAGGAGAAGACGCTGAAGGAAGCTGGCCGCATCAAGTAGGACGCAAAGCGCTTCAGAAACGGCGCGCCGCCCCGCGTGGCGCGCCGACTGGCCATGAGAAAGTTGTGGTCGACTGTCCGTATCCGAAACCAGCGCCGCTTCGATCTGACGAGCCAATGACCACGACAACTGACGTTCCTCAAACTGTTCCATTCTTCCAACGTGTGATCGCGCCGCGTTGGGACAATTGGCAGGGCGCGCTGATCGTTTTCGTGGCCGGCATGGCGCTGGCGATTGCATCCCTGCCGCCGCAAGTTTCCTTCTGGGCTTCGTCCGCGCTCGCCGCCCTTTTCGCCGTGACGCTGATCGCAAACGCCTGGGGGAAATACATCGGCGGCCTGCTGGTGACGCCGGCGCTCGCGCTCCTCTTTCTGATGAACGTCTTTCCGCTTGTGTGGTCGTTCGGGCTATCCTTTTTCAGCTACAAAGCCAACCGAGCCCGGGCGCCGACTTGGGTCGGGCTCGACAATTACGCCAAGGTCCTCAGCGATCCCGACGTCTGGGATCGGCTGCACAACACGATCACCCTCGTCATCATGACCGTGTCTTTGCAGATGGTGGTCGGCTTCCTCCTCGCCCTCTTATTCTCGAAGCAATTCCCGTTGCGCCGGTACCTGCTCATCCTCGTGCTGACGCCGATGATGCTGTCGTTCGTGGCGGTCGGCGCCTTCTTTCGTTACTATTACGACCCGACCTTCGGGCTCCTGTCGCAAGCGGTGCGGGTCTTCACCGGTCAGCCCTTCATCCTGATGAACAGCGTCTGGGGCTCGCGCATCGGCATTGTGTTCGCCGACGCGTGGATGTGGTCGCCGTTCGTCATGCTGCTGGTGCTCGCCGGGCTCGTCAGCGTTCCGAAATACCTTTACGAGGCTGCCGCGATCGACCGCGTCTCGGGCTGGCGACAGTTCTGGTCGATCACATTTCCCTACATTCGCGGCCTGATGCTGCTGGCGCTGCTATTCCGGACCATCGAAGCCTTCAAGCTATTCGACCTCGTCTTCCTGTTGACGAATGGCGGACCGGGTACCGCGACCGAGACGATCGCGCTCCGCGTCTACCGCATCGCCTTCGAGAACAACAAGACGAGCGAGTCGACCGCGCTCGCTTACATCCTGCTCTTCACCGTCATCGTGCTCACCAACCTTTATCTCTATTTCGCCAACGAGCGCGCAAGGGAGGCTCCCGCTTCATGACCGACATGACGGTGAACGCTCCCGCTGGTTCCGCTCGCGCAGCGCGCACGCCGCTCGCTCGTCGGATTCGCCTTGGCGGATCGGTTTCGGGCGTTGGCGAAGCTGGCTGGGGCCGGACCATCGGCGCCGCCATCGTGAGCTTGATCTACTTCTTCCCCGTCTTCTGGATCATCCTGACGGCCTTTAAAACCTACGAAGACGCGCTCGCCGTTCCAGCGAAGTTCTTCTTCACACCGACGCTCGAGAATTTTGCCCAGGTGTTCAGCCGCGCCTATTCGGCTGGCGGACCCGCGGTCAATACCGGGTTCACACTCTATTTCTTCAATTCCTTGTTCATTTCCGGAGTGAGCGTGCTTCTCGCGCTCGCGATCGGCACTTTGGCCGCATTCGGCTTCTCGCGTTATCCGCTCAAAGGCAATGACACCTATCTGTTCATGATTCTGACGACGCGCATGCTGCCCGGGATCGTCGTTATCATCCCGATTTTCATCATGTTCCGAGTCACGGGTCTCGCTGGCACGTATGCGGGCATCATCGCTCTCTACACTGTGTTCAACCTGCCGTTCGCGATCTGGATGATGAAGAGCTTCTTCGACGAACTCTCTCCCGACGTTGAGGACGCGGCTCGCATTGATG
This sequence comes from Roseiarcus sp., assembly GCA_036502965.1. Lineage (GTDB taxonomy): Bacteria > Pseudomonadota > Alphaproteobacteria > Rhizobiales > Beijerinckiaceae > Roseiarcus. Next base: position 9,883 of record DASXXT010000098.1, on the reverse strand, counting down.
GTTCGTCCGACGTCCGGGTTTTCTTCAAGATCTGCCTCCCGCAAGTGTGGGCAGGCCTCGCCGCCACTGCCGTGTTTGGCCTCATTCTCACTTGGAACGAGTTTTTGTTCGCCCTTCTCTTGTCGGGCGTCGAGACGCGGACCGTTCCGGTCGCCATGTCGCAGACGATCGGAGGCGACATCGGCGTGCGCTGGGGCCTTCTGGCCGCTATCGAAACGCTGTTCTTAATCCCGGTGATCATCGTGACCTTCGCGCTGCAGAACCAGCTCTTGCGCGGCGTCACGTTCGGCACAATCAAGAGATAGCCTAATGTCGACGATCGAACTTAAGGGCGTCACAAAGCATTTCGGCGGATTCACCGCCGTCAAGAATGTGAGCCTCGGGGTCTCGGCGGGAGAGGTCGTGTGCCTCTTGGGTCCCTCCGGATGCGGCAAAACGACAACCTTGCGCATTATCGCGGGGCTTGAGCGCGCAAGCGCCGGCGACGTCGTCATCGCTGGAAAGCGGATGAATGACCTCAGGCCCGACCAGCGCGACATCGCGATGGTGTTCCAGTTTTATGCGCTCTATCCGGCGCTGACTGTGCGCGAGAACATCATGTTTCCGTTGCACGTCGAGGGTCTTGACGCGCAAACTGGTTCGGACCGAGTGGCGCGGGTGGCGCGCATGCTCCAACTCGAACCGGTGCTCAATCGTTTGCCGAACCATATCTCAGAAGGCGAGAAGCAGCGCGTGGCGGTCGCGCGGGCGGTGGTCCGTGATCCGAACTGTTTTTTGTTCGACGAGCCTTTAAGCCGGCTCGACATCGAGCTCCGCCAGACCATGCGGGGCCAGATCAAGAGCGTTCTAACCGGGCTCTCGAAGGCGACTGTGATCGTCACCCACGATCAGCTCGAGGCCCTGACGATGGCTGACCGGATTGCGATCATGCGCGACGGCGTCATCGAGCAGATCGCTTCGCCCCACGAGGTGTTCGCGAGGCCGACCACGCTATTCGTCGCGAGCTTTATCGGGACGCCGCAGATGAACCTCCTCCCCGCGCAGTTCGATGGCGTCGAGGGGCCGCACGGGCGGTTCACTGTCGACGGCCAGCCGATCCGCCTTCCAGTGGATCCGGCGGTGAAGAAACTCGCAAAGGGACAGGTCACAATCGGCATCCGGCCCCGCGCGCTCATCCCCGACGGTGCCGGAAGCGCCGATACGATCGCCGGGCGCGCGGAACTGATCGAGCCAATGGGCGCTGAGACTCTTATCCACGCCCGAACGCCGCTTGGCAGCGACCTACGGGTCGTTGTGCCGCGCGAGATCAAGGTCAAGTCGGGAGATGCGCTTAGCCTTCGCACGGACGCGCGCGAGACGCATGTGTTTGACAGTTCGGGAAAGGCGGTCCGCACATGAGCAATGAAGTGGCTATGGCGGCCAAAAGAGCGCTCGGTGGCATGAGCCCCGCGACCGCGCAGCGCCTCGAGTGGGGCCTCATAGGGCTCGGGATTCTTGCGCTAGCGCTGATCTTCCAGCCGTTCAGCTTGACGCTGTTCGGGATCGGTTGCGCGCTTGTTGTCTTTGCCGGCCTCGCCAACAACCTCTTGCCGTTGTGTCAGCCGGGAACGACCCTGCGGTCGCTCGTCGCGGCCGGCGTCATCGTGGCGCTGGCCTTCTTCGTGGTCATGCTTATCTCGATCGTTGCGGCCTATCTCTATGGCGTCTTTTTTGTGAACGCTGTCGCGCCGGATACGAGTGAGCCGTTCTATCGTCAGCCGTTCGTCTGGGGCGTCGCGGCGATCGCCGTGGCGCTCGCCGCACTTCTCACGTCGCTCTTAAGACGCTGAGATCGATTGGCCCGCGTTCAAATACAGGGAGGAAAGAGTGCTGCTAGGCTTCAACATGCTCTTGTGGTCGACGCATATCACCGAGGAGCACTTTCCCTTGTTCGCGGGCATCAAGCGGGCGGGCTTTGATGGGGTGGAGCTTCCTATCTTTGAAGGAACGCCAGATCACTTCCGCACAGTCGGTCGAGCGATCCGTGACAACGGCCTTCGGGCTACGGCGGTTACGGTCATCCCAGACGCAGAGCGCAATTGCGTCAGCGCAGGTCCAGCGATCCGCTCCGCCGGACTCGATCATCTCAAATGGGCAATCGACTGTCTGGTGGCCGCGAGCGGGGAGACGCTTTGCGGACCGTTCTACCAGCCGCTCGGCGTCTTCACCGGCGAGCCGCCGACGAAAGCCGAACGCGCCAATGTTGTGGGCGTGCATAAAGACGCCGCTGTTTATGCGGCGCGACACAACATTAAGCTTTCGGTTGAGCCCCTAAATCGCTTCGAGTGCTACGTGCTCAATACGGTCGCGGATTCAGCCGACGTCGTTAGGCAAGTGAGCGAACCTAACTATGGACTCCTATACGACACATTCCACGCCAATATCGAGGAGAAGGATCCGGTCGGGGTCATCGCTCCCAATATCGCTCAGATCAATCATGTGCACTTCTCCGAGAACGACCGCGGGACGCCCGGCAAAGGCCATGTTCCCTGGGTGGCGACGATGAAGGCGCTCAAACATAGCGGTTACGACGGCTGGTGCGTGATCGAAGCCTTTGGGCGGGCTTTACCAGACTTGGCCGCGGCAACGCGGGTCTGGCGCGACTTCTTCCCCAACCGCGAGGAGGTCTACCAGTTCGGGGGTAAATTCCTACGCGAGGAATGGGCCAAAGCCTGACCCGGCGTTCAGTACGCGAAAAGGACAAATCGACTTGAAATCGATCAAGGGACCCGCAATCTTCCTCGCCCAGTTCGCGGGTGACGCGGCGCCGTTCAACACCTTCGACTCTATCTGCGGCTGGGCGGCGAGCCTCGGCTACAAGGGCGTGCAGATTCCGGCATGGGACGGCCGGTTCATCGACCTCAAGAAAGCCGCCGCAAGCGTTGGCTACTGCCAAGAACTTACCGGGACCGCCAAGAAGCACGGTGTCGAGATCACCGAGCTCGCAACCCACCTGCAGGGCCAGCTCGTTGCGGTCAATCCCGTATATGATCAGGCTTTCGACGCGTTCGCCGCCAAACATGTGCGTCGCAATCCGAAGGCGCGGCAAGAATGGGCGACAGAGCAGGTTACGCTCGCCGCAAAAGCAAGCCGCAACATGGATCTCAAGACCCATGTGACGTTTTCGGGCGCTCTCGCTTGGCCGTTCCTCTATCCTTGGCCGCCGCTTCCGGCGCGCCTCATTGAGACCGCGTTCGACGAGCTGGCTCGCCGCTGGAAACCGATTCTTGACGCGCACGAGGACGAAGGCATCGACGTCGCCTTCGAACTGCATCCGGGGGAGGATCTATTCGATGGGGTGACCTTCGAGCGTTTCCTCGACAAGCTCAAGGGCCATAAGCGCTGCTGCATTAATTACGATCCGTCGCATTTCCGCTTGCAGGCGCTCGACTACGTTGGATTCATCGACGTTTACCACGAGCGCATCAAAGCCTTTCATGTGAAGGACGCGGAGTTTCGTCCGTCGCCAAAGCAGGGGGTTTACTCGAGCTACTCTGAATGGCCGCACCGCGCGGGCCGCTTCCGCTCGCTCGGCGACGGCGACATCGATTTCGGCGCGATCTTCTCCAGCCTATCCGTCTATGGATATGAGAGCTGGGCGGTGCTCGAGTGGGAATGCGCGATCAAGAACCGCGACGACGGGGCGCGGGAGGGAGCTGAGTTTATCAAGAAGCATCTCATCGAGGTGAGTCAGTCGACCTTCGAAGACTTCATCGACCAAGGCGCCGATCAGTCCGCTGTCAAGCACGCGCTCGGCATCGAAGTATGAGCCATTAAAACGAGCGGCGAATAGCTGCGAATAATCTCGGGCGGGTTGCGCCGCCCTGCGATTAACGTGAGGAGACCCAACGATGTCAGGCAAAAAGATTCTCATGCTAGCCGGTGAATTTACAGAGGAATACGAGATCTTCGTCTATCAGCAGGCGATGGAAGCAGTCGGTCATACAGTGCACGCCGTGTGCCCGGACAAGAAGGCCGGCGATCGCATCAAGACCTCGTTGCACGATTTCGAGGGCGATCAGACCTATACCGAGAAGCTTGGCCACTTCTTCACGATCAACAAGACCTTCTCGGGGGCCGAGAAGGAGTTGAGTGGGTATGACGCAGTCTATTGCGCCGGGGGCCGCGGTCCTGAATACATCCGGACTGACAAACGGGTTCAGGCGATGGTCCGCCATTTTCACGAGGCCGACAAGCCGATCTTTACGATCTGCCACGGTGTCCAGATATTGGTGGCCGTGGACGGCGTTGTGCGTGGCAAGAAGGTTGGAGCGCTAGGCGCTTGCGAACCCGAGGTGACGCTCGCGGGGGGGACCTACGTCGACCTTTCGCCCACAGAGGCCTATGTCGACGGTACGATGGTGTCGGCCAAGGGGTGGACAGCGCTCGCGGCTTTCATTCGGGAATGCTTGAAAGTGCTTGGCACAGAAATTCGCCACCGAGGCCCGGCTCAAGCCCGGGTCCGGGAGCCGGCGTAAGTTGACCATTGGAAGCGTCTCGGGGTCCTGCAGATTCGAATTCGCATCGGGGGTGATACGATCACACTCTAAGGTTGCAGTTGGTTTCAGTATACAGGGCCTTCGACCACCGCGAGCTGCTTTTGGATTGAGGCGGCCGAAAGGCTGTGGCGCGGACGACAATCTATTGCAGAAAATCAGAAACTGGGGTAAGCTTGCCCCATGAACAATCCTGCACTTCCGCATCGTCCCCGTTCCGGCGCCTCTCAATGCCAGGAAAAGGGCCGAGAAAAAATTTTCCCGCTTCAAGCTGCGTAACCCATTGAAAAGTCTCGATTCGTACGAGGAAATCCAAGGAAATCCAACGCTCCTAAGCGGGGCCTTTCGCAGCGCAACGGCGACGAGCGAAGAAAACCCAAATGGATCGACCGGAGCAACATCGCGGCCCGCCGCCGCGAAGGAGCCAAACCGACTCCCTCCAAGGGCAAATCACGCGGCGCCGTACCGGCCGCGACGGAAGCTATGCTCTGCGCGGCAGAGACTTCGCATTCGGTCATCGGTGCTTCAAAAGAGGTCAAGCGACGCGCAGCGCCGGGGCTAAACTTCCGCGTGGCGGAAGCGCATCACCGCCAACAGGAGGGAGCCCAATGATTTTACGCAGTCTCGTTGCGTGCCTCAGCCTCTCGGCCGCGCTTGTCTCGTCCACCGTCTATGCTGGCGACGCGGCCTCCTGCGCCAAACCGCATTTTTCGGACGTCGGCTGGACCGACATTACCGCCACCACGCAGATCGCGAACCAGATTTTGACCGGCCTCGGTTATAAGCCGAACATCACAGTCCTGTCGGTGGCCGTCACCTTCAAGTCGCTCGAAAACGGCGACATCGATGTGTTTCTCGGCAACTGGATGCCGCTGCAGGAGCCAAGCCAGGCGCCGCTGGTCAAGGCTGGCAAGGTCGACGTCGCGGCGAACAACCTCAGCGACGCCCGAATCGGTTTCGCGACCTCCAAAGCCGCCTATGACGCAGGGCTGAAGACCTATGCCGATATCGCCCGCTTCAAGGACCGGCTCGACGGCAAGCTCTATGGCATCGAGCCTGGCAGTGGCGCCAACGGCACCATCTCGAAGATGATCTCGGACAATACGTTCGGCCTCGGCGGTTTCAAGCTTGTCGAATCCAGCGAACAGGCGATGCTTTCCGAAACCGCGCATCGGATCAAGGAAGGCAAGCCCGTCGTCTTCTTCGGCTGGCAACCGCATCCGATGAATGTCAATTTGCCGATGGTCTATCTCCAGAAGGGCAACGACGTTTTCGGGCCGAATGATGGCGGCGCCACCGTTGTCACGTTGACCCGAGCCGGATACGCGAAAGAGTGTCCTAATGTCGAGCGTTTGCTATCGAACCTCACCTTCGACTCCGCCATCGAAAATCGCCTGATGAGCGACATCCTCGACCAGGGCATGCAGCCCGATGCCGCTGTGCGCGCCTGGATGAAGGCGAACCCGGCCGCGCTGGCCAAATGGCTTGACGGCGTGACGACGATCGACGGCAAGTCGGGGCTTGCAGCAGTGAAGAGCGGGCTTGGTCTGTAGTCGAGGGCAGACAGCGCTCTGCCCTCAGAGTCTCGAACGGCGCGCCGCGGACGGTGGCGCGCCGAATTGCCGCCTGAAAGCTCGTGACAGGGAAGCGATGGCGGAAAAGCCGCTCCGCTCGGCAACCTCGGCGATAGGAAGATTGGTGTCGAGCACTAGGCGTCTCGCTGCGTTGAGGCGCAGCGCGACAAAGTATGCCCCAGGGGAGGCGTCGACGATCTTCAGGAACAGCGTCTCCAGGGCTCGCGTCGAGACGCCGACACGGCGCGCGATGGCGGCGATCGTCACTGGTCGGTCGATATGCGTCTCCATGATTCGGATCGCCTCGGCGACGCGCGGCTCGTGCTGGCGGATCCGTCCGAGCGACACGATCGGCTGCGCGTCCGAGCCGGTTCGCACCTCTTCGTAGATATAGAGGCTGGCGACATCGAGGGCCGCCGAATAGCCGTTGCGCGCGCGGATCAGCGAAAGCAGGCAATCGAGCGCGGGAGTCGCGCCGCCCGTCGTGAAGACTGGCTCATCCACCACGAAACGATCCGGTTGGACGTCCACGTTCGGAAAGCGCGCGGCAAAATCCTCAAGATCCTCCCAATGGGTTGTTGCGCGGCGTCCGTCGAGCAGCCCTGCCATCCCCATCAGCCAGGGGCCGGATTCGATGCCGCCGACAATAGCCGAGCGCTTGGCGCCGGCGCGCAGCAATCTCAGGACCGGCGGCGTCCCAAATCGCATCGCGTCGAAGGCCGCGATCAGGATGAGCGCGTCCTGCCGCTGGGCGGAATCAAAGACGCCGTCGACTGGAATCGGTAGCCCGCAACTCGCAACCGGCATTTTGCCGTCGATAGACGTGAGCTTCCAGCAATAGGCAGGCCTACCCAGCACGCGATTGGCGCCACGCATAGGGTCGAGCGTCGCCGCGAGCGATAGGAGCGAAAGGCCGGGGAACAGCAGCAGCGTGACGTTCAACGGCGAGTCGGAATGGGCAAAGATCATGGCTTTCGCAGAAGAGAAAACGGACTGCGCAAAGAGTTGCGTCACGCTTCGCCTTTCCCGTCAAGTTTCCCGCGTAATTTGGAGACCGCCATGCCGTTGTCGATGAATCGCGATGTCTTCATTACCTGCGCCGTTACTGGCGCGGGCGACACCGTGGGTAGCTCGCCGCACGTGCCAATCACGCCGAAACAGATCGCAGAATCAGCTATTAACGCGGCCAAGGCCGGGGCCGCTGTCGTCCATTGCCATGTCCGGGATTCGGAGACCGGAGCCGCGTCACGCCGGCGGGATCTGTACCGCGAGGTGACGGACCGGATCCGCTCGGCCGACGTCGACGTTGTCCTGAACCTGACCGCTGGCATGGGTGGGGACCTCGTCCTCGGCAATGTTGAAGCTCCCATTCCGGTCAACGAAACAGGCACGGATATGGCAGGAGCTACTGAACGTGTCGCCCATGTCGCGGAATGCCTTCCCGAGATCTGCACCCTCGACTGCGGAACGATGAATTTCAATCTTGGCGATTATGTCATGACCAACACGCCTTCGATGCTGCGCGAGATGGCGCGGCAGATCACGGCGCTCGGGGTGCGCCCGGAGATCGAGGCGTTCGATACCGGTCATCTATGGTTCGCTCAGCAGCTCGCTGCCGAAGGGCTGGTCGAAGACCCCGTGCTGGTCCAGCTCTGCATGGGCATTCGGTGGGGGGCCCCGGACGACATTAACACCTTCATGGCGATGGTGAACAACCTGCCGGCAGGTTGGATTTTTTCGGCCTTTTCAGTCGGCCGCCACGCCCTCGCCTATCCGGCGGCGGCCGTGCTCGCCGGCGGCAATGTCCGCGTCGGGCTCGAGGACAACCTCTATGTCGGCAAGGGCGAACTCGCGACCAATGCGCAACTCGTCGAAAAAGCCGCCAGCGTCGTGACAGGGATGGGCGCCCGGATCATTGGCCCACAGGATGTCCGCGAGAGGCTCAAGCTGGTGAAGCGCTGAGGAGGCCGTGATGAGTTCGATGAGCGCGCCCACGAAACCTCTCACCCCTATGTCGAGAGCAGCCTGCGTCGGCGGCGGCGTTATCGGCGGGGGCTGGATCGCCCGCCTTCTGCTGGCGGGCGTCGACGTGAAAGTGTTCGACCCGCATCCGGAGGCGGAACGCGTCGTCGGCGAGGTCATCGCCAATGCCGAACGAGCTTACGGCCTACTGACCAACGCTCCTCTGCCGTCCCGCGGGCGCCTGACCTTCTGTCCAAGCCTCGACGACGCAGTCTCGGGCGCCGAATGGGTGCAGGAGAGCATACCCGAACGTATCGATCTCAAGCGTCGCGTGCTCGCCGAGATCGACGCCGCGTGCCCGGCGGATGCGCTGGTCGGGTCCTCGACTTCCGGCCTTCTACCCTCAGAACTCCAAGCGGGGCTCGCCCACCCGGAGCGGCTGTTTGTCGCCCACCCGTACAATCCGGTCTATCTCCTCCCGCTGGTCGAGATCGTCGGTGGCGCGGCGACCGCTGCGGCGACAATCGACCGCGCCTGCGCCGTTCTTGACGCTATCGGCATGAAGGGCGTGGTCATCGCCCGCGAGATCGAGGCCTTCGTCGGGGACCGGCTGCTGGAGGCGCTATGGCGCGAGGCGCTCTGGCTGATCAAGGACGATATCTGCGACGTCGAGACACTGGATGATGTGATCCGCTATTCCTTTGGCCTGCGTTGGGCGCAGATGGGTCTGTTCCAGACCTACCGCATTGCCGGCGGCGAAGCCGGCATGCGCCATTTCCTCGCCCAGTTCGGCCCCTGCCTCAAATGGCCATGGACCAAACTCACCAACGTCGTCGACCTTAACGAAGTTCTGATCGAGAAGATCGCGACCCAGTCGGACAAGCAGGCAGCTGGCCTGTCCATCCGCGAGCTCGAGCGGATTCGCGACGAGAACCTGGTCGGCATCCTCCAAGCGCTGAAAGCCGGCCGCGACGGCGAGGGCTGGGGAGCTGGAAAGTTGCTTGCGGAGTTCGAGCGGCGACTTCTCGCCAACACGCCGCCTCCAATCTGAGGGGCCGCTCGCGCTCTTTCTCGGGCGCACTGGGTCGAGCCAAGCTTGTCGTCGAGATCACCTATTTGACCTGGACGGCCGACGGCCTCCTGCGGCACGCGCTTTACGTCGGCTCCCGGGAAGACAAGCCGGCGATGGACGTCCGACGAGAAGCCATGCGAGTTCGAAACTGATACGACCCGCTATCCGTGGTCTTGATAAAAATGGCTCCCCGAGCAGGACTCGAACCTGCGACCATTCGATTAACAGTCATGTGCCGATACAAGACACAGCCGGACAATTCAGGAATCAGTCTCCCTCAATAGCGCGGCAACACTTGACAAAACTCCGATTTGTCCATAGCTGTCTTGGACACCGGGTAACGGGCCAAGACGGCCAGTTTGCGTTACCCTAATCGGGCGGGGTAACATGTTGATGGAAAATCAGGTGGTCGCCAAAGCGACGCGGATCAAGTCCGACCAGACGATCAAATCCCTGCCGCTGCCAGAGAAGCGGCGCGAGATTCCCGACGACCGGATCACCGGCTTGTACTTGGTTCATCAGCCGTCCGGCGCGCGCAGTTGGGCGGTCCGCTATCGCGTCGACGGCGCACCCAAGAAACTGACGCTTGGCTCATATCCTGCGGTCGACCTCGCAACCGCACGCAAGAGGGCGCAGGAGGCCATTGGCGAGGTCGCAAGCGGCGTTGATCCCGCAGCGCGCAAGATGGCCGCCAGGGAAGCCCGTAGGGCAGCCGTTGCAGCGGTCGCTGACCGTGTAGA
>DASXXT010000097.1:0-11127 GCA_036502965.1 Roseiarcus sp. | reverse complement strand
CGCGATGACCCACACGACCTTATAGGTCGCGCCCATCCGCGAGACCTCCACCGTCCCCTTATAGGTGCTGCCATTGTCTGCGTTGCGGCCGACCAGATCGTAGGTCCCGGTGGGATCGGCGAGCGCGAGAGACGGCGCCGCGATCAAGGCGCATGCTGAAATTATTGCGGAGGCGCGCATCGTTTGTCCCTCGGGAGTCAGTGTTGCGTTGCGCTTATCATGGTAGGAGCGAAGCATTGAATATTGGTGAGTAGACAATGTCGCATTTGGGGGCGGCGGATATCGACTGAAGACACGCCTCCCATAGAATTAGTCGTTCATTCGAAAAGCGAGGATGGTTGGGACAGCACACGCGGCTCAGGACTTCCGCCGTCCCTCTTTCGCCGGCGCCTGGTCGAGCTCGGGATAGCAGCGGAAGATGCCGGATTCGTTGAACGGAATCCGTCGGTCCGACGCGAGATAGGCGGCGACGTTCGGGATCTCCGCGACCGACGCCGCGAGCGCGGCCAGCGCCGGATAAAGCTTGTCGGCGCCGGCGAAGGCGCGCGGGAAGGCGTAACCCAAGCCCGCCCAGATCTGGAACAGCGACAAGTCGACGGTGGTGAGGCCGCCGCCGACGGCGTGCTTTTGTCCCGACGGATTGTCGCTGAGCACGCGTTCGAAATAGCCGAGATATTTCGGGACGCGGTGCTGAAGGAAGTCGGCGGAGCGCGCCTTGGCCTCCTTCTTCTGGTCCTCGAAATAGAGGTCGGTCGAGATCGGATGATGCGTGTCGTGGACCTCGGCCACGAAGTCACTGATCGTGAGCTGCAGCCCATGGGCGAAGAAGCGGCCCGCTTCATCCTTCGTCGCAAGGCCGAGCCTGGGGCCAAGATACTGGAGGATGTTGGCGACATGCGAGATGACGATGCCGCCATCGCGCAGGAACGGGGGCGCGAACGGGGTCTGCGGGGCCGCAGCGCCCTCGAGCATCGCCGTCAGCGCCTTCACGCCGCGTCCGGCCCCGCGTTCGCGTACGATGTCGATATAAGGCGCCCCGGCCGCCTCGAGCGCGAGGCGCACAAATTCGCCGCGTCCCTGGAGGCCCGGCCAATAGTAGAGTTCGTAGCGCATATCGGATCCCCGCTTGAGGGTGAGCGCGACGACGTCGCCGGCGCGGCAGGCGCCGCGCTATGGCTTTCCAGGTTGCCGCGGATCGATCTGCGGCCGCATGCGGTCGGCGGCTCTGACATATCGGCGCGCGAAGTCGAGGAGCTCGCCGTCGGTCGGATGATCTGCAGCTTCCACGCCCTCGACATGCGTCCGGATTGCGGGATGCTTCTCGGCGAGGAATTTCGCGAACAAGTCCTTCTCCTGCGCCGGACCGACGATGAGGATGGCGCCGGCGTCGGCGATTGTCTCCGCGACATCCTCAAAGAACGGTTTGTTCTCCCCGATCTTGTGGCCGGTGCGCGGCTCGCGGGAATGAATGTCGCGAACGATGTGATCCCGGATCACCCTCCGGTCCGCCTCTTCGACGTTGAAGTGGAAAACGCGCGCCCGTTGGTGATCGATCCAGACGACGGCGTGATAATGATCGGCCATTGCGGCCTCCTTGCGAGGATCAGCGTTTGACCCTACCGCGGCGTAAGAGGCTGCGCTATGACCCGCTTCATGCGGAAAAATGGCAACGCCGAGAAGACGGCTCCCGCTCCGCCCGACAAGGCGGCCTCTTACGAGATCGGCGAGGACGAAGCGGGCATGCGGCTCGACCGCTGGCTCCATCGCCGGTTTCCGGACGTCTCGAATTCGCACCTGATGCGGATCGTGCGCAAGGGCGAGGTGCGCGTCTCGGGCAAGCGGGCGGACGTTTCGACCCGGCTGGCGACCGGCGAAAACGTCCGTGTGCCGCCGCTCCGGATCCCGGCTCAGCGCCAGCCGGACGCCAAGCGCCCCAACTCCGGCGACCTGGAGGCGATCCGCGCGATGATTCTGTTCGAGGATCGCGACGTCCTCGTGCTCAATAAGGCTTACGGCCTCGCGGTCCAGGGAGGCTCGGGGACCAAGCGCCATATCGACGGCATGCTTCAGGCGCTCGCCGACAGTCAAGGCAATCGGCCAGTTCTCGTTCATCGGCTCGATCGCGACACTTCAGGCGTTCTGTTGATCGCCAAATCGCGAAAAATGGCGGCGGAGCTTGGCGAGATCTTTCGCTCGCGCCGGGCGAAGAAAATCTACTGGGCGCTGGTCGAGGGCGTCCCGAAGCCGGCGCAGGGGCGCATTTCAATGTTTCTCGCCAAGGGCGAGGGCATGGGCGAAACACGTGGGCAGGGCAGGGCGGACCTCGAACGGATGCGGGTCGCCAAACATGGCGATCCCGATGCGCAGCATTCGCTGACCCTTTATGCGGTCGTCGACAAGGTCGCGCCACGCCTCGCGTGGCTGTCGATGCGCCCGGTTACTGGCCGCACGCATCAGCTGCGCGCCCATTGCGAGGCGATCGGCCATCCGATCGTCGGCGATCCGAAATACAACCGGCGCCCAGCCAACGATCCCGCCCGCAGCGATCCTCTGCGCGCCGTACCGCCTGGGCTCGAACCCAAGCTGCATCTCCTGGCGCGCCGCCTGATCCTGCCCCATCCGCGCAGCGGAATCATCGACGTGACCGCGCCGCTTCCGGAGCACATGAAAAAAAGCTTCGCCATGTTCGGCTTCGACGAGACCGAGCGTGACCCGATCGAGGACGCGCCCGATGAGTGACCCCTCACCCCCATCCCCTCTCCCGGATAGGGCGTCGAAAGACGCCCGTCTCTCCACGGGATTTGAGGGAGAGGGGAGCAAGGATCCGATGCGCGCCGCGCAGGCGAACATGCGTCCCCAGCCAATCAGACGATTCTACCAGGCGGTCGAAGTGACGGAACAGGACGGACGCTTTGTACTGAGCCTCGACGGCCGCGGAGCGCGCACGCCCGGCCGCAATCCGCTCGCCGCGCACAGTCGGGCGCTCATGCGTGAAGTGGCGGCCGAATGGGAGCGGCAGCGTGAAACAATCGAGCCGGCGGAGATGCCGCTGACGCGGCTCCTCAACTCGGCGATCGACGGCGTCCCCCATACGATGGCCGAAACGCGAGCCGATCTGCTGCGCTACGCCGGCTCCGACCTCCTGTGTTACCGCGCCGAAGAGCCGGAGACCCTGGTCGCGCGCCAGGCGCACGCCTTCGATCCCGTTTTGCGCTGGGGCGCGGAGTCGCTGGGGGCGCGTTTCAATGTGACGACCGGGATCGTGCATGTCGCGCAGCCGCCGCAGGCGCTGGCGGCGATCGCCGCTGCCCTCGACTCGTACGACGATCCTGCTGCGCTCGCCGCGCTCAGCGTAATGACGACGCTGAGCGGATCGGCCCTGCTCGCGCTCGCTGTCGCGCGCGGATTTCTCTCTGCCGAAGCCGCGTGGCGGGCCGCGCATGTCGACGAGGACTTCCAGGCCGAGCGCTGGGGCGCGGATGCAGAGGCGATGGCGCGGCAGGAGGCGCGCCGGCGTGAATTCGAGGCGGCAGCGGTCGTGCTCCAGAGATTGCAGACGAACTGACGCATACCGCCCTGACTGTCGGGGGTTCGCTAAGCCGGTCGCTCGCCATGCATTTCGGGACGGGCTGGTCGTGCTACGCTACGCGGAAGCAACCTTAAGGTTCCGGACCCGCTGATGAAGGACATCCTCGCCCGCCTGGACGCCCGCCGCGAGCGCGCCCGTCTTGGCGGCGGCAAAGAGCGCATCGCCGCGCAGCACGCCAAGGGCAAGCTCACCGCGCGTGAGCGCATCGAACTCCTGCTCGATCACGACTCGTTCGAGGAGTTCGACATGTTCGTCGAGCATCGTTCTGACGACTTCGGGATGGCTGAGACCAAGATTCCTGGGGACGGGGTGGTGACCGGCTGGGGCACCGTCAACGGCCGCACCGTCTTCGTGTTCGCCAAGGATTTCACAGTCTTCGGCGGCTCGCTTAGCGAGACGCACGCACAGAAAATTACGAAGATCCAGGACATGGCGCTCAAGAATCGCGCTCCGATCGTGGGCCTGTTCGACGCGGGGGGCGCCCGCATACAGGAGGGCGTCGCGGCGCTTGGGGGCTATGGCGAGGTCTTCCAGCGCAATGTGCTCGCCTCCGGCGTCATCCCACAGATTTCGGTGATTATGGGCCCTTGCGCCGGTGGCGATGTCTATTCGCCCGCGATGACCGATTTCATCTTCATGGTGCGAGACACGAGCTACATGTTCGTCACCGGCCCGGAAGTGGTGAAGACGGTGACCAACGAAACCGTGACCGCCGAGGAACTGGGCGGGGCGCAGGTCCATACCACGCGTTCCTCCATCGCCGACCGGGCTTACGACAACGACGTCGAAGCGCTGTTGCAGATGCGCCGGCTTATTGATTTCCTGCCGGCCTCCAACCTCGAATCACCGCCCGCCCTGCCGAGCTTCGACGATCCCGACCGGATCGACGCCTCGCTCGACACGCTGATTCCGGACAATCCAAATAAACCCTACGACATCAAGGAGTTGATCCTCAAAGTTGCGGACGAGGGCGATTTCTTGGAGATCCAGGAGGCGCACGCCAAGAACATAGTGACCGGCTTCGCTCGCGTTGGCGGAACAACGGTCGGCATGGTCGCCAACCAGCCGCTGGCGCTCGCCGGCGTTCTCGATTCCGACGGCTCACGAAAAGGCGCGCGCTTCGTGCGCTTCTGCGATTGCTTCAACATTCCGATCATAACCTTCGTCGACGTGCCGGGCTTTCTACCCGGCACGGCGCAGGAATATGGGGGGCTCATCAAGCACGGCGCGAAGCTGTTGTTCGCCTATGCCGAGGCGACGGTTCCCAAAGTCACGGTCATCACCCGCAAGGCGTTCGGCGGCGCCTATGACGTCATGGCGTCCAAGCATTTGCGCGGCGACATCAATCTCGCGTGGCCGACGGCGCAGATCGCGGTCATGGGGGCCAAGGGCGCGGTCGAAATCATCTTCAGGGGGGACGTAAACGATCCGGCGAAGATCGCTGAAAAAACGAAGGAATACGAGGACGCGTTCCTGTCGCCCTTCGTGGCGGCCGAGCGGGGCTATATTGATGAAGTGATCATGCCGCACGCGACCCGCAGGCGCCTATCGCGGGTGTTGGCGATGCTGCGCAACAAGAAGCTCGATAACCCCTGGAAGAAACACGACAATATCCCGCTGTGAGGCGCACGGCCTCTCGCGGCGCTGCCCGTGGCGATTCCACCTCGCAACGGCGAGATGGGGCTGGAGTTTTGGGCGCTTGGTCGACGAATGCGCTCAGGACTTCTTGCCCGGCGGCTGCAGCGACTGGCCCGTCGCGCCTTGCGACTTCTTGTAATCGGACACCGAGCTCTTGGGCTTGTCCGACTTTGGCTTCTTGGATTCCTTGTTATTTCGCATCTGTCCCTTCGCCATCGACTCCTCCTTCGGCTAGCGAGCCTTCAATTGTGACACAAACGGATGCGCCCCGCCATCTGCCCGCCTGTACGGCGTCGTGCAAAGCAGCGTCCCGCCCGGCGCCGACCGCGGGTGACTGAGGAATGCGGACGGGCGAGCGACGCTTAGCCGTCGCGGCGCCAGTGTCGCCAATGATCGCCGCCCATGGGTCGATGGAAAAGCACGGCGAACCGGCGCTTCTGGCTGTCGTCCAGGCTGTCGTAGAGCGGCTTGGCGGCGGCGGCCAGTTTCTGCAGGTCGGCGGCGCGCGCGCTCATGCGCTCGGATGTGCGGGCGAGGCGATCGATCGGATTGACCTCGACGTCCCCGTCCTGATTGTCGTCGCCTCGCTCTCTCCAAGCGGCGAAACGCTCGGCTCTTTGCTTGGCGAGATCGCGCGTCGCCGATTCGAGGGGCGCCCAGTTCTTCTCCTGTTCGGCGTTCAGTTCGAGGCCGGCCTTCAGCGCGGCGATGCGCGCGTCGAGGAAGGCGGCGCGGTCCTCGGGGCTGAAACGATCGTGCTGTTCCCGTTGTGCGGAATCGTCCGCGACCGCAAGGCTCCCGCCAACGAAAGGCGCCAAAGTCAGCGCGGTTGCAACTGCGATCGCCGAAAGCGCTGTTTTCATGGAACGAATCTCCTCTTCGTGCGTTTCCAGACGGCGCGAAAGCTAGATCACCGCCGCGCGAAGGTCCAATGACAAGGGCGTGAGGACTTTCTTTATCGTTCGTTAAGGCGGCTTTCATCTTCGTGAAACCATGCGCCTTTGCTGAAGCTTAACTGTGCCAACACGCTCTTCATCACGCTCCGGCCGGATTCACCTGCGGGAAAATATTGAGGCGCAGGGTCTCTCCGCATCCAGACCCGTCGACAGAGTCGCCGGACCGGAGAGAGTGCAGGTGCGTATGATGGCTTTCGCAATCGACAGGAGTCGCACGATTATCAGCGCGATGATCCTTGGCCGCCGGGTGACGGCGCAAGACGTCGCATGGCTGAAGCGGGAGGTATTCGCCAGTCGCGAAGTCTCGCGCGAATCCGCGGATGAACTGTTCACCGTTGTCCGCGCCGAGATGGACAATGCGCCTGAGTGGAAAGAGTTTTTTGTCGACATGATTACCGAACACGTCGTCCGCCAGACTGAGTCGCCGGGCGTTGTCAGCGACGAGCGGGCCGTTTGGCTTCTGGCCCGTGTCGACGAATGCAAGTCGGTTGAGGCGTTGGCCGCGCTGGTCAATGTGTGCGCCGAGGCGCACCGGGCGCCCGACTGGTTCGTAGCCGCGGTCAAGGAGCGAGCCGCCGCAGGCGGGTCCGGCGCCGGAGCCGCGCTCCGCGCAACGGCGGGATAGCCTTTTCAACCCGAGTTCCCCAAGCGGCCGAAACCGCCTTGCGGCTGCCGATGGCGCGCGTTATCGGATAGCGGCGGCCCAAGCAGTGTTTCGATGCGCCGGCTGCGATCGTGGGGTATCTCCGCATGAACAAAGCTGCAGCCTCCGTTGTCGGCGCCGCCGTTCTCGCGCTCGGCGTTCTCTCTCAGCCGAGCGCAGCTCAAGCTCAATCCTACCCACCCCACAGAGTCGACTGGCTGGTCGGCCCGGGCTACTTTGGCTTTAGCGGACATCCTTGGCCCGGCCCGCCATTCGCCTGGCCGACCTTGAAGCCAACTTACGGCTGCTACTTCACCCGCGCACGGCTTAAGAACGCCTGGCGGCAGGTCGAAGTCTGCTCCTGAAGCTGGCGGGCCGCCGCGCTCCGTCGGCCAATGGCGAGCCGTCCGGGTTGTTTACCCGCTTCTGTCGTTCCAATAGAAGCAGCCGTTGAAGGAAAGCCGGGCGCTTTTCTCGCAAGGGCGCGATGTTCAAGACAATCCTGATCGCCAACCGCGGCGAGATCGCCTGTCGCGTCATCAAGACGGCGCGCCGTATGGGCATCAGGACCGTCGCCGTCTATTCCGAAGCCGACAAGGACGCACTCCATGTCGAGATGGCGGATGAGGCGGTCGCCATTGGGCCGCCGCCCGCAGCTCAGTCCTATCTCGCAATCGACAAGATCGTCGCCGCATGCCTCAAGACCCGCGCCGAGGCAGTCCATCCGGGCTACGGCTTTCTCTCGGAGCGCGCGGCGTTCGCGCATGCCCTGGCTGAGGCGAAAATCGTCTTCATCGGCCCCAATCTCAAAGCTATCGAGGCGATGGGCGACAAGATTGAATCGAAGAAATTCGCCAACGCGGCCAAGGTCTCGACCGTTCCAGGCTATCTCGGCGTGATCGAATCGCCGGAGCGAGCGGCCGAGATCGCCGACGAGATCGGCTATCCGGTGATGATCAAGGCCTCCGCTGGCGGCGGCGGCAAAGGCATGCGGATCGCCCATTCCCGCAAAGAGGTTGCGGAAGGCTTCGCCCGAGCGCGATCGGAGGCAAAATCCTCCTTCGGCGATGACCGCGTGTTCGTCGAGAAATTCATCGTCAACCCGCGCCATGTCGAGATTCAGGTGCTGGGCGACAAGCACGGACATGTCATTCATCTCGGCGAGCGCGAATGTTCGATCCAGCGCCGCAACCAGAAGGTCATTGAGGAGGCGCCCTCGCCGCTGGTCGACGCCGAAACGCGCAAGCGGATGGGCGAACAGGCGGTCGCGCTGGCCAAGGCGGTGCAATACGATTCCGCCGGCACGGTCGAGTTCGTCGCCGGACAGGACCGAAGCTTCTATTTCCTCGAGATGAACACCCGCCTGCAGGTCGAGCATCCGGTGACCGAACTCGTCACCGGCGTCGACCTCGTCGAGGAGATGATCCGGAGCGCTGCGGGCGAACCTTTGCGCCTTAAGCAGGCGGACGTGAAGCTTGCCGGCTGGGCGGTCGAGAGCCGGGTCTACGCCGAGGATCCGACGCGCGGCTTCCTGCCATCGACCGGACGGCTCACGCGCTATCGCCCGCCTCGCGAAGGGACGCATGACGGCGTTACGGTGCGCACCGACACCGGCGTATTCGAGGGCGGGGAGATCTCAATCCACTACGATCCGATGATCGCCAAGCTCGTCACCCACGCGCCCGACCGGCTCGGCGCGATCGACGCGCAGGCGACTGCGCTTGACGCCTTCGTCATCGACGGCATCCGCCACAACATTCCTTTTCTGTCCGCGCTGATGCAGCATCCCCGCTGGCGCGAGGGACGCCTCTCGACCGGCTTCATCGCCGAGGAATTTCCCGACGGGTTCCATCCGCTGGTCGCCGAGGGCGAGACCGAGCGCCGTCTGGTTGTGGCCGCGGCCCTGATCGACCATACGCTCAACCAACGAAAGCGGCATATTTCCGGGCAGTTGCGCGAGCCCGAGCAGATGCGCTTCGAGCTCAAGCGGGTGGTCGCGATGGGCACGAGGCGTGTCGAGCTCGAGATCGAGCTTAAGAAAGCCGGCGTTGCGATCCTGTTCGCGGACGGTCGCGCGGTCGAGGTTCATTCGGACTGGAAGCCGGGCGATCCGTTGTGGCGCGGAACCATCGACGGCGCCGACATCGCCGTGCAGGCGCGCCCGATCCTCAACGGCTATGCGCTCTCCCATGCCGGGGTTGCCGTCGATGCGCGCGTCTATACCCGTCGCGAGGCGCAGCTCGCGGCATTGATGATTGAGCACAAGGGCGTCGACGGCTCGCGTTTCTTGCTGTGCCCGATGCCAGGCCTGGTCAAGACGATCGCCGTCAAGGTTGGGCAGGTGGTCAAGGTGGGAGAGCAACTCTGTATCGTCGAGGCGATGAAAATGGAGAACGTGCTGAACGCCGAGCGCGACGCGACGGTGAAGGCGATCCTGTGCAAGGAAGGGGATTCCCTTGCGGTCGATGCAGTGATTATGGAGTTCGCATGGGCGATCGGAAGCTGATTTCCTCAAGCTCGCCATTCGAGAAGTCATACGGCTATTCGCGCGCGGTCGTTTCTGGTGATGAAGTTCACATCGCCGGCACGACCGGATACGACTATGCGAAAATGGCGATGCCCGACGACGTCGCCGAGCAGACCCGCAACATCTATGCGACCTTCACCGCGGTGATGAAGGAAGCCGGCGGCGGGCTCGCCGACATCGTAAGGCTCAGAACCTTCGTCACCGACAACGCGTATTTCGACGCCGTCCTGAAGGTTCAGGGTGAAGTGTTCCGCGAGATCCGCCCCGCGGCGACGATGATGGTCGTGTCGGCGCTGCTCAAGCCGGAAATGAAGGTCGAGATCGAAGCCGACGCGCGGCTCGGACGAAGATGATGGCTCCTCTCGTCAGGCCGCCTTCTTGACCCACAGAGCGCACCAGCCGGTCGCCGCAATGTCGCCGTCGACCGTTTTGCACGAATTGGGGGCGACGAAGAAGTTGCAGCCGTCGCACTGGTGGCCGTCCTTCGGAGTGGCTTGGTACTTGACCGCCGCCTGCGCGATCTTGGCCTGCGCCTCGCCGCCCGTCAGCGCCAGCAAGGGCGCCGCGCCTGCGGCGGCGATAAGGACGGTGCGGCGGCTGACGCCGGATTTATTGCAAGTCTCACGCATGAGCGCCTCCTATGTCGACGAAATCATCTCGTGAGGCGGGGCTCGCCGGCCCCGGCGGACCCCTCCGCCAGTTTAGAATGATTCTTAATTCGTGCGCAGTCAATCGCCTGGACCGCCGCCGATCGCCGCATGGCAATACCGGCTCGCCGTCTTGCACACTGAGTAGGCGGCCGCGGCGACAGTTTTTAGAAGCGGATTGCCTTTGGTCGATGCATCCCGCTGCCCCCTCCACCATGCTTCCTATGGTGGTGGGGGCGCTCCGACGATGTAAAGCGGTCGCAGCCTTCAGCGAAAGCTGCCCAACATGCCGACGAAGTCATGGCCCAGCGCGTTGGATAGGCTTTGGTGGCAGGACATGCAGCTCGACGGCGGGTCCTGGAAGTAGGTCTCGATCGTCGTGTTGACCAGGTTTTCCTTGGGCGCGTCCGCCGACTGATAATTCTCGCGCGGCGCATCCGCCGCAAGCGGCTGCCCGGGGAAATAGCCGCCATCGTTTTGCGGGCTTGGCGGCGTGGGAATTGTCGGCCATTGGCTGGCGACCAGCATGTAATGCTCCCAGACAGTCCCCTTGATTCCTGGCAGCGCCCAATAAGCCCGATTCAGCGCCATGGTCGAGGCATGGATCGGATGCCGGCGAACCACCTGCATGGGCGAAGGCTCGATCTTGGGCGGATGATCCATGCTGACCGGAAGAGTGTCGGGCAAGCCGAACGTCGGCCAAAGGCCGAGCTTGGGCTTCGCGGCGTCGAAATAGGAATAGGGCGCGCCCGCTTGCCTCGCGTCGGGCTCGCGCGCTTCGCCCACGCCAGCCGGGGGCACGTTGTCGACATGCTCGAACGTGCTCCACAGTCCTTGCGGCCGGTCTTTCGTCCGGATCGCGATGTGCAGGCCGACCAGCGCGACGTCGCTTTTTGAACAGACGACGCGTCCAGCGGCGAGCGTCTTGGCGACGTCGACGATGTTGGCGTTCTCGACCACGTAGTAGCGCGCTCTCACCGCCGGCATGTCCGCCGCCGTCAGAGGACGCCATGCGGCCTTGATCGCGATCGAGCCTACCGGCAATTCCGCAGGGTGAGCCGGATCGGGCAGGTTCTGGTCTAAGCTCCAGCCATGAACGGCAAGCGCCGAATACTCGGGTTCGTTGA
>DASXXT010000096.1:0-19930 GCA_036502965.1 Roseiarcus sp. | reverse complement strand
CACGCGCTCGAACGGGCCTTTGATGCTGTCGATAGACGGGCCAAGCACGGAAACGGTCTCCTGGAAAAGCGGCGTCTGGCGGCGGCCAGACCTGGCCTCCGCGCGGCGGCTTAGCTCTTCGCTGCGATGCAGGCGACCTCGACGGTATAGGCGGGCGCCGCGAGCTTGGCCTCGACCGTCGCGCGGGCCGGCGCATGGCCGGCAGGGACCCACGCGTCCCACACCGCGTTCATCTCGGCGAATGTGGCGATGTCAGCAAGATAAATGGTGGTCGACAGAATCTTGTTTTTGTCCGATCCCGCTTCGGCGAGCAGCCGCTCGATCGTGGCGAGGATCTCCCTGGTCTGATCGCCGACGCTCTTGCCTTTTGCCTGATCGGCGACCTGGCCGGCAAGATAGATCGCCGAGCCATGAATGACGGCCTGCGACATGCGCGGACCGGCGTGCAATCTGGTGACGGTCATGGTCGGTGCTCCCGAAGCCGAATCTCAAACACGAACGAGGTTCGGGATTGCGCCCATAAAGTCGCGTTTCCCGATCTCGACGCCGCTTCCGCGAAGGATGTCGTAAGCGGTGCTCAGATGAAAATAGAAATTCGGCAGGGCGAAATGCAGCAGATAGTCGGCGCCGGGCATCTTCAGTTTGTTAGCGCCGGCGGGGATGACGATCTCGCGGGTCTCCGCGCCTTCCATCGCCTTGGCGTCGATCGATTTCAGCATGTCGAGCGTCGCGTGGATGCGCGCGCGCAGTTCGGCGACGGTCGTCTCCTTGTCTTCCTTGACGGGCGGGGCCTTGGCAGCCAGCCGGAACGACGAGTTCTTGGCGTGATCGCAGAAGCCCTGGACTTGGCGGACGAGCGGCCACATATCGGGGCTTAACCGCATAGCGAGATAGCTATTCGGGTCAAACTTGCGCGCCTGCGCATGCTCCTCCGCTTTATCGAGAATGGCGAGGAATGCGTTGAGCCCGCGCTCGTAGACGGAGACGCTGCTCTCATAGAGCGAAAGAGACATTAGCTTCAATTTCCTCCCGAATTCGGCAGCACGCAGCCGCGGCAGGCCATGGATGCACGCAAAACGTGACGTTATCAACCCATTTGGGCCGGTCTCAGGCCGGCCGCTCGGGTGGTTCGAGATAAGGCTCGACGACCGCCCGCGCCTCCGCGCTCGTGACGACGGGGACGATTTCGAATGACACGCTGCAGTCGCGCCACTCGAGAATCCAGGCCTGGATGAGTCTCAGATCGTCGCAGCGCATCAATTGGAAGCAGCAGGAAAAGTTGGCCTCGACCCAGCTGTTGAACATATTCGAGCCCCTCCGGCAGCAACCGGCCGTCTTGGCGCAAGCGCTGGTAGACCGGGACCATGTCGTTGTCGCGGAAATGCTCGACGACCATGAACAGCATGCCGTCGGTCCCTTGTGCGCGGCACCGCCCCGCTCAGACTTTCAGCGGGGGCGGATGTCCTTCAACCCCTGGCAGACT
Organism: Roseiarcus sp.; assembly: GCA_036502965.1. Taxonomy (GTDB): domain Bacteria; phylum Pseudomonadota; class Alphaproteobacteria; order Rhizobiales; family Beijerinckiaceae; genus Roseiarcus. The sequence continues at coordinate 18,447 of DASXXT010000096.1, read as the reverse complement.
GGGGTCGAAGCATGCCCATGCTGGCGCGGATTTGGTCCAGATGGTCGCCGTCGGCGCCGCCAGATTGGGATCGTCAAGCGTTCCAGCACGGACGAAAATAACCGTCGGCCGCTCTTCCGCCTCGCTGAACACACCCGTCCCGCATCGGGCGCAAAAACGCCGGTGCATGGTCGAGCCGCTGTCGGCTTGGCACACGTAGTCTGTAAGCGGACCGGAAACGTCGACGTCCTCCGTGCGGAAGAGGGCGCTGACCGCCCCGGTCCCGGCGCCGAGATATTGGCAGACGCGGCACCAGCAATATCGCGCGCCGAGCGGCGCGTCGGACTTGATCTCATATCGCACCGCCCCGCACAGACATCCGCCCGCAATCGCCAAGAGAAAGCTCCCATCCAACTGGCTCAAGTGAACCATATGAGAAATCAGCAGCGCCCACCAGCCAACGTGCGACGCGTCAAGACTTGGCCTCCGGGCCTGCCCTGCCAAGGTTGAGGTTGCGCACGCGCCCGAGCGGGGGTAACAAGACTGTTCAATCAAGTTCAGGAATGCGCTAGCGAGGATGGTTCTGGTCGTCTGCCAGCAACATGCGATGTCCATGGAAACGAAGAGCGCCCCGAGTAGTCCCGATGTCTGCTATGGCGTGCTGGTCCGGAAGCTCGCTGCCGCAGGCGTGCGTCCGACCCGGCAGAGGCTCGATCTTGCGCGCGCGATCTTCGGCGCCGGGAACCGACACTTCACCGCCGAGATGATCTATCATGAGACGCGGTCGATCCAGTTCGCGCCGACGCGGGGTACGATCTACAACACGCTCAACGAATTTTCGCGCTGTCGCCTGCTGCGGGAGATTGCGATCTACGACGCCAAGCTCTGGTACGATACTAAGACCGGACCGCACTACCACTTCTATCGCGAGGACACTGAAGAGCTGTCCGACATCCCCGAGGACTTGTTGCCTGAGTTCGAGATCCCAGCCCCTGACGGCACGAGCATTGCGGCTATCGACGTGATCGTGAGGCTCAGGAAGCTCTGACTGCGAGCGGGGGTCTCGCATTAGCCGCCGCGACTCGCGTTGCTATGCGCTTCCTATAGGGCGGCAAGGCGCGCTCCATCCAAAACCATGGCTTCGGCTGTAACCTCGAGAGAGGCGCCGCAAAGGGCTGGCCTTCCCGACGATCGTTTCTCGTGATCAGCCCATATCCGAGCATCTCATGACACCCCTATCCATTCTTGAGCTTGTTCGCGTCACCCAGGAGACCGATGCTCGCGGGGCGCTCAATAATGCTCGCGACCTTGCCGCTCACGCCGAGAGATTGGGGTATCGGCGCGTCTGGGTGGCGGAGCATCACAACATGGCCGGCATCGCCAGCGCCGCGACATCGGTCGTGCTTGCTCATCTCGCCGAAGGGACGACGACCATTCGGGTTGGGGCAGGAGGAATCATGCTTCCGAACCACGCGCCCTACGTCATCGCGGAGCAGTTCGGAACGCTGGCGCGGCTTTTTCCCGGCCGCGTGGACCTCGGGCTTGGCCGCGCGCCAGGCACCGACCAGCTTACCCTGCACGCCTTGCGTCGTCCGCCGGAGGCCGCCGACACCTTTCCGCAAGACGTACTGGAGCTGCAGGCGTTCCTGGCTCCGGCCGCTCCGGGTCAGCGTATCCAGGCGGTGCCGGCGGCAGGAACGAAGGTGCCACTCTGGATCCTGGGATCCAGCCATTTCGGCGCGATGCTGGCCGCCGAATTGGGGCTGCCTTATGCGTTCGCATCGCATTTCGCGCCCGATCATCTGATTCCCGCGCTGCAGATTTACCGCAGCCGGTTTAAGCCGTCCGAGCAACTCGACCGGCCGTACGCAATGGTCGGCGTCAACATCGTCGCCGCCGAAAGCGACGATAAAGCGCGGCGGCTCGCCACAACTCAGCAGATGTCGTTCACCAACATCTTCCGTGGCGCGCGCGGTTTGAGTCAGCCGCCGATCGACGACATTGAGAGCTATTGGACGCCGATGGAGAAGGTGCAGGCGATGCGGATGTTGGCGCGCACCATTGTCGGCTCTCCGGATACGGTCCGCAAAGGCATTGCCGCGCTGGTGGAGGAAACCGGAGCCGATGAGCTCATCGTCGTTTCCGACGTGTATGAGCATTCCGAACGACTGCGCTCGTTCGAGCTGATCGCTAAGGCCGGCGACCTCCCCGAAGCAGGCTAGCCGTAATGCTCGGCTAAGCCGCCCTCATGCTCCGCGCGCTAGTCCAGACGCTGTCCAAGGATTGGGCGACCAAGCTGCAGCGGGCGCGGAATATCAGTTTCGCTTAGCCGTCTTGTCACACGAGCATGCTATGAGCCGGATCGACGCGAGCGCACGTGCACGACGTGGCCCGTTCAGTCTTTTAGGAGAGGAGGAAGGCCCGATGAAGCAGACACCGAATATTACGCGTCCCCTGATGATGGCGTCGGTTGCGGGCGCTGTCCTTGCTCTCGCGAGCGTCGCTGACGCCGCGACCGATCATGTGATCATCCTGTCGATCGACGGGCTACATGAGGCGGATCTGACGGATCCCGCCACCAACAAATACCTTCCGAATATCCTGGCCCTCGAAAGCGTGGGCGTCGATTACACCAATGCGCGCACGACCTCTCCGTCCGACAGTTTCCCGGGCACGCTTGCGCTGGTGACTGGAGCGACCACGAAGTCCACCGGGGTGTTCTACGACGATAGCTACTCCCGCACCCTGTTTGCGCCAGGCACTACGCTCGCGCAGATCAAAGCGGGCATGGCGAAGCCCGGCACCGAGGTGCAGCTCTTCGAGAATCTCGACAAGAACCAGACGCTGCTCAGCGGCGGCGGCCCGACGTCTGGTCCCGGCGCCTACGGCAAGGGCGCGATCGACCCCGCCCAACTCCCAGTCGATAGCAAGGGAAACCCGGTTCAGCCCTGGCAGTACAACAGGACCAACACGATTTTCGATATCGCCACTGCGGCCGGCAAGACCTCCGCGTTTTTCGACAAACATCCCGGGGCGTATCAGATCGTCCAGGGACCTACCGGCAAGGCGGTGACGGATTTCTATTCGCCAGAAATCAATTCGAACACCGCCGTGATCGGCGGCAAGCTGGTCGACTCGTCGACTGCGCCCGCGGGGACGCCGACGGGCGATGGGCTCAACCAACTCGGCCTGACGACCAACAACTACCAGAAGACCCTGGCGTGGGGACGATCTGAAGAAGACGGCTCTGCTCAACGAGCTCGATAACAAGAACGCCCTGGGCGACACGGCGCAGGCCATGCCGTCGATCATCTACTCGAACTTCCAAGGCGTCAGCGTCGCGCAGAAACTGCTGACGAACAGCACTGGCACCGGCGGCATCGACATGGTGGGCGGTAAGGAAGTCGTGAACCCCGCGCTTCAAAGCGCGCTGCAACACGACGACGCGATAGTCGGATCGTTGGTCGCGACATTGAAGGCGGACGGGGAGTACAACAACACGGAGATCATTCTGACCGCCAAGCATGGCCAGGATCCACGGATCGGCGCGGCCACACTGATTAAGGACAACGCGATTCCGGATGCATTGACCAACGCAGGCATCCCCGTCGCGCAAGCGACGCAGGATGACGTGTCGCTGATCTGGCTGCAACACCAGAGCGACACCGCGGCTGCCAAGGCGGCGTTGGATAGTTACGCCGCGATGCATCCGGAAGTGAAAGCGATCTGGTCGGGCTCCACGTTTGGCTCCCCCACTACAGACGGCCGAACGCCAGACTTCATCGTGCAATTGAACCCCGGTTTCATCTACGTTGGGAACACCTCGAACACCCGCAAGCGGGCCGAGCACGGCAACGTCTTTAACATTGACGATACGGCCGTCCCGCTGATCGTCACCGGAGGCGGACTCGATAGCGCTCTTAACGGCCTGTCGATCAGCGACCCCGTGTTCACCACGCAAGTGGCGCCGACGGTGCTGGCGGATCTCGGACTGGATTACCGCGGACTCGACGGCGTGCGGCTGGAAGGTACGCAGTTTTTGCCCGGCCTGGGCCTCGTCGCTGTGCCAGAGCCGTCGACTTGGGCGATGTTGCTGACGGGCTTAGCCGGCCTCGGATTCATGCGCGTCGTACCATTGCGCTTTCGTCGAAGGGCTGTCACCCCAGATTGAGCTCCTTGAAGAAGTCGTTGCCCTTGTAGTCGATGACGATAGGCGGGGAAGTCCTCGACCTCGATGCGACGGCGTCTATGCCGGGTATTCGAGGACTTCGACTTCCTGACGCAGTCATCGGCGAGGCGGACCCCCGGGCCGCAGACCGACCCGAGCCGTCGTGCTCGGCTAAGCCTCCGCCATGCTCCGCGCCGCGATCGCCTTGGCGATCGCCAGCGTCCGACGCGCCATGTCGGCATGCAACAGCTCCACCATGCGGCCGTTGAGCTGGATCACGCCCTTGCCGGCGTTCTCCGGCAGCGCGAACGCCTCAATGATGGCGGCGGCGCTTTCGACCTCCGCCGTGGTGGGGGCGAACACCTCGTTGCAGATGTCGATCTGGCTGGGATGGATCAGGGTTTTGCCGTCGAGCCCCATGTCGCGGCCCTGCAGGCATTCGAGCCGGAAGCCCTCGAGATCCTGGATGTCATTGTAGACGCCGTCGATGGTGTCGACGCCGTGGGCGCGCCCGGCGACTATGCATGTCGCGAGCCATGCGGTCATGGTCGGGCGACCAGGGGTCAGCCTCGCGCGCGTTTCTTTGGCGAGATCATTCAGACCCATCACCATCACCGAAAGGCGCGAACTCGGGTCGGCGGCGACGGAGGCGATCGAGCCCGCATTCAAAATGGCGTTGGGCGTCTCCATCATCGCCCAGATGCGGGTGCGCTCCGGCGTCTCGGCTTCACGCAGGAGCCGAGCGGCGGCCATGACCGCTCCCGGGCCATCGACCTTGGGCAAGAGGATGGCGTCCGGGTTGGCGGCGCAGGCGGCCGCTAGGTCCTCCTCTCCCCACGGGGTGTGCGGCCCATTGACGCGGATGACGACCTCACGTCCGCCAAAGCCGCCAGCCCGGGCGGCCTCGGCGACCTGTTCGCGGGCGGCGACTTTCTGGTCCGGGGCGACGGAGTCCTCGAGATCGAGGATCAGCGCGTCGACGGGCAATGTCTGGGCTTTCGCCAAAGCCTTGGCGTTGGAGCCGGGCATGTAAAGGACGCTTCGACGCGGGCGAGCAAACATGAACACTTCCGAGCTTAGCTCCCCGCATTTAACGATAAGTCTGCTGCGGCGCCAGAGGGGCGTTCGCAACAGCAATATTGCGGTTAAGCCGAACGGCGCCGGCCTGCGTCGAAAGCCATCTTGGCTGTCCCTGTCGTCACGACGAACGCGAGTGTTCGCGGCTCAAGCCCCGAGCCACCGCGCCATGCGGCGCGTCGCTTCGGCGATCTGTTCGGGATCGCGGGCGAAGCAAATACGAAGATGGCCCTCGCCGCCGGCGCCGAAGGCGCCGCCGGGCGCGGCGCCGACGCCGGCTTCGTCGATGAGCCGCAGCGCCAGGGCGCGGGAATCGGAAAAGCCGTCGACCGAAAAGAAGAGATAGAACGCCGCCTCCGGCTGGAAGAAACGAACGCGCCCAGTCTTGGCCAACCCTTGGCACAGAATGTCGCGCGAGCGGCGGCACCGCTCGATCTGCCAGGCCAGGAACGCTTCGCCCTGCTCGAGCGCCGCGGTCGCGGCGCGCTGATTGAAGACGGGGACGCCCGACGTCGTGTACTGGACGAGGTTCTCGATCACGTAACCGAGCTCCGGCGGGGCTTCGAGCCAGCCGATGCGAAAGCCGGTCATCGCCCAGTTCTTGGACAAAGTCTGGACGAACAGGATCTTGTCGTCGGGCGCCATCACGTCGTGGAACGAGGGCGTGCGGACGCCGTCGTAAGTTAGGCGTCCGTAAATCTCGTCGGCGATGATCCAAAGCCCATGCCGGCGGGCAATGGCGAGCGTCTCGGCGATCTCCTCCCGCGTCGCGATGAAGCCGGTCGGGTTAGCCGGGGAGTTGAGAAAGATGAGACGGGTTAAGGGCGTCACCGCCTTCTCAAGCTTGGCCGGATCGAGGCTCCAGCGGCTTCCTTTGTCGAGCCCGACTGGCACGGCGCGCGCGCCGGAGATTTCCAGCGCGCCGACGAAATTCGGCCAGGCCGGCGAGGGGATCAGCGCCTCGTCGCCTGGGCCGACAATGAGCCTGGTCGCGATCTCGATCGCGTGCATGCCCCCAATGGTGACGAAGAAATTCTCGGGCGAGAAAGCGTCGCCGCCCGGCGCCGCGCCATAGACTTGCGTCATGTAGGCCGCGATCGCAGCGCGCAGCTCAGGGACGCCGCTTTGCGAAGTGTAGAAGGTCTCGCCGCGGTCGAGAGAGGTCTTGGCCGCTTCGCTGATGAACGGCGGGGTCGGCAGGTCGCCCTCGCCGACCCACAAGGGGATGAGCCCCTGCCGGCCGCGGCCGTAATTGAACACTTCGACGATGCCGCTCGTCGCGACGTCGCGCATCGCCGGGCGGATCAGATCGGGCCAGTTGTTCATGGCTGGGGCCGGAGCGATGTTCATCTCGGCCTCATGGACTAGCGCCCGTGCAGGCGCAAGGGCCGGGACTCAATCGCCGGCCTCTCCCAGCGCGAGATCGTCGAGGATCGGACAGTCCGGACGATCGTCGCCGTGGCACGCAGCGACGAGCTGTCGGAGCGTGTTCGCCATCGCCTGCATCTCGGCGGCCCGCGACTGAAGGTCGCCGATGTGCGCCTCGGCGATGCGCTTGACCTCGCGGCTCGGGCGGCCGCGATCGCGCCATAGGGCCAGCAGCTCAGTGATTTCCGCGATTGAAAACCCGAGGCGGCGCGCTCGCCGGATGAACCTGAGCTCATGGATGTCGCGCTCGCTGTAGTCGCGATAAGAGTTCGAGCGGCGCTCGGCCGGACGCAACAGACCGATCGCCTCGTAGTGGCGGATCATCTTAGCGGTCACTCCGCTTGAGGCCGCCGCCGCGCCGATGTTCACTTTGAGAATCCGCTTGACCTTCCCATGATAGGAAGGTTTATGCCTCCCCTTCATGGAACACAAGCACCATTCGCCAATGAGTTTAGCCGAGGCTAAAAGCTCGCTCGCGAAGGACCCCGTTTGCGGCATGTCGGTTGATCCGGCGACGGGCAAGCACAAAGCCGAGCACGGGGGGAAGACTTTCTTCTTCTGCTCCGCCGGCTGCCGCGAAAAATTCGCTGCCGACCCGGCGCGATTTCTGGCGCGGCCGCGGCAGGTCCTGCCGCCGAAAGCCGCGGCGTCCGGCGCGATCTACACCTGCCCGATGCACCCGCAGATTCGTCAGGACCACCCCGGCGCATGCCCGATCTGCGGCATGGCGCTGGAGCCGGAAGTCGCAGCAGAAACGACCGGTCCGAGCGCGGAACTCGTCGATATGACCCGGCGCTTCTGGATCGCGCTGGCGCTGTCCATCCCGGTGTTCGCGCTCGAAATGGGCGGGCATCTCGCCGATCTGCATCAGTTGGTGTCGGAAGAGCTTTCCAACTGGATTCAGCTGGCGCTGGCGACGCCAGCGGCGCTGTGGGCGGGCTGGCCGTTCTTCGAACGGGCCTGGGCGTCGCTCAACACGCGCAATCTCAACATGTTCACGCTGATCGCCATGGGGGTCGGGGTGGCGTGGGCCTATAGCGTCGTCGTCACCGTTGCGCCAGGCTTATTCCCGTCGGCATTCCGCGGCGCCCAGGGCGCGGTTGCTGTCTATTTCGAAGCGGCGGCGATTATCACGACTCTTGTCCTGCTCGGCCAGGTGCTGGAGCTTAGGGCGCGCGAACAGACGGGCGGCGCGATCCGCGCCCTGCTCGATCTCGCGCCAAAAACCGCGCGGCTGGTCCACGCGGATGGCGCGGACGAAGAGGTCGCGCTCGACGTGGTCAAAATTGGCGACGCCTTACGCGTGCGGCCGGGCGAGAAGGTCCCCTTGGATGGGGAAGTCATCGAGGGGCAAAGCGCGGTCGATGAGTCCATGCTGACCGGGGAGTCGATGCCAGTCGGCAAGAGCACAGGCGACCGAGTCATCGGCGGCACCATGAACGAGCGCGGCGCCTTCGTGATGCGCGCTGACAAGATCGGGCGTGACACGGTGCTGGGGCAGATCGTCCAGATGGTGGCGCAAGCCCAGCGCAGCCGCGCCCCCATTCAGCGGCTCGCCGACCAAGTCTCCGACTGGTTCGTGCCCCTCGTCCTTGTGGTCGCCGCGCTCGCCTTCGTCGCCTGGGCGATCTGGGGCCCCGAGCCGCGCCTGGCCTATGGCCTTCTGGCGGCGGTCTCGGTTTTGATCATCGCCTGCCCTTGCGCGCTGGGCTTGGCGACGCCGATGTCGATCATGGTCGGCGTGGGGCGGGGCGCTCAGGCGGGTGTGCTGATCAAGAATGCTGAAGCGCTCGAGCGGCTCGAGAAAGTTGACACGCTGGTCGCCGACAAGACCGGCACGCTGACCGAGGGCAAGCCCAAGGTTGTGGCGCTGAGGCCCGCGCCTGGGGTCAGCGAAGATGAACTGCTCAAGCTCGCGGCCAGCCTCGAGCGCGGCAGCGAGCATCCTCTCGCGGCTGCGATCGTGCGCGCGGCGGCGGATCGCAATCTCGCGCTGGCCAAGGTCGAGGCCTTCGAGAGCGTGCCGGGCAAAGGGGTGACCGGAATCATCGGCGGGCGCAAGGGAATGCTCGGCAATTTGCCGATGATGGAGGCGGTCGGCATTGACACAGGCGTCCTCGAAGGGCTGGCGGACGAATTGCGCGGCGACGGCGCGACGGCGATCTTCGCCGCGTTCGACGGCAAGGCGAGCGGCGTGATCGCCATCGCCGATCCGGTCAAGGCGACCACGCCTGAGGCGGTTCGTGAGCTTAAGGAACTGGGCGTCCGCGTCGTGATGCTCACCGGCGACAATCGCGCCACCGCAGAGGCCGTGGGGCGAAAGCTCGGCATTGCCGAAATCGAGGCCGAAGTTCTGCCGCAGGACAAAGGCAAGACGATCGAACGTTTGCGGAAGGAAGGGCGGGTCGTCGCCATGGCCGGCGACGGCGTCAACGACGCCCCGGCGCTCGCGGCTGCCGACGTCGGAATCGCGATGGGCACGGGAACCGATGTCGCGATCGAATCCGCTGGCGTCACTCTGCTCAGCGGCGATCTCCGCGGCATCGTCGCCGCACGCCGGCTGTCACAAGCGACGATGCGCAACATCCGGCAAAACTTGCTCTTCGCCTTCATCTACAACGCCGCAGGCGTGCCGATCGCCGCCGGCGCGCTCTATCCAGCCTTTGGCCTGCTGTTGTCGCCGGTCATCGCCGCCGCGGCGATGTCGCTGTCCTCGGTCAGCGTGGTGGCCAACGCGCTTCGGTTGCGGAGCGTGCGGCTCCGACAGTCAAGTGCCGCTGACGCTGCATGAAGGCTTGGACCGAACCATGATATGGGCGCGAGGTTGTGTCGGCGCTCGGCATTGCCACGCTGATCAAATACCTCCGCGGTTAGCGTCGAGCCGTCGCCCAAGCGGAGTGATTAGGGCACGATGTCGCTACCCAGGAGAAAAGCGCTGTGAACAGATCCATGCTTATCACCGCCGCCCTGTTCATGCCCGCATTCTTCATGTCGGCGCAAAGTGTCGGCGCCGAGGACATGAACAGCATGAAGGGCATGAACACCATGATGAAGCCCGCGGCGACTCCAGCCGACAAGGCGTTCGTGGCCTCGATGAAGACCATGATGAAAAATATGAATGTGAAGCCGACTGGCAAGCCGGACCACGACTTCGTTCTCATGATGATGCCGCATCATCAAGGGGCCATTGATATGGCCAAGGTTGAGCTACAATACGGAACCGACCCGGAATTGCGGCAATTGGCGACCGGCATAGTCACCGTGCAAGAAAAAGAGATCGCGCAAATGAAGGCTTGGCTGGAGAAAAACGGCAAGTAAGCCGCCGGCGCATGACAGGCGGGCCCGCGACCGCGACCGTTACAAACGGCGATACGCAACATTCAGCGGAACCTGCTCCTCGCCTTCATTTACAACGCCTGCGCCGATCGCAACCGTGCTCCTTGCTGCTGGCGTCGTGGCGCAGGCGTCTTTCTGGGTGGCGCGAAGCCAGACCGGCGCTCTTGTCAAGCTGGAGAGCGAAGATGCGTCAGAAGCGGCGACGTAGCCGCTTGGCCCTTACCGCCTGAGTCGGCCGGGCCTACCGTCTAAGCGCCACGTCTCGCGAGCTGGTCGCGGATCTCGGTCAGAAGAACCACTTCCTGAGTAGGCGGCACCGGCGGAGGAGCCTCTTTCGCCGCCTGCCGGGTTAGAGTGTTGATCGCCTTGATGGCGACGAACAGCGCGATCGCGACGATCAGGAAGTTGATCACCACCGTGATGAAGTCGCCATAAGCAAGCACGCCGCCTTGTTTTCTCGCGTCCGCGAGATTGGTCGCTGTCACGCCGCTCGCAAGCGGAATGTAATAGTTGGAGAAGTCGGCTTTGCCCGCGATGCCTATGATCGGCATGATGATGTCGTTGACCAAAGCGTCGACGATCTTGCCGAAGGCCGCGCCGATGATGACGCCAATGGCGAGGCTGAGCGCGTTGCCTTTAAGCGCGAATTCCTTGAATTCATTCCACATGGGCTATCGTCCTCGCAAGGCGGACCCCGGTTGCGGCGGCCCATTTCCACCCTCGTCTAAGCTAGCCGAGCCGACCGAAGAGATAAAGTCTACCGGCGCGCCGAAGCTACTCGGTTAAGGCTGCTTGGCGCCCTTCTTCGACTTCGCCTTCTTGCCCTTTTCACTCGCCGCCTTGGAGGCGGTCGCGGGGCCAAGCTCATCGAGCCTCGTCTGCAAAAGCGCCGCTCGCGCCTCGGTGACGCGCAAGGCGCAGTAGCCGTGGACGCTTTCCTTGGCGTAATCGCGGCAGAGTTGGTCGCGTTGCCCAGCGAAGCCGTTCTGATCGCGCACGACGTCCGCCGCCTGCGTGCTGTCCTCGGCGCGGTCCTCGATAATGTGCAGGATTTTGCCCATCGCCCTTTCCGCCGCGGCGCGCTCCTTCACCAAGTTGGCCGCATCGCCGGCCAGCGACGCGCCGTCGGGGCCCCATAGTCCGCCGGGAGTGGTTTGGCAATCGGCGGCCTTGAAGACGCAGGCTGTGATTTGGGTAGGCACCAGCACCGCGCCGTCCAGAACGTCGAACGCGATGGGGCAGGCGGGAACTTTGGCCTCGAACCGCTCGAGCCCGTCTGGGCGGCCAACATTCGTAGCCTCGATCGGCGTCTCGCCGACGATGTCGACGACGCAGCGCTGCGACGAATCGGAGACGCCTTCACCGGCGAGCTGAAGCTTGTCGATGGTCGCTGTCTTGTCATCGCCGGAAATCTGCAGCAGCCCCGACTTGCCGTTGAGCATGAGCGGGCGCCCGGCGAGGCTCGCGATCCCCGCCGCAGCGGCGGGCTTGGCAGGCTTGGCGGCGCTCGCCTTGCTGCCTGAGCTCGCTGGACGCGGTTTCTTCGGCGTGGATACTTCCGTCGCTCCTTGTGGTGTGGAGGGCGCTGCGCCCGGCAGCATCAACTGAGCGCTGGACGGGACACGGTACGAGGCCAGGCCGAGAAGGCCGAGAAGAAAGGGAGCGACAAGCCGATTCATTAAGCGAACTCTATCGGCGCCGGCGGGAAAGGGGAAGGCGCGAGCGGTCGGGAATAGGGAGCTCAAAGCTCGAAAAATCCACGGCTTCCGCGCCTTGCGCCGCTAAAACGCCCCACCTATATACGCCCCGACTGGCCGGTTTGGGCGCGAAGCCCGCTCCATCGGCGGAAATCTGGTTGAAAGATGGGGACCGGAAGACGTCAGCCGACGGCTGCGAAGCGATCGGCGGAATCCTTCTCTTAGGCCTTGCCGCTTTGGGGCTCGGCGGTCCCGCGAAGAACAGGGGTGAGTAATGGCGAAAGTAATTGGCATCGACCTTGGCACAACCAATTCGTGCGTCGCTGTCATGGAGGGCGCCGCGCCCAAGGTGATCGAGAATTCCGAGGGCGCGCGCACAACGCCGTCGATTGTCGCGTTCACTGACGACGGCGAACGTCTCGTGGGCCAGCCCGCCAAGCGGCAGGCGGTGACCAATCCCGAACGCACCATCTTCGCCATCAAGCGGCTGATCGGGCGCTCGTTCGACGATCCGATCAGCAAAAAGGACATGTCGCTCGTCCCCTACAAGATCATTCGCGGCCCCAATGCCGACGCGTGGGTCGCCGTCGACGGCAAGCAATATTCCCCCTCCCAGATTTCCGCCTTCATCCTGCAGAAGATGAAGGAGACGGCGGAAGCCTATCTTGGCGGTCCGGTGACCCAGGCGGTCATCACGGTTCCAGCCTATTTCAACGACGCCCAGCGTCAAGCGACCAAGGACGCCGGCAGAATCGCTGGCCTCGAGGTGCTGCGCATCATCAACGAGCCGACTGCGGCGGCGCTCGCCTACGGCCTCGACAAGAAGAAATCCGGCACCATCGCGGTCTACGATCTCGGCGGCGGCACGTTCGATATTTCGATCCTTGAGATCGGCGATGGCGTGTTCGAGGTGAAGTCGACCAACGGCGACACGTTCCTCGGCGGCGAAGATTTCGACATGCGCCTGGTCGAATATCTGGCGGGCGAGTTCAAGAAGGAGCAGGGCATCGACCTGACCAAGGACAAGCTCGCGCTCCAGCGCCTCAAGGAGGCGGCCGAAAAGGCGAAGATCGAGCTTTCGTCCGCGACCCAGACCGAAATCAACCTGCCCTACATCACCGCCGACGCGACCGGGCCGAAACACATGGCCCTCAAGCTGACCCGGGCGAAGTTCGAGGCGCTGGTCGACGACCTGATCGAGCGGACGGTTGAGCCATGCCGCAAGGCCTTGAAGGACGCCGGTCTTTCGGCGGGCCAGATCGACGAGGTGGTTCTGGTCGGCGGCATGACGCGCATGCCGAAGGTGCAGGAAGTCGTCAAGCAGTTCTTCGGCAAGGAGCCGCATAAAGGCGTCAACCCGGACGAGGTGGTCGCCGTCGGCGCCGCCATTCAGGCGGGCGTGCTGCAGGGCGACGTCAAGGACGTGCTGCTGCTCGACGTCACTCCGCTCTCGCTCGGCATTGAGACCCTGGGTGGTGTTTTCACCCGGCTGATCGAGCGCAACACGACCATTCCAACCAAGAAGAGCCAAGTGTTTTCGACCGCCGAGGACAATCAGACCGCGGTCACCATCCGCGTCTTCCAGGGCGAGCGCGAGATGGCCGCCGACAACAAGGCGCTCGGCCAGTTCGATCTGGTGGGAATTCCAGCCGCGCCGCGCGGCGTGCCGCAGATCGAGGTGACGTTCGACATCGACGCCAACGGCATCGTCAACGTGACCGCCAAGGACAAGGCGACCAACAAGGAGCAGCAGATTCGCATCCAGGCTTCCGGCGGCTTGAGCGAGGCCGACATCAACCGGATGGTGAAGGACGCCGAAGCTCACGCGGCCGAGGACAAGAAGCGGCGCGAGATGGTCGACGCCAAGAACCAGGGCGAGTCGCTGGCGCATGACGCCGAAAAGGCGCTGAAGGAATATGGCGACAAGGTCGCCCAATCCGATCGCAGCGCCATCGAGTCGGCGGTCGCTTCCCTGCGCACGGCGTTGCAGGGAGAGGACGTCGAGGCGATCAAGGCGCGCACCAACGACTTGATGCAGGCGCAAATGAAGCTTGGCGAGGCCATGTACAAGGCTCAAGCTGCCGGCGGAGCGCCGGGCGATGGCGGCGGCGAGGCCGGTGGGCAGTCCAAGGACGATGTCATCGACGCGGAGTTCCGCGAGGTGGATGACGACAAGAAGAAGTCCTGAACGAATGAAGCCGGCCGCTCAGCGTGGCCGGCCGCGACTCTTAGGGGACGCCGCAATGGCGGGCGGAGATTGGGCTGAAGTCGAGCCGGGGCTCGAGGGTGTCGGCACGCGCGCGAGAATCGAGCCCGACCCGCGAGGAAGCGGCGTAGGAGTAGCAGGTCCGAGGCATGCATAGACTGCGGGCGCGCTGAACAATGGCGAAGCGCGATTTCTACGAAACTCTGGGCGTTTCCAAAACGGCGACGGACGCTGAACTGAAGTCCGCCTTCCGCAAGGCGGCGATGCAGTGTCATCCGGACCGGCATCCCGGCGACAAGCAGGCCGAGGCGCGGTTTAAGGAGCTGAACGAAGCCTATCAGCATCTGTCGGACGCCCAGAAGCGTGCGGCTTACGACCGCTACGGTCACGCCGCCTTCGATCAGAGCGGCATGAGCGATGGCTTTGCAGCGTCGATGTCCGACATCTTCGACGATCTGTTCGGCGACATGATGGGCGGGCGGCGCGGCCGTCAGTCCTCAGGCCGAGAGCGCGGCGCTGACCTGCGCTATAACCTCGAGATCACGCTCGAAGAGGCGTTCCACGGCAAGACCGCGTCTATTCGCATGCCAACTTCGGTCGCGTGCGAAGCCTGCTCCGGCTCCGGGGCGCGCGCCGGCTCGCGGCCCGCGACCTGCAAGACCTGCGGCGGACACGGGCGCGTGCGCGCGCAACAGGGCTTCTTCGCCATTGAGCGCACCTGCCCCTCCTGTCACGGCCGCGGGCAGACGATCGAAAACCCTTGCGACAAATGCGCCGGCTCCGGCCGCGTGACCAGGGAGCGCACGCTGTCGGTCAACGTTCCCGCCGGCGTCGAGGACGGCACCCGCATCCGCCTGACCAGCGAGGGCGAGGCGGGAATGCGCGGCGGTCCGCCGGGCGATCTCTATATTTTCCTTACAGTCAAGCCGCACGCGTTCTTCCAGCGTGACGGCGCCGACCTCTACTGCCGGGTGCCGATCTCCATGGTGCAGGCGGCGCTCGGCGGCGAATTCAACGTTCGGACGCTCGATGGAACCGAGTCCAGGGTCAGCGTCCCGGAAGGCGCCCAATCGGGGCGCCAATTGAGACTGCGCGGCAAGGGTATGCCGGTGCTGCGCGCACGCGATTCGGGCGACCTGTTCGTGCAGCTCGTCGTCGAGACACCGCAAAACCTCACGCGGCGCCAGCGCGAGCTCTTGACCGAGTTCGCCTCCGAATCGTCGAACACGACCCACCCCGAAAGTGCGGGTTTCTTCGCCAAGATGAAGGAGTTTTTCGAGGGTCGCAGCTGAAGCTGCGATGTCGGAAACCCGCGTCGGCCTTTGCCAGGCTGGGAGCGACTCGATATAAGCGCCGGACGGTGCCGAGGGCAACGCGCAATCAACCGCCGCCTGTCATGCGCGCAAAAGCGGGCATCGAGCAAGGCCTTTAGACTCTAGATTCTCGCTTGTGCGGGAATGACAGACCGGCCGGCTGCGTTTCGATCTGAAAGCGTGTTACTCTAGGGCTCGCCGGTCGTCCGCGGAGCCGGAATGCAGGGTCAAGCGCTGGATAAGAGAGGTTGGCGAGGGCTCGCTGACAGCGCGCGTTTTCTCAAAACTCTCGTAGCGGCGCCGCGATTGACCGGCGCGGTCGCGCCGTCGGGGCGGATGCTCGCGCGCGCGATGGCGGCAGCGATCGGCTCGCCGCCGCAGGGCCTCATCGTGGAGCTCGGGCCTGGAACCGGGCCGGTGACCCAGTCGCTGATCGAGACCGGCGTTGCCCTTGAGCGGCTTGTGCTCGTCGAGTACGACCCCGGCTTCTGCCGCATGCTGGAAAGACGCTTCGTGGGCGTCCGCGTCATCCAAGGCGACGCCTGCGACCTTCCACGCACGCTTGCGCCATTCGCTGGCCAGCCGATCGCCGCCGTCATCTCCAGCCTGCCGTTACTCAACCAGCCGCCGCCTCAGCGGACAGAACTGATCGGCGACGCCTTCGCGCTGATGGGGCCTTCGGGGGTGTTCGTCCAGTTCACCTATGGCCTCCTGTCGCCTATTCCCCGCGAAGTTTGCGCCAATCGTTATTCCGCCCTTCGTTCGAGGCCGATTCTGCTCAATCTGCCGCCGGCCTTCGTTTGGACCTATCGGCTCGATGAGAAGGGCGCCGATATATCCGAGGGCCGGTATTGAGCCGGCTTGCGCCGCGCGATCAGTTGATCGTGGCGCTCGACACGCCGGACGTCGGCGAAGCGCTGCGGCTGGTCGAGCGGATCGGCGAGAGCGCAATCTTCTATAAGCTCGGCATGGAGCTCGCATACGGTGGCGGCTTGCCGCTCGTCTCAAAACTCGCCGCAGCCGGCAGGCAGGTCTTTCTCGACCTCAAGCTGCATGACATTCCCAACACCGTCGAGCGCGCGACGGCGCAAGCGGCGAAATTGGGGGCGAAGTTCCTCACTGTTCATGCCTATCCGCAGACGATGCGCGCGGCGGTCGCCGGCGCGAAGGGATCGGGGATGCAGATCCTCGCCGTCACGGTCTTGACCTCCTATGACGACGCCGATCTTTTCGACGCGGTCTACCGCTTTGGCGTGGTCGAGACGGTCCGGCGACGAGCCGAGCAGGCGCTTGAGCTTGGCGTCGACGGGCTGGTGGCGAGTGCCGCCGAAGCGGCCATGGCGCGCAAAACCGTTGGTGCGGGCCTCCTTCTCGTAATTCCCGGCATTCGGCCTACAGGCGGGGCGGTAGGCGACCAGAAGCGGGTCGCAACGCCTGCCGAAGCGATCCGCAACGGCGCCGACTACCTTGTCGTTGGTCGCCCGGTGACCCAAGCGCCGGATCCTCGCGCGGCCGCGGAGGCGATCGTCGCGGAAATCAGCGAGGCGCATTGACTTTTGATTGGCCGCTGCGCCGAACTAGGCTCGCCCGCGCGTCATTATAGGAGCCATCGATGCCAAAGGGTTATGTCATTTCGCGCGTCGACGCGTATGCCGGCTACGCCGCAGCCGCAACCAAGGCAATCGCCGACCATGGCGGCAAGGCGCTCGCGCGCGGTGGGCGCAGCGATGCGTTAGAGGGCAAGGCGCGAGCGCGCAACGTTGTGCTTGAGTTCGAGAGCTACGACGCGGCGCGCCGCTATTTTCATTCCGAGCAATACCAGGCGGCGCGGGCTTTGCGCGAAGGCGCGGCGGAAATGGAAATGGTGCTGGTCGAGGGAGTCTGACGATGCCGAAGGGCTACTGGATCGTCCATATCGATGTGCGCGATCCCGAGGTTTACCAGCAGTACGTGAAGGCCAATGCCGTCCCGTTCGCCAAATACGGGGCGCGCTTCCTGGTGCGCGGCGACAAGCACGTCGTAACAAGCGGCAAGGCGCCGGAGCGCAACATGGTGATTGAGTTTCGCGACTATGAGACGGCGATCGCCTGCCACGATTCCGAAGAATATCGAGAGGCCGCGAAACTTCGCGACGCCGCCAGCGTCGCCGATCTCGTGATCGTTGAAGGCTACGATGGCCCGCAGCCGGGCTGACGGCCAATCGGGGGAAGCCGGGAAATGGCCGACTTGAGGCTGATTGTGAGCGGCGCCGCCGGCCGCATGGGGCGCATGGTCGTCCGGACAATTCATGAGTCGGAGGGGTTCAAGCTCACCGGCGCGCTTGAGCGTGAGGACTCGCCCTGGCTCGGCCAGGACCCGGCGCTGCTCGCTGGCTGCCCTGCAAAAGGCCTTGAGATCGTGGCTGATCCGCTGCCCTTGCTGCTCGACGCCGACGCGATCATCGATTTCTCCTTGCCCGCTGCGAGCGTCGCTCTCGCCGGACTCGCCGCGCAGGCGCGCATCGCCGACGTGATCGGCACGACCGGCTTGAGCAGCGACGATCTCGACAAGATCGACGCGGCGGCGCGCCACGCCCCGATTGTGCGTTCCGGCAACATGAGCATCGGCGTCAATCTTCTTGCGGCGCTGACACGGCAGGCGGCGTTGGCGCTTAGTGAAGATTTCGACATCGAGATCCTCGAGATGCATCATCGCATGAAGGTCGACGCGCCCTCAGGGACAGCGCTGCTGCTTGGCGAAGCGGCGGCTGAAGGCCGCGGCGTCTCGCTGAAAGCCCATTCGGCGCGCGGCCGTGACGGGCTGACCGGCGCGCGCCGAATGGGCGATATCGGCTTCGCTTCGCTGCGCGGCGGCACGATGGTTGGCGATCATAGCGTCATCTTCGCCGGGGAGGGCGAACGGGTGGTCTTGAGTCACCATGCTGAGGATCGCGCGCTCTTCGCCCGCGGCGCGCTGAAGGCCGTCATATGGGCGAAGGACCGCAAACCGGGGCTTTATTCGATGGCGGACGTCTTGGGCCTCAGTGACGGCTGATACGGAATTCGCTGATCGACTCTGCTTCCCAATCGCGACCCAGCGGCTCGCCATTTCCGAGTCCGTTTTGAGAGATTTCAATGGCTTGCGGCGCCATTCACGAGTCGTGTTGTGCTCTTAACGCCGGAGCCGCGTCGGAAGCCAACCAGTCTTGTCGGCTTTCTGAAAAACAATACCAGCTCTCAGCCGGCGTGACAAGAAATTATCGGT
>DASXXT010000095.1:0-4265 GCA_036502965.1 Roseiarcus sp. | reverse complement strand
TGCGCAGCGCGAGCAGGGGCTCCCGGCCCGCGAGGCGATCTACCAGGCCTGTCTCTTGCGCCTGCGGCCGATCCTGATGACGACGGTCGCGGCGATCTTCGGCGCGCTGCCGTTGATGCTGGGAACGGGCGTCGGCTCGGAGCTTCGCCGTCCGCTGGGGCTGGCGATTGTCGGCGGTCTCGCCTTCAGCCAGGTGCTGACCCTCTATACGACCCCGGTCATCTATCTGTTCTTCGAGCGTCTCGGTGAGCGTCTCGGCATGGGTTCCTCCCATGCTACATTGGCGCCGGAAACGCCGTGAACAACCGTTTTTCCGAGCTCTTCATTCGCCGGCCGGTCGCCACGATCCTGTTGACGATCGGAATCGTGTTCGGCGGACTCCTGGGCTATTCGCAACTGCCCGTTTCCCCGTTGCCCCAGGTCGACTTCCCGGTCATCCTGGTCCAAGCGAGCATGCCTGGCGCGAGCCCCGACACGATGGCGACCTCGGTCGCGGCGCCGCTCGAGCGGCACTTGGGGCAGATCGCCGATGTCAATGAGATGACGTCGCAGAGCACGCTCGGCTCGACCCGCATCACTCTTCAGTTCGGCCTTGATCGTAATATCGATGGCGCGGCGCGAGACGTCCAGGCAGCCATCGTCGCCGCCCGGGTCGATCTGCCGACCAGCCTTCGCCAGAACCCCACCTACCATAAAGTCAATCCCGCCGACGCGCCGATCATGGTCATCGCCATGTCGTCGACGACCCATACGGCCGGACAGCTCTATGACCTCGCCTCCAACATCCTGCAGCAGCGGCTGTCGCAGCTTCCGGGCATCGGCGAGGTGGACATTTCCGGCGCGGCGCTGCCGGCGGTGCGCGTCGAGATCAACCCCAGCGCGATCTTCCACTACGGCATCGGCCTCGAGGACATCCGCGCCGCGCTCGCTTCCGCCAACGCCAATAGCCCGAAGGGCGCGATCGAGGACGACGACTATCACTATCAGATCTACGCCAACGACCAGGCGTCCCACGCAGCGCAATATCGCGATTTGGTGATCGCCTACCGCAACGGCGCGCCGGTTAGGCTCGCCGACGTCGCCGAAGTCCTCGATTCCGTCGAGGACCTGCGCAACGCCGGTCTTGTCAACGGCAAGCCGGGCGTCGCGGTCATTTTGTCGCGCCAACCGGGCGCCAACATTATCCAGGCCGTCGACAACGTTCGAGCCGAGTTGCCTCGCCTTATCGCCTCGCTGCCGGGCGATATCGACCTGAGCGTGGCCGTCGATCGATCGAAGACCATCCGGCAATCGCTGCTGGACACCGAGACGACACTGGTGATCGCAGTGTTTCTGGTGATCCTGGTTGTCTTCGCCTTCTTGCGCAACGTGCGGGCGGCGGCGATTCCGAGCGTCGCGGTCCCGACTTCGATCATCGGCTCTTTTGGCGTGATGTATCTGCTCGGGTTCAGCCTCAACAACCTGTCGCTCATGGCGCTGACGATTTCGACCGGTTTTGTCGTCGACGACGCCATCGTCGTGCTCGAGAACATCTCGCGATATCTCGAACAGGGCATGCCTCGTGTCGAGGCCGCGATCCGAGGCGCGGGCGAAGTCGGCTTCACCGTCGTTTCGATCACCCTGTCGCTGATCGCGGTGTTTGCGCCGCTCCTCTTCTTTGGCGGCATCGTCGGGCGTCTGTTCACCGAATTCTCGCTTACGCTAACGGTCGCAGTGCTGATTTCTATGGTCGTCTCGCTGACAACGACGCCGATGATGTGCGCGCTGATCCTGCCGCGAGAATCTCAGACTGAGCACGGGCGCCTTTATCGAGCGACGGAGCGCGGCTTCGATGCGATGCTCGCGTTCTATCGATCCACATTGCGCATCGCCCTTCGTCATCCGGGGGCCGTGGCGTTATCCCTCTTCGCCACCATCGGGCTCAACTACTACATGTTTCGCTACCACACGACCTACGGACTGTTTCCGGTTCAGGACACCGGTCTCATCATCGGCGCGATTCAGGGCGATCAGAGCATCTCCTTTCAAGCGATGAGGACCAAGTTCACACAATTGCAAACCATGGTGCAGGAGGACCCCGCGGTCGCCAGTGTCGTCGGCTTTACCGGAGGGCGGGGAACAAATAGGGGCTTCCTCTACTCATCGCTGAAGCCCTATGCCGAACGCAAGGTGACCGCCGACGAGGTCGTAGCGCGACTGCGCCCCAAGTTGGCGCAGGTCGCGGGCGCGCGGCTCTTCATGTTCGCGGTCTCCGATCTGAGGACTGGCGGGCGGCAGAGCGACGCGGCCTACCAATATACGCTGCTTTCCGACAACCCGACGGAACTCTACGCCTGGGCGCCCAAGCTGACCCGGGCGCTCATGGGGAGCGACATTGTCAAGGACGTGAATTCCGATCAACAGCTCGGCGGCCTCCAGACCGACCTCACGATTGACCGCGATACGGCGATGCGGCTCGGTCTCACCATCAGCGCCATTGACAACACCCTTTACGACGCCTTCGGCCAGCGCCAGGTCTCGACCATCTATAACGCGCTCAACCAATATCACGTCGTCATGGAGATCGCGCCGCGCTATTGGCAGAATCCGCGCACGTTGGACCAAATCTACGTTTCGACGTCGGGCGCCAATCCGACCGGCGTCCAACAGACGGGGTATGCCGCCGGCGACTATGTCTCATCGACCGGGCCGGCGAGCACCGCAGCGACGATTGCGGCGGATTCAGCGCGCAACCTCGCGACCAACGCACTCGCCGCCAGCGGCCATTCGGCCGCGTCGACGGGCGCCGCGGTCACGACCTCGGTCGAGACGATGATTCCGCTCTCCGCCTTCGCCAAATTTGCGTCGAGCCACACGCCGCTCAGCGTCAATCACGAGGGACAGTTCGCCGCGTCGACGATTTCCTTCAATCTGGCTCCAGGCCGGTCGCTCAGCGAAGCCAAGACGGAGATCGACAATACGATCGAGCGCATCGGCATGCCTTCGATCGTCCGCGGCGCGTTCGCTGGCACCGCCGCCACGTATCAGCAATCGCAATCGAGCATGCCGCTTCTCTTCGGCGCCGCGCTGGTCACCATCTATCTCGTGCTGGGAATTCTCTACGAAAGCCTGATCCATCCGTTGACCATTCTCTCGACGCTGTTCTCCGCCAGCGTTGGCGCAGCGCTGGCGTTGTGGGTGTCCGACACCCAGTTCACCGTCATCGCCGCGATCGGCGTCTTGTTGCTCATCGGCATCGTCAAGAAGAACGCCATCTTGATGGTCGATTTTGCGCTCGAGGCGGAGCGGCAGGGACGCGATACGCGCGAAGCGATCGAAGAGGCCTGCCTCTTGCGCTTTCGCCCGATCATGATGACGACCTTCGCCGCGATATTCGGCGCGTTGCCGTTGGCGTTCGGAACCGGCGAAGGCTCCGAGCTTAGGCATCCGCTCGGGATCACCATCGTCGGCGGACTGATCGTCAGTCAGGCGCTGACGCTGTACACGACCCCGGTGGTTTTCATTTACCTGGACAGTTTCGGCAAGTGGCTATCGGGGTTGTGGCGCAGATATTACCTGCGCCACGGCGCCGCGCCAATGGCCGGTGCAGCTGAGTGATTACGGCCGGCCGCCGCTTAGAGCGGCAGGGCGTACCGGAGGGCGGTTTCCGCCGCAGCGCGCGCCTCCTCGATCGATATCGGGCCGTTGTTGGCGGCGCGCGCCGCGTTGACGGCTTCGACCAACGCGGACGGACCGTTGATCTCCGTCAGCTCGCCGGATCCATTGGCGAGCCGCTCGAGCATCGCCGCCTGCGCGTCGTCATCGGCGAAGGCCACCGCCTGCATGAGCGCCGTCACTGGCCGCGGCGAGTTTGCGCAGCGCGCAAGGCGATAGGCGTTGAGGAAGCGCTTGGCGTCGCGCGGCGAATGCGCGGCGAGCGGCGCAAGCGCCGCAAGCAGCGTCGCTTCTGTGCTCGAAAGCGGCTCCACGAGCGCCGCGGCAATTGCCGAATCCGGCGCTGGCGCCGGCTGCCCGCCCCCTGACAGAAGGCGCGCGACCACGAGTTCGCCGTCGGCGTCCTTGCGCGCCGGCAGGTTGACCGTGACTTGTAGCCATTTGCCAAGCCGCCGGCGCGCGTCGCGCGATCCGCCAAGCGCGACCGCAAGCCGACCCGGATCGAAGGCCAACAAACCGATAGAGCCCGGTCCGATCACGCCCTGGGCGGCGTCGATCCAGCTCACGGCCGCGGCCGGCGACAGCGCGTCGAGATTGTCCACGACCACGAT
>DASXXT010000094.1:0-5067 GCA_036502965.1 Roseiarcus sp. | reverse complement strand
GCTGCATCGCTCCTTGGCTCCTGTAACCTTGATGTTCGGGTCTGTGACGAGGCTCGGCCCGGCGGCTTAAGCCTGCACGCGCGGACATTAGCATCGGAGATGTTGCACGGGAATCCGATCCTGAAGTCGGCGCGGTCGTCGAGCGGGCTGATGGAGAATCGTGAAGGAGACGCTAAGCGCTTATCGGGAACGCGATCTCAAAGCGAATCCCCAGCGGATCGCTGCGCCATTCATACTGACCGCCGACGTCTTTGCTGAGAAGGTGAATGAAGCTCATCCCGGTATGACCGGACTGGGTCACATCAAAACCCTCAGGAAATCCCACCCCATCATCCTCATAAGCAATCATAAGGCGCCCCTTCTCCTCACGGGCGCAGGAAAGTGAGATCCTTGTGGGCAAACCTGCCGGATGGGCGTATTTTAACGAATTGGAGATCAGTTCCGCGGTGATGAGCGCCAGCGGCAAAGCTGTTTTCACTGGCAGAACACAATCCGGCGGGCAATCAAAAGCAAATGATGTTGCCGCGGGCGCCACAGCGCTCCGCAAGCGATTACACACTTCTTCCAGGTACGCAGATAACTGGACTGTTCCGGTCCTCGACTTACCCAAGAAACGATGAAGTTTGCCGACCGTTTCTATGCGATCGGCAATTTCGAGAAGAAACGTCTGTGGATTAGATACATCACCTCTCTTCGCCCGCATCCGAACCAGAGCGCTGATCATCTGCAGACTATTTGCAATCCGATGCTCGGATTCCTCGCGGTAAGCCTGGAAGCTGTCAGATGGGGAAATATCCGCTTCCATCAGTGTTCGCATTGCAATCTCCTCCCATCCTTCTGTACGACAGAGTTGAACGTATAGCAAGCAATATTTCCTAATCAACTTACGTACAACAGGGAATTTCATCAATATGTGTTGCATGTACAATTGGCTATTCTTGGTGCACCTACTCATCTTGCGTACTTGACAAAAAAGCCTAATTATGAGTAAGCGACACAATGTGAGCAAACGCAGATTTTCGGAAGGAGCGTATCCATGTCGGCGGAGCCTCGCGGCGAGCGTCTCCAGATCATGCTGACGTCAGAGGAGCTTGTCGCTCTCGATCAGTGGCGATTCAGTCGTCACATGCCGAGCCGCGCTGCGGCGATTCGCGAGCTGTTGCGGCGGGGATTGGCGACGGAAGGCTTTGATATCTCGGACGGAAAGACAAAATCAGCCGACTATGGCGTGATTATCGATATCAAGAAGAAAGTTTGAGGCGGCGGCTCCGGGCGGGCGACGCCTCACTGGATTCTCGGATCCGCCCCCCTTTCGCGGCCGCGATTCCCGGCGACGATGCGCCGCCCGACCGGAAGTTCCCTCAAATGAGCGTGGGTCGGCTGGGAATGATCCGCGCCTGCGCGAGGCTTGAGTCCCTTCACCACGAAAACGGCGCCGAGCGTGCTAAGATGGGCGATGCCGCCAGATCGGACCGCCTGACCGCCCATGTCCTCCACCTTCACCGCGCGCGTCGTCCCGTCCATCGCCGCCATTGACGCGGCGGCGTGGGACGCCTGCGCCAATCCACCGGGCCGTTCGTTTGAAGAGGCTGAGGGCGAACGGTTCAACCCGTTCATCACACACGCCTTTTTGCATGCCCTCGAGGCCTCGGGCTCGGTTGGCGGCCGCTCGGGCTGGGCGCCCGCGCACGTGGCCGTGGAAGACGCGTGCGGACGCATCGTCGCAGCCGCTCCCTGTTATCTCAAGGGCCACAGTCAGGGCGAATACGTGTTCGACCATGCGTGGGCCGACGCCTATGAGCGCGCCGGCGGCTGCTATTATCCCAAGCTCCAGGTGGCCGTCCCGTTCACGCCGGTGACCGGACGCCGGCTTCTTATCGCCGCCGACGCGCCCGAGGGCGCGCGAGAGGCGCTGATCGGGGCGCTGGGCGAGTTGCGTAGACAGACCAAGACGTCGTCGATTCACGCAACCTTCCCGACCGCCGGGGACGCCGAACGGCTGTCCAAAGCCGGATTTCTCATCCGCACTGGCGAACAGTTCCATTTCTTCTGCAACGGCTTCGCGAATTTCGACGACTTCCTCGCCGCCTTGGCCTCGCGCAAGCGCAAGGCGATCAAACGCGAGCGGCGCGACGCTCTGAACGGCGAAGTCGCGATCGAGCCGCTGACTGGCTCGTCGATTCGATCCCATCACTGGGACGCCTTCTTCAAGTTCTACATGCACACCGGCTCGCGAAAGTGGGGGCGCCCGTACCTGACCCGCGCTTTCTTCGATTTGATCGGCTCGACGCTCGCCGACCGCGTGCTTCTGGTCATGGCGCGCCGCGCCGGGCGGTATATAGCGGGTGCGATCAATTTCATTGGCGACGACGCGCTCTACGGCCGGAACTGGGGCGCGATCGAGCACCGGCCGTTTCTGCATTTCGAGGTCTGCTACTATCAGGCGATCGACTTCGCGCTCTCGCGCGGATTGCGCCGCATCGAGGCTGGCGCCCAGGGGGAGCACAAGCTTGCGCGCGGCTACAGGCCCACTCTCACCTACTCGGCTCACGAGTTCGCCGACGCGCGCCTAGGGCGAGCGGTCGCCGACTACCTCGGACATGAGCGGGTCGCGATCGAGCGCACGATCGCCCACTATGAGGAATATGCGCCCTTCCGCCGCGGCGATGGCGCCGAGCAAGGGGGCGAACGCCTGGGAGAAGCCTTTGACGCCGAAGTATGATCCCGACAACATCTTCGCCAAGATCCTTCGCGGCGAAGCGCCGTGCGTCAAGGTCTACGAGGACGACGTGTCGCTGGCCTTCATGGACGTGATGCCGCGCGCCGAGGGGCACACGCTGGTCATCCCAAAGGCGCCCGCGCGCACGCTGTTTGACATTGACCCCGAAGAGCTGGCGCGCTTCATGCCGGCGGTGCAGAAGGTCGGGCGCGCGGTCATGGCCGGCATGAAGGCCGAGGGACTTTTGCTCCAGCAATTCAACGAACCGGCGAGCGGGCAACAGGTCTTCCATCTGCATTTTCACCTTCTGCCGTGCTGGACCGGCGTGGCGATACGTCCGCCGGGCGGACCGTTCCAAAGCGCCGAAACGCTCAAGCCTTACGCGGAAAAGATCGTCGCGGCGCTGGCTGCCGTATAAGCATTCGCCGGCCGCCTGCCGGCGCCTAAACCCCCGACGCCTTGACCCACATGCACTACTTCCCACTCGGCGCCGGCGTCGCGACCCTCTTCTTCGCGATTCTACTCGGCCTGCTGCTTCTCATCCAGATCAGGCTCCTGGGCCGCGCTTATTCCGCGCTCGGCCTCGATCCCCGCATCGCGACGCTGGTGCTGTTCGCCTCCCTTCTCGGCTCGTACATCAATCTGCCGCTCGTGCGACTGCCGGAGGAGCGCATCGTCGCGCGGGAGGTGGTGGAGATCTTCGGCGTTCCGTTTTTGGCCCCGGTCGCCGTCGATTGGCCGGGCACGATTCTGGCGATCAACGTCGGCGGGGCGGTGATTCCGATCTTGCTGTCGTTCTATCTGCTCGTGCGCTACGACCTTTGGGCGGCCGGCGCCGCGGCGGCGGCGATCGTCGCCTTTGTCGTCAATCGGATGGCGACGCCGATTCCGGGGGTGGGCATATCGGTGCCGACGTTCGCGCCGCCGCTGCTGGCGGCCGGAGTGGCGCTGGTGCTGTCACGGCGATTCGCGGCGCCGCTCGCCTATATCGGCGGCAGCCTCGGCGTGCTGATTGGCGCCGATCTGCTCAATCTCGGCCGGCTGCGCAGCCTCGGCGCTCCGGTGGCCTCGATCGGCGGCGCCGGGACGTTCGACGGCATTTTCCTCACCGGCGTGATCGCGGTGTTGCTGGCGAGTCTGGTCGTTGAGCGAAGATGACCAGGTCATTACCAAACTGTGGCGATTTTGCCACATTAGACCACAAATGCCTGTCGTGGGCGAGAGTCGGATGGACTCGTATGGCGCACGACTTTATAAGTCTTGACATAGTTATTGGCCGCGGGGCGATGCGGGTTGCGTACGGTGTCGCGTCATAAACGGAGACAACAAGATGATGAGTCGCTGGCTAAAGGGCGTCGCAATTGTGGCGCTGACAGCCGTTGGGGCGATCGCGGCCCAGGCGGCAGACCTTCCGACCAGAAAAGAGGCGCCGCCGGTGTTCGTGCCGCCTCCGTTCACCTGGACCGGGTTCTACGTCGGTCTGAACGCTGGCGCCATCTTCACCAGCGGCAGCCGTAGCATCAATTTTATCAACCCCACGAACCTTAGCTTTCTCGCGCTAAATGAACCTGGTGGGCTTGGCTCGGGCCAGACCGGATTTATCGGCGGCGGCCAGGCCGGCTACAATTGGCAAACCGGGGCTTTCGTGCTCGGCGTCGAGACTGACTTCCAAGGGACGACCCTGAGCAAGAAGACCGATTTCATCAGCCCTGCCTTTGCTGGGGTGGGGGTTCCGGCGGCCCTTCTGGGCGATACCTTGAGCGTGCACGCCAAGGCGAGCCTCGACTGGCTCGGAACGACCCGCGGGCGCGTCGGCTACGTGGTCACGCCTGATAATCGCTTGATGATCTACGCAACGGGCGGCGTCGCCTATGCCGGAGCGACCGGGAATTTCAGCGTTTTTGACGCGACGAAAGGACTGGCTTTGAGCGGCAGTCCCAGCAAGACGCGCGTTGGCTGGACGATCGGAGGCGGCGTCGAATACGCCCTCACCAACAACTGGACGATCAGGGGCGAATATCTCTACGCTGATCTCGGCAAGACCAACTTCACGACGCCCATTGCCACCGTCCCCGCCTTCGCTGGCTTCGGAGCGACCGGCCACATCAGCTACAACGCTTCCATTGTCCGGGGGGCCGTCAACTACAAGTTCTGAGCGCCGCCTCCAGAATCGTTGCCCCGACCAGTCTGCCGCTGATTCGGCCCTGCGGGGGGACGCGGCGATTTCTGGCCAACCTTAAGGCCCCGGCGGCAGGGC
This sequence comes from Roseiarcus sp., assembly GCA_036502965.1. GTDB lineage: Bacteria > Pseudomonadota > Alphaproteobacteria > Rhizobiales > Beijerinckiaceae > Roseiarcus. The sequence continues at coordinate 91 of DASXXT010000094.1, read as the reverse complement.
GATGCGGGTTGCGTACGGCGTCGCGTCATAAACGGAGACAACAAGATGATGAATCGCTGGCTAAAGGGCGTCGCAATTGTGGCGCTGACGG
>DASXXT010000093.1:0-8414 GCA_036502965.1 Roseiarcus sp. | reverse complement strand
GTCGCAACAAAATTTCTGGCTCCGGACGAACCAGCGCGAACATGAGAGGATGGTAACCTACGGTTCTACCAACACAAACCGTGCGCGGCTGAACGTCCACGAACTGCCACGAACAGACATACAATGGCTTGCGGCGCCATTACCGAGTCACTCATCGAATGTTATACATTCTTTATAGGTACATTTCGAGTGGAGAAGATTTGGCCGCCGAGCGGTCCAGGCTAAAACGGGCCATTCGCTGACCCGGGACGACGACGATGCCGAAACTGAGCGCTGGGATCTTGTTATTCCGCCGCCGTCCCTCAGGCGTGGAGGTGATGCTCGTCCATCCCGGCGGACCGTTCTGGGCGAAGAAGGACTCAGGCGCATGGTCCATCCCGAAGGGGCTCGCCGACGAAGGAGAGGACCTCCTCGCGGCGGCCAAGCGCGAATTCCTCGAAGAGACTGGCATCGCTGTTGACGGCGAATTCCTCGACCTCGGCGCCCACAAGCAGCCAAGCGGCAAGACAATCGCCGCCTGGGCGTGCGAGGGAGACTTCGATCTGGCGTTACTGAAGAGCAACACATTCGCGATCGAATGGCCTCCGCGCTCGGGAAGGATGGCGGAATTCCCGGAGGTCGACCGGGCCGCGTGGTATTCGCTCGACGAAGCGTTGGAGAAGATAAATAAGGGGCAAAGGCCGATCATCGCCGCGGCGCTGGAGGCCGCGGCGCTCGATCGAATGGCCGATAGCTCCAGGAAAACAGAAGATTGATGCGGTGGCTTGCCATTCGCTCCTCATCGTGAAACACGCGCTGCCCGAGACCTTTCGTGAACGGACCTGCGCATGGCGTTCTGGCTGGATATCGCCGCTTTTCTCCTCAAGGCCCTGATCATCGTCGCGGCGATGGGCGGCCTCGCCGTGCTGATCGCGCGGCTCGCGCGCTCGAGCGAACCGAAGGACCAAGAGATCAAGGTCCGCCCGCTCGACGAGCGTTACGACGACATGCGTGACGCCATGAACGGCGCACTGCTCGACAGACGAGAGCGCAAGGCGCTCGCCAAGACGCGGAAGAAGGAGGCCAAAGTCGCCGCCAAGGCGCGCCGCGGGCGGGAGCCGGGAAAGCGTATCTATGTCCTCTCCTTCAAGGGCGACATGCGCGCGAGCGCGGTCAAGCGCCTTGGCGCGGAGATCGACGCCGTCCTCATCGCCGCCCGGCCGCAAACCGACGAAACCGTGATCCGGATCGAAAGCCCCGGCGGCACGGTGACCGGCTATGGCCTCGCCGCCGCCGAGATTCTGCGTTTGCGTGAACGGAAGATCAAAGTCACCGCCTCGGTCGACCAGGTTGCAGCGAGCGGCGGCTACATGATGGCTTGCGCGGCGGATCGCATTGTCGCTGCGCCGTTTGCGATCGTCGGCTCGATCGGCGTTGTGGCGCCCGTGCCGAACCTCCATCGGCTCTTGAAGAAGAACGAGATCGATTTTGAGGAAATCACCGCAGGCGAGTTCAAGCGCACCGTCTCCGTCTTGGGCGAAATCACACCCGCAGGGCGCGAACACTTCCGCGAAAAGCTCGACACGACCCACCAGGCGTTCAAGGCCCACGTCGCGCAATGCCGCCCGAACGTGGACGTCTCCCGCGTCGCCAACGGCGACTATTGGTTGGCGAGGGAAGGGCTGGCCCTCGGCCTCGTCGACGAGCTCTCGACTGGAGACGAGCTGCTGTTTCGGGCCCGCGACAGCGCGCGCCTATACGAAGTCTCGACTGAGGCGCGCAAGACGCTGCTGCAACAGCTTTTGAGCGGCCTCGGGACCACGGCTCAAAAAGCGGCGGATTCGATCATCGCGAGGCTCGCTGCGCTAGTCCGCGCCTTCACTTGAGCTCGTAGCAATTGACGATCGTGCGCGGGTTGCGCGTCACGTCGTAGAGGACGCCGCACTGGACCAGCGCATTCATGCCCTGGTGGCGGAACAGGATGAGAGAGGTGCGGTTGTCGTAGCCGCTCGCGTAGCCGGCGATCTCCCACCCTTGCGCGAGCAACTGGTCGATCGTCAGCGGCGCCTCGGCGGCCGCCAAGCCGGACGCCGCCAGCATCGTTGCGAGGCAGAGGCCTGAACGCATACGAGAATCTCCAAATGCGCCCGCGCCCGTCCCGTTCTCTCTAAGCGCACCCCGAAGTTCCCTCAATTCAACCTTGCGAGAGCCCGGCAGCGGCCAGCGCCGTCTCGCCGAACCAGACTGCCGCCTCGATCTCGTTGCCAAAGCTCGACCCCCCGCGCCTACTACTCCCGCAACGTGGGCCGCGCCAAATCGCGGTGGTCCGATCGTCCTTTATGGTGGCGCGCTCGCGCCGCGCCAGCTATCAGCGCCCCCGCAACCCCCGCCGCGGGAGACGAGCATCGCATGACGGACGTGAAAGAGAGCCCAGCGCAGGAAGATCGCGCCAAAGCGGAGCCGCCGCGCGAGCGGCCGAGGGGAAGCGCGACGGCGGCCGCGGCCATCGTGACGGTCATTCTCGCAGCGATCGTGGGTCTCTCGATCTGGTATCTCGCGCGGCCCGAGCCGCTCATCGTGCAGGGCGAAGCGGATGCGACCCGCATCGACATCGCCGCGCGGGTCGATGGGCGAGTCGGCAAGCGTCCCGTCGAGCGGAGCCAAAACGTCACAGCCGGGCAATTGCTGTTTGAGATCGACAATCCGGAGCTTATCACCAAATGGCGAAAGGCCCAGGCCGGCGTTGACGTCGCAAAGGCCCAGCTCGCCAATATCCTGGTGGGAACGCGCGCGGAAGTGATCGATCAGAAGAAGGCCGCTCTCGAGAGCGCCCAGTCCAACTTTCAACTCGCCGACAAGACCTACGCACGCATCAAGGACCTCGCCGGTACGGGCAATGCGCCGCTGCAACGCCTCGACGAAGTCACGAACTCGCGCGAGGTGGCGAAGCGTGATCAGGACCGCGCCAACCTCGCCTATGACGAGGCCGTGAACGGGGCGACCAAGGAAGAGCGTGAGGTCGCCCAGACCAACGTGCTCAACGCGCAAGCGAGTGTCGACACAATCAAGGCCGACGTCGACGAGCTCACGGTCAAGGCGCCGATCGCCTCGCAGGTCTATCAGATCGGGGCGGAGATTGGGGAATATGTCTCTCCCGGCGTACCCCTCCTCGCCCTGATCGACCTCAGCGACATCTGGCTGCGGTTCAATCTCCGCGAGGATCTGGTCAAGGGGCTCAAGGTCGGCGACAGGTTCAAGATGCGCGCGCCCGCGCTCGGCGACCAGGAGATCGAGGCGGAGATCAAGCTCATCGAGACGCGCGGCGAATATGCGGGGTGGCGCGCGACCCGGGCGACGGGCGATTTCGACTTGAGAACCTTCGAAGTGCGCGCCTATCCTGTCTCGCCCCTTCCCAGCCTTCGGCCGGGCATGAGCGTTTATGCCGAGTGGCCGACGGGCGAGCGCAAGTGAGGGCTCCGCCAAAGCCGGGGTTGCTTCTGGTCGCGACGCGCGAGTTGCGCTGGATGCAGCGCGACGGCGTCGCGCTCATCTTGGTGCTCGTGGTTCCGGTCTTCGCCTTCGCCATCCTGACGCTTACGTTCAGCAACGCGGTCATTCGCAATCTTCGGGTCGCCATCGTCGACGCCGACCGCTCCGCCACTTCGCTTATCTACGTGCAGTCGATCGCCTCCGCGCCAGGCGTCACGGTCGCCGAGCGATCGAGCGACATGAGAAGCGCAATGCAGGCCATCCGGTCCGGCGAGGCGATCGCCGCCGTCTACATTCCCGAGAATTTCGAGCGCGATCTCCTTGCTCGGAAGCGCCCACAGGTGGTGTCGCTGTACAACAGGCAATATTTTACGCCGGGCAACAACGCGGCCTCGGCGATCTCGAACGCCATCTCGGCTGCGACCGCTGCGCTGCCGCATGAGGCGGAGGGCGGCTACAAGCCGGGCGTCCTCGTCGCCGAGCAATATGTCCTCTCGAACCCGGCGCTGAACTTCGCCCAGTTCCTGCTGCGGGCGGTTCTGCCGACTGTGCTGCATGTCGCGGTCGCGATCGCCGGCGGCTATGCGGTCGGCTCGGAGTTCTCTCAGCGCAGCAAGCGCGCCTGGATGCGCGCCGCGGGGGGCCGGCCGCTGGTCGCGCTAATCGGCAAGTTCCTTCCTTTGTTCGCCATCTTCATCATCATGATGGTGATGGACGCCGCCATCATCCACGTCCTCTACGGGGTGTCCTTTCGAGGCGACCCGTTGCTCGTCGCCGCGGCAGCCTGCCTCCTGCTTATCGGCTACCTTTCCTTCGGAGCCCTGCTGGTTCTGCTGACGCAGGCGCTGCCGACTGGACTGAGCCTGATCGCAATATTCTGCAATCCGGCGTTCGGTTTCGCCGGTGTAGGATTCCCTGTTGTGGCGATGGGAGCTTTCCCCCAGGCTTGGGGCTCTATCCTGCCCCTTCGCTGGTATCTGCAGATTCTGTTCGACCAGGCGGCGCGCGGCGTGCCGACTTCGAACTCCGTCAGGCCTTTCCTGATCCTCGCCGGCCTCGCTTGCCTCTTTTTCGCCCTCGCTTGGGCGAGGCTTCGCGCCATCGCCAACGCGCCCCCGCGAAGTGAGGCGGCGCCCGTCATCCGTCTCCGGTACGGGCGAGGCGTCGCCATAGCGATGAGCAACGAGGTCCAGCGCATTCTCGCCGACCGATCGGTCTTGGGCCTGATCGTGCTTGCGCCGATCGCCTATGGAGCGCTCTATCCGCAGCCCTATCTCGGACAAGTTCTTCGAGGCATACCCCTCGCCGTCGTCGATCAGGATCGAACGGAGCTCAGCCGCAACCTCGTGCAGGCCTTAAACGCGGATGAGGCGATCACGGTGAAGGTGCGGAGCGACACCATCGCCGACGCCCAATCCGCCCTCGACCGCCACGACGTCTTTGCCATCCTCGCGATCCCCAAAGACACGGAGCGTCAGGTCTTGCGGGGTGAGAGGGCGCGGATCGCGGCCTACGTCGACGCGGCCTATTTTCTCCTCTACAGCCGGACCCTGCAAGGCATATCGGAAGCCGCGGCGACGGTCTCCGCCGACATTGCGACTCGCGGCGCGCGCAGCGAGGGAAGCCTCGTCTATGCGGCGATGACCCGCAGCAGCTCTCCGATTGATTTCCTCTCCCAGCCGCTCTTCAACCCGACAGGCGGCTACGCCAGCTACGTCGTGCCCGCCGCCTTCATCCTCATCCTTCAACAGACGCTGCTGCTGGGTGTCGCGTCGCTCGGCGGGGCGGCTTACGCGCTCGGCGGCCCTGCAAACCGTTGGCTTCGATCCGGGGCGCGCGCCGTCTTCGGCCAGGCGCTTACGCATCTCTGCTTCGCGCTGCCAGGACTTGCGCTCTATTTGATCGTGCTGCCGCGAGTTTACGGCTTTTCGACGCTCGGACGGCTACAGGATCTTATCCTTATGGCGGTTCCCTTCGTGCTCTCCGTCAGCTTCCTGGCCCAGTTCGCGAGCGCCTGGTTTCGCCGCCGCGAGACCGCGATTCTCCTCTTCATCGCCGTCAGCCTTCCGCTTTTCTTCCAGGTCGGCGTATCCTGGCCGGTCGAAGCCCTTCCCGATTTCATCCGATCGGCAGGCCGCGTGTTCCCCAGTACCTCAGCCATCGATGGCTTTGTTCGCATCAATCAGATGGGCGCAAGCATCCTTGAGGTGAAGCGCGACTGGACGACCTTATGGATTTTGACGATCGTCTACGGCCTGCTGGCGGTCTTTGCGACCAGCGTCGCTTCTCGCAACGAGGCGCACCATGAACACTAGAGGCCGGACATTCGTAATCCTCGGGCTTGCCGTCGTCATCCTCGGCGGCGCAGCCGGTTTATTTCGGTTCGAGACGCAGCGAAAGCCTCGGCCTCCGCTCATCGGCGTCGTGCACGAGACGGAGATCCGCATCGCGCCCGAAATTTCGGCGCGGCTCGCCTCCTTGTCGGTGAAACCGCAGCAGCCGGTGGGCAAGGGCGATGTGATCGCGGTGCTGTCGAGTCCGCAGGTCGCAGCCTCTCTGGAGGAGGCGAAGGCGAACGCGGACTCGGCGCGCGCCAACCTCGCCAACGTCGTAGCGGGCGTGCGCCAGGAAGAGCGCGATACCGCGACGCAGAATGTGGCGATCGCCGCCTCCAACGTCACGCTGGCCAAGCAGCAGTTCGCGCGGGTCTCGGTGCTGGCGGCGAAGAACTACGCGAGCCGGCAGCAGTATGATGAGGACGCGGCTGCATTGAGCAAGGCAGAGGCCAGTCTCGTTCTCGCCGACGCGGCTTTGGACCAGAGCAAGGCTGGACCAACGAAGGAAGAGCTCGCCGTCGCGCAGAGCCAGGTCGCCCTCGCGCTGGCGACGGTCGCCGACCTCGAGGCTCAGCTCGCCAAGACGACGCTGACCTCGCCGGTCGACGGGATTGCGCGGCTTCTCGTCGCCGAGCACGGCGAAGCGATCTCTCCGGGCCAGCCGGTTCTGACCCTTGCCGTCGCCGGCGACCGCTGGTTCGCTTTCACGATCCGCGAGGACCGTCTTCAAGGCTTGACGATGGGTTCGAAGATCGCTCTGCGGACAGCCGCGGGAGACCGCTTCGAAGCCAAAGTCACCGAACTCAGACCGCTCGGAGAATTCGCGGTCTGGCGCGCGGCGCGCGCGGTCGGAGACCACGACATCAACAACTTTCTTCTGCGCGCCGACCCGACTGGCCCGACGCCGAAGCTCGAGCCGGGCATGACGGTCTGGATCGACGAGGGGCAAGCCGCTCCATCGAGCTGAAAGCGAGGCTGCTAGGCTCGCGTCGCGTGCGCTTTCGCCGACCAGATTGCGGCACTGCTCATCGGTGCTCCGGAGGAGGCTGCCAATAGGGACGGCGCGGCCTCCTCGACCAAACAATGACAGTCTAAAATGCCGAGTAGTCGATGAAGCCCTTATTGATGTCCACGATTTTGCGCTTATCGCGCTCAAAGACCCCAATCCCGTTATTGGAGCCATTGTCGTTGGTGTTGCCCTCGACCGTCTTCAGCCTCCCGTTCGCCACCTCAGTGACGAGCCCGGAATGGCCCAGCCCACCCCCATGATCGATGATAAAGAGTGAGCCTGGCTTGACAAGTCCGGGATTGGCGACCGCTTTGGCCTTGGGGATGCGCACGACGTCGGGCTTTGTTCCAGCCTTCTGCCAATGCTCCAGAACGCCCGCCGTCTTGATGTGCGGATTGTCGATGCCTAGTTTTTTTGCGGCGGTTTGGTAACAAAAGAAAGTAAACGCCACGCACCAGAAGAACCCGCCTGGCGGATTTCCCGCGGGGTTAAGACCCACAGACTGAATATACCGGTCAACTTCCGGGCCGCGGTTTGATCCGAGCGGTTTCTCGCGTACGCCAATTTGGGTTCTTGCGAACTCGATTACGGCCTTGGTAAGCGCCGTTGGCGCATCTGTGTTGGAAGGCACAGTCTCCGCCCCGAACAGCGCGCCCCAGGTCACAGAACCGACTTGCCCGTCGATTTTGAGCGGAGAGCCGGTGACGTCGGGGAAGCGAGACTGAAAGAGTTTGACGGCGCGTTCCGTTTTGTCCTTATCGAAGTTGCCGTCTTCGGGAATTGGTCCGCAACCCACCTCGTTCAATCGGTGCTGTATCTGCTCTACGACGTCGCCGCTGTCTCCGGTCTTTACAATACGACCAGGAAAGGGGAACGATTCGTCCTGCGGTAACGCCCTCGCTGTCATTGGCATCTTAATTTCCTCCTCGCATAATCAAAATATCGCTCGATAGATCTAAAGAAGTTCATAGACTCAGCGGTGCGAAATAATACGTGAGCTACGTACGTTTCACTTCATATAAAGCACCTGTTCACGTCTATCCGAACTGAACACGAAACGTACTATGGAGCACGATATTGCGCTGTCTACAATGGGCAAATCTACCTAGAGGGAGTTGGAGATTGGCGTGAGTCAATCAAGCTCCCAACGGCGAGGAAGCGACGAGGTCGGAGGACAAAGCGCCGCCCCTTTTTTAATTACGGGACCTTTGCGCCACATTGGGCGCCCCGGATTGCAAGCTGAAGATCCGGCCGCACGTCGCCAAGGCCGGATGATAGTCCGCCGCCGCCATTGCCTCCCCTGCCCTGCCCTGATATGCCGCCAGCAATCTCCGAACAATCCAGGAATAGCTATGGCCGCGCGCCAGTTCATCTATCACATGCGAGGTCTCGCCAAGACCTACCCGGGCGGCAAGAAGGTCCTCGACAACATCAACCTCTCTTTCTACCCGGAGGCGAAAATCGGCGTGCTCGGCGTCAACGGCTCGGGCAAGTCGACGCTCATGCGCATCATGGCTGGGCTGGACACCGAGTTCGTCGGCGAAGGCTTCGTCGCCGAGGGGGCCAAGGTCGGCTACCTGCCGCAGGAGCCTGAGCTCGAC
>DASXXT010000092.1:0-6160 GCA_036502965.1 Roseiarcus sp. | reverse complement strand
TTCTCGCGACACGACCCATTGGGTCAGCGTCGTGTCGAGGAAATCCTGGATCATCGGCGCGCCGCGCATGATCTCCGCCGACCAGATGCGGGTCGCGAGCGGCATGTCACGCGCGAGGTCCATTTTCGCCCCGATATAGGCTGAGAGGGCGACCGTCGGGTCCTCGCTCGCGTCGAAGGACGAGGCGGCGGCAAGCCAAGCGGTCAGCACCCGCTCGATCACCGACCGATAGAGCGTCTCCTTGGTCGGGAAATAATAGTGCAGGTTCGCCTTTGGAAGGCCGGCGCGTTGCGCAATCGCAGCGGTGGTCGCGCCCGCGAATCCCTGCTCGGCGAACACCCATTCGGCCGCCTCGAGAAGCGCCCGTTCGTTTTCCTCCCGGACGGTCGGTCTCGGTCTGCGACGCGCCATAAGCCCTCCGGAACATCGCGTTTCCCCGTGTCGCCGGATGTAGCCGCGCTCCATAGCCCGTCGATAGACGGGCGTCCTCCTCGGACGCCTATGGAGCGCGGACGCGGTCCACGACCGCGTCTACAGGGCAGGAGCCCGCCGGCGGCGGCCTTGCGATACGACGAGCCGCGGCGCCGAATTGATTAGCGCTGCGCTCAAGGTTACGCCATTTGACCATCTGGTCAAAGCTATAATACCGTTTGCAAACGTGTCGTGGAGCTGTTGATGGCCGACTTGTCGAATGTGCGCGTCGACGGGACAAGGCTCTGGGATTCGCTCATGGAAATGGCGAAAATTGGCGCCACTCCGAAGGGCGGCGTCAAGCGCCTGACGCTGACCGACCTCGACCGTCAGTCGCGCGAATTGTTCCGGAGATGGTGCGAGGCCGCCGGTTGCCCGGTTACGGTCGACGAGATGGGGAACATGTTCGCGCGCCGCCCGGGCGAGGACAATACCCTCGCCCCCGTCATGATGGGCAGCCACCTCGACACCCAACCAACCGGCGGCAAGTTCGACGGCGCGCTTGGGGTCCTCGGCGCGCTCGAGATCGTGCGTTCGCTCAACGACCTCAACATCCGGACCCGGCGGCCGATCGAGGTCGCCAACTGGACGAACGAGGAAGGCTCGCGCTATGCGCCGGCGATGATCGCGTCGGGCGTGTTCGCCGACGTTTACACCAAGGAACTGGCCTATGCGTGCAAGGACGGCGACGGCAAGGCGCTAGGCGACGAGCTCGAGCGGATCGGTTTCAAAGGCGCGGAGCCCGTCGGCGCCCATGCCGTGCATGCCTTCTTCGAGCTGCACATCGAGCAGGGCCCGATCCTGGAGGACGAGTCGATCGACGTCGGGGTCGTCACCCATGGTCAGGGGCAGCGCTGGTACGAAATTCGCTTGACCGGGTTCGAGAGCCACGCGGGCTCGACGCCGATGCCGCGCAGGAAGGACGCGCTGCTCGGCGCCGCGCGGATCGTGGAGCTCGTGAACGCCATCGGCCTCTCGAAGGCGCCCCTCGCGGTGTCGACGGTCGGCATGCTCAACCCCTATCCGAACTCCCGTAACGTCATCCCGGGCGAAGTGTTCATGACCTGCGAGTTCCGGCATCCGGTCGACGCCACGTTGAGCGAGATGGACATGGCGCTGCGCACTGGCGTCGAGGCGATCGCGAACAAGATCGGCCTGACATACGACCTCAAGCAGATCTTCTATTACGCCCCTGTCCCCTTTGATCCAGGGTGCGTCGAGGCGGTGCGGCGGGCGGCCGAGCATTTCGGTTATTCGCATCGCGACATTGTGTCCGGCGCGGGCCATGACGCCTGCTATCTGGCGCGCGTTGCGCCGACGTCGATGGTGTTCACGCCCTGCGTCGATGGAATCAGCCATAATGAAAGCGAGGACATCAAGCAGGAATGGGCGACCGCGGGCGCCAATGTTTTGATGCATGCGGTGCTGGAGAAGGCCGAAATCGTGTCGTAACCGATTCCTTCGCCGCGCAAGCGGGGCGAGGGTTTTTGGCGGCGGCAGTCGGCTGTTCGCCTCGGTAATTGCAGTGGTTCAGGAGAGTAGGAACATGTCGCTCGTGATCGAGGGCGGAACGATCGTAGCCGCGGACCGCACCTATAAGGCCGACGTGCTGGTCCGATGGACGTAGAGACGGCTCCCAAACTCAAGCCGGACGACCGCAGGACGCCGCTGGCCGCGGACGCAGCGATTGAGATCAGCGGGCTTTCGTTGCGCTTCGACACCGCCGATGGGCCTGTGCAGGCGCTCAGCGACGTCAGCTTGAGGGTCGCTCGCGGCGAGTTCGTCTCCTTCATCGGACCGTCGGGCTGCGGCAAGACGACGCTTCTGCGCGCGGTCGCGGATCTCGAAAACCCGACCAGCGGCGTAATCCGCGTCAACGGCATGAGCCCGCGCGAAGCCCGCGCCAATCGCGCCTATGGCTATGTGTTCCAGGCGCCGGCGCTCTATCCATGGCGCAGCCTGGCGCGCAATATCGCGCTGCCGCTCGAGATCATGGGCTTCAGCAAAGCTGAGCGTGAAGCCCGCGTCGCGAGAGGACTCGAGCTGGTGAATCTTTCCGGCTTCGGGGCCAAATATCCCTGGCAATTGTCGGGCGGCATGCAGCAGCGCGCGTCGATCGCCCGGGCGCTGTCGTTCGACCCCGATCTTCTCTTGATGGACGAGCCATTCGGCGCGCTCGACGAAATCGTGCGCGACATGCTGAACCAGCAATTGCTGCGCCTCTGGGACGTGACTGGCAAGACGGTGCTGTTCGTCACGCACTCGATTCCGGAAGCGGTGTTCCTGTCCACGCACATCGTCGTGATGTCGCCTCGCCCGGGGCGGATCTACGATGTCATCGAATGCAATTTTCCCCGCAATCGCGCGCTCGACATCCGCGAGACGCCGGAGTTCCTCGCGATCGCGAACCGGGTCAGGCAGGGTCTGCGCGAGGGACATTCCTATGACGGGTAGGACCGGCGGATGCCCTCATCCGGCGCGTCGCGCCACCTTCTCCCTGAGGGAGAAGGAAAGGGGCGCCCCTTCTCCCTCAGGGAGAAGGTGGACGCGCGATAGGGCGTCCTGGAAGGACGCCCGTCCTTCCGGACGGGCTATGGCGCGTCCGGATGAGGGTAAAGGATGCCGCGCGTCACGGGTCTGCCCCGTGCTGGAAGCGCTGGAGCGCGCGAGGTCCGCGCGGCGCAAACGCCTGGCCGTCATTGCAGCGGTCTTGACCGTTGCGACCCTCAGTTCGGCCGCCGTTGCAAAGACCAGCGCCGATTGCGTCGCCAGAGTCAACAAGGCCGCGCTGCAGGCGCTGAACCGGACCAATCCGCTGGGGCAGATGCAGATTTCCGGCTCGCCAATCTCGTTCGGGCCATATCTTAAGCGCGTCGAGATCGGAGTCTATGGCGCTCGAACCGAGATGTACGCCGTCGACATTACCATCGATGGCGCGTGCAACATCCTTGGGGCAAGCACGCGACTTGAGACGAATGAGTGGCCTGACCGGTGAAGTCCGTTCTGCCGATCACGACCGTCGTCCTCGCTTTGATCGGCGTCTGGTATCTCGCCGCGGCGCTCATGAACGCGCCGCTCCAGCGCGATCTGTTCGCCAACGCCGGCCGGGCGGATTATTCCACCCAAGACCTGGTCGGCGCGTCGCTCAATATGGAGCGGCCGAAGCTTCCTGCGCCGCATCAGGTCGCCAGCGAACTCTACAAGCTCGTCTTCGCTACCTCGCCGACGTCCAAGCGCAGCCTCGTTTATCATGGGCTCATTACGCTTGAAGAGACGCTGATCGGCTTCGCCATCGGCTCGGCTTTGGGCATCGGGCTTGCTGTTCTCATCGTCTCCGTGCGCTGGCTCGAGCGCTCGATGATGCCATGGATCGTGGCGTCGCAAACCGTGCCGATCATCGCGCTCGCGCCTATGATCGTCGTCATCCTCAACCAGTTCAACGTCACCGGAATCGCGCCGAAGGCCGCGATCGCGGCCTATCTCTCGTTCTTCCCGGTGACCGTCGGCATGGTCAAGGGCTTCCGCTCGCCCGATCCATTGCAGCTCGACCTCATGCGCACCTATTCGGCGACGCGAGCGCAGACCTTCATGAAGCTTAGGGCCCCCGCCAGCGCGCCATTCTTCTTCGCCAGCATGAAGATCGGCGCCGCCGCCGCGCTCGTTGGCGCGGTGGTCGCCGAAGTGACCAAGAGCGAGGACGGCGGCTTGGGCGCGCGGCTCTTGGCGGGCTCCTATTATGGGCAGACGGTGCAGATTTGGGCTGCTTTGTTCGCGGCCGCGGCGCTGTCGGCGACGCTGGTTGGCGCGATCGGCGTCGCCGGGCGCTTGACACAGCGGCGCATGGCGTTCACGTCGTGACGCCACGGCGGTTCAGCGAATTCTTACCGCCGCTCGCCTTCGGGCTCGCGGTCCTCGCGATCTGGGAGGCGGGGGTCAGGCTTCTCCGCGTGCCGGCGATCATCCTGCCTCCGCCCTCGGCGATCGCGGCGCGCTTCGTCACATCCATCCCCACGCTTGAGGCCGATTTCCGGCAAACGATTCAGGGCGTGCTGGCGGGTTACGTCATCGGCTCGCTTGCAGGCTTCGTGGTTGCGATCCTGATCGACCGCTCGCAATTTCTGCAACGCGGCCTGATGCCGATCGGCAACCTCGTTTCCGCGCTGCCGATCGTCGGCGTCGCGCCGATCATGGTGATGTGGTTCGGCTTCGATTGGCAATCGAAGGCGGCGGTCGTGGTCGTGATGACCTTCTTCCCCATGCTGGTCAACACGATCGCCGGACTTTCAAACGCCGGCGCGATCGAGCGGGACCTGATGAAGACTTACGGCGCGAACTATTCGCAGACCCTGCTGGCGCTGCGCCTGCCGGTTGCGATGCCGTTCATCTTCAACGCGCTGAAGATCAACACGACGCTCGCCATGATTGGCGCCATCGTCGCCGAGTTCTTCGGCACGCCGATCGTGGGCATGGGCTTTCGCATCTCGACTGAAGTCGGCCGGCTCCGAATCGATATGGTGTGGGCGACGATCGTCGTCGCCGCGCTGACGGGATCGCTGTTCTATGCTCTCGTGGCCGGCGTCGAGCGCCGGGTGACGTTCTGGCACGCCTCCTATCGTGCGAAAGAGGCTTGAGCTTTTCACCGTATACGATAGTCCTTAAGCGCGGGCGACGGGGAAGTCCGAGTTCAACTGGAGGGAGTACAAAATGAAATCGATCATGTTCGCGGTCGCCGGCGTGGCGGCGATGCTGGCCGCGGGCGCGGCGCGGGCCGATGACAAGGTCACGCTGCAGCTCAAATGGGTCACCCAGGCGCAATTCGCCGGCTATTACGTCGCCAAGGACAAGGGCTTCTACAAGGAAGAGGGCCTCGACGTGACGATCAAGCCGGGCGGGCCAGACGTCGCGCCCGAGCAGGTGCTGGCGGGAGGCGGCGCCGACGTCGTGGTCGACTGGATGCCGGCGGCGCTGGCGGCGCGCGAAAAGGGCGCGCCGATGGTCAATATCGCGCAACCGTTCAAGCGCTCGGGATTGGAGCTGACCTGCCGCGCCGACACCGGCATCAAGACGCCCGAGGATCTGAAGGGCCGCACGCTTGGCGTCTGGTTCTACGGCAACGAATATCCGTTCCTCAACTGGATGGGCAAACTCAAATTCCCGACAGACGGCTCGCCGGGGGGCGTCAAAGTGGTGAAGCAGGGCTTCAACGTCGATCCGCTGTTGCAGAAGCAGGCCGATTGCATCTCGACCATGACTTATAACGAATATTGGCAGGTCATCGACGCCGGCTACAAGCCTGAGCAGCTCGTCGTGTTCAAATACGAGGATCAGGGCGTCGCGACCCTCGAGGACGGCCTCTACGCGATGGAGGACAAGCTCAAGGACCCGGCCTTCGTCGACAAGATGGCGCGCTTCGTCAAGGCGTCGATGAAAGGCTGGGAGTACGCGCGCGCCCATCCCGAAGAAGCGGTCAAGATCGTGCTCGACAACGATTCGACCGGCGCCCAGACCGAGCACCACCAGACGCAGATGTTGAGCGAGGTCAACAAGCTCACCGAGGGCTCCGATGGCCGCCTCGACAAGGCCGACTACGAGCGCACGGTGAAGACCTTGCTCACCGGCGGCTCCGACCCGGTCATCTCCAAAGAGCCGACCGGCGCCTATACGACCGCCGTCACCGACAAGGCGCTCG
>DASXXT010000091.1:0-9085 GCA_036502965.1 Roseiarcus sp. | reverse complement strand
CCGTGGGACGAGACGTCCATTGAGGACTTCGACCGGCTGTTCGAGATCAACGTCCGCGGCGCCTGGGTGGTCTGCACCGAGGCCGCGAAGCAGATGATCGCCGAGGGGCACGCCGGGGCCATCGTCATGATCAGCTCGATCTCGGCCCATGTCGGCGCGCCGACCCAGGTCGCTTATTGCGGCACCAAGGGCGCGATCAGCATGCTTGCGAAAGCCCTCGGATCTGTCCTCGGCAGGCACGGCATCCGGGTCAACGCGATCGAGCCGGGCGCCGTCGCCACGAACATGAGCGCGAGCCTGTTCGACCAGCCCGAAGCGATGAAGTACTATCTGGACCGGATCGCTCTTGGGCGGATCGGTAAACCGTCCGAACTCGCAGCGACCGTCGCGTTCATGCTGTCCGAAGACGCAGCTTATGTCACATCGGCAGCCTTGCTGGTGGACGCGGGGTTCATCGTCAACGCGGAGATTTGAGCCCGCCTAAGCCGAGCAGCAAGTCCGCCGCGAAGGTCACGACCTGATAGAGTCCGAGCCGTCATGATCAGTCAGTCAGCGGCTTGTACGCGACGACCTTCATCTCAACCTTGCACATGAAATTGAAGCGCATCGGAAATATCGAACGGACCGGCGGATCCTTGATGAAGTAGGTCTCGTAGATTGCGTTGAACCGGACAAAGTCGCGCGGATCGGTAATCCAGCACTCGCAGTTGACCACGTCGTCGAGGCTGCAGCCAGCCATCGCCAGAGCCTCCTTGATGAAGCCGAAGGTCCGGTGGACCTGCTCGTCGAAAGGCATCGACGCGTTGCCCGTTCCGTCGTCGAGCATGACGCCGGCTTCGTCGAAAGTCAGGTTGCGCGGATCAAACAACCAGGGGCCGTAAGCGGAAGTGAACACGAAATCGCCCGCCCGAACTGCCTTGGAGATCGGGACAGCATGATCAGCGCGAAAGGCCTGCTTGGTCGGCTTCATCGTCTCCATGCCCCTTGACCGGTCTCGTCCCGACAGGATCTCAGCGAGCGGAGCGCGGGACCGCTGTTGCGCGCCTCAAGTGGACATCCAGGCCGTTCCCACAGGCCGATCCTGATTGCGCGCCGACGGAGCAGCGGCCCTAATCGGATCGCGGCCTGTGGTCAAGGATATATAGCAGGTGGAGCTATTGACAGTTGGACCCTCGGTTGCGAATTGTCGCCATGCCGCTCCCCGCTTGATGGGTAGGTAGATTGTCCCTTGGAGACAGGACCGATCCGTTGAGTGTTCCGATGAGTTCCCCCGTTTCCCCAATGCCTCTCGGGCGCCGCAAACGCGCCGACGAGATTGCGGAACATATCGAGAGGGCGATCTCGACCGGTGAGTTCAAGGAGGGCGACGCCATGCCCTCGGAGAAGGAACTGGCCGAACGCTTCGGCGTCGGCCGGCCGTCCGTCCGCCAGGCGCTCTTCACGCTCCAGCAGCAGGGACTGATCGAGATCACAAGCGGCGCGCGGGCGCGCGTGACCGCGCCCTCGGGCAAGTTCCTGGTGGGCCAGATGGCGAGTCTCATCTCCAGACTGACCTCGACCGGCCAGGGCCAGGAGCACATGGAGCAGGCGCGGCTCCTGCTCGAGGCCGGAGTGGCGTGGCAGGCGGCGCGCGTGGCCACCGACGAGGATATCCGTCGGCTCAAGACGGCGCTCGACGCCAATGCCGCGGCGATCGGCAACATCGGCGCCTTCATCCGCACCGATGTCGCCTTTCACGCGGAACTTGCCACCATTACTCGCAATCCTGTCTTCACCAGCATGTATGACGCGCTGGTCGGCTGGCTGACTGATCAGCGCACGTCCACGATCCACATGCCCGACGCGGACAGGCTATCGGTTCGGGACCACACCTCCGTTTACGAAGCAATCGCCGCACGCGATCCGATGCGGGCGTTCCTCGAAATGTCCAGCCACTTGCGCCTGATCAGCGAACTCTACCGCGAGTCGAAGCGGCTTTCGGACGAGATCCTTCGGCAGGTGGCGCGCGACGTGGCCGGAAGAATCGAGCGCGAGCGGGAATCCATGTGGACCGTGGGCGGGCCCGGCGACGCAGCGGCCGGATCAGCCAAAGTTAGGAAGGCGGCACCGCAGGCTCCCGCTAAGAAAAACGCCGGCGAACCGTCGCCTGAAACCGAATCCTCGATGGTGCGCCAGGGGCGAACGCGATGACGACAGCGGTTCTCGGCGCGGGCGTCGTGGGCGTAGCGACCGCTTGGTATCTCCGAAAGGCTGGACATGATGTCGTTCTCATCGAGCGGGAGGCGGAGGCCGCGATGGAGACGAGCTGGGGCAACGGTGGGATCATCCATGCGAGCGAGGTCGAGCCGTGGTCTCAGCCCGGCATGCCGACTAAGATCATCAAGTGGCTCGGCAAGGAGGATGCGCCGCTGTTTCTGCGGTACCGGGCCATTCCGCAAATGTTCGGCTGGGGCCTCGCATTCGCCCGGAATTGCACGCCGGAGCGGTTTCGAGAAAATGCGGTAAGCAACCTGCATCTTGCGCTTCATTCGCTCCGGTCGCTGCAGGAGATCGGCGCGGAGACCGGCATCGACTACGACCGGGCGACGCGCGGCGTGCTCAAGATTTACCGCTCGAAGGATGCGCTCGACACTGCAGAACGTTCGAGCGCTTTCCTCGCCCAGTACGGCCTGACGTTCGAGCGCATCTCGCGGGAGCGATGCGTTGAGATCGAACCGGCGCTGGCGCATACTGCGTCAAGTCTGGCGGGCGCGCTCTATTTTGAACGGGACGAGGTCGGCGACTCGAACAAGTTCGGCCAAGGTCTTGCCGCGGCCTGCGCCGCGGGCGGCGTCCAGTGCCGCTTCGGTGAGAATGTCCGGGACATCGAAGCCGCCAACGGCCGAGTTCGGGCGGTCGTTACCGACAAGGGGCGCATAGCGGCGGACATCGTTGTCGTCGCGCTCGGCAGCTTCACCGCGCCGATGCTGGCCAAGAACGGCATCCATGCGCCGATCTATCCCGTTAAGGGCGTCTCGATCACGTTCAAGCGCGGCGGCTGGAACAGCGCGCCAAACGTGCCGGTCATTGACGACAGCAAGCTGTTCGGCTTCGTGGCGATCGGCGACCGCATGCGCGTGTCCGGCTCCGCCGAGATCGACGGCTACGACGCGACGCCGGCGATGAGCCGCGTCCAGGCCATCATCGAAAACGCCAGCTTCACCTTTCCCGAACTGAAGCAGCATCTGGATTTGAAGCAGGCCCGGGTCTGGGCGGGGCTTCGGCCGGTGAGCCCGTCGGGAACGCCGGTCATCGGCGAGACCAGAATCAAAGGCTTATGGATCAACTCCGGGCATGGCCATCTGGGCTGGACGATGTCGTGCGGCTCGGGCCGTGTAGCCGCCGACCTGATCTGCGGCCGCGACCCCGGCATCCCGCTATCGCGCAGCCATTCCGTCGTGGCTCGGCCATCGCTGAGCTAGCCGCGACGGTCCAAGCTTTCGAACGGCGACGCCAGGCTGCCGCAATCGCTGCATAGGGCAAACAGCCCCCCGCCCGCTGCGCTGCCTGTGGCCCGGCGTCTCGAACGGCGGCTGGATTCCTCGATCACTGATCGGGCGGCGGATTACCCTCGCCGGGATCGCATTGGGCATGCGCGCGCCTGACCTCCGCAAGACTGTGGAAGGTCCGGGAGGCGATGCTGGCGCAATAATCGTCCAGCGAACCGTTCCAGTCGGGCGGACCGCCTGCGTCCGGCGGCGGTCCCTGAGAATCGGGAGGATCGTTAGGTCCAGGAACGACGGGCGAATGCTCGAACAGACCGGGAGGGTATCCGTCTTGCGCCGCGAGGGCGGGGCTCGCCGCCAGCGCGACGACGAACGCGATGATTGAGCTCTTCATGGCCAGCACAGATGGCATTGCGTTGCGCGGACAGCAACCCGGGGTGATTCTCGAAAATGGCTGAGCTTGACAGGACCTTTCTCGAAGCTCAGGCCGCTCCGATGTCCTCATCCGCCCTGTTCACGCTTGGCGCTCGCGGCTCGCCCCTGGCGCTGGCGCAAGCGAACGAGGCGCGCCGCCGACTGGCCGAGGCGCATGGCTGGGGGATCGAGCGGATCGCGCTTCAGGTCATTCGAACCACCGGCGATAGGATCCAGGATCGTCCGCTCGCCGATGTCGGCGGCAAGGGCCTGTTCACCAAGGAAATCGACGCAGCGCTCCTCGCCGGCGCGATCGACGCCGCGGTGCATTCGGCCAAGGACCTGCCCTCGCTTATGCCGGACGGCGTGGCGATCGGCGCCTATCTGCCGCGCGAGGACGTGCGCGACGCGCTCGTCTCGGCCTTGGCGGATACAGTCGAGGGCCTGCCGCGCGAGGCGACGTTCGGCGTCGCCTCTCTGCGCCGTCAAGCCCAAGCGCTGCGGCTTCGCCCGGACCTCAAGCCCGTGCTCCTGCGCGGCAATGTCGAGACGAGGCTGCGCAAGGCCGAGTCGGGCGTGGTCGGCGCTACGCTGCTCGCGTTCGCCGGCTTGAAGCGGCTCGGCCTCGCCCATCGCGCCCGCGCGGTGCTCGACGTCGATAAGTTCCTGCCCGCGCCCGGTCAGGGCGCAATCGCGATCACGGCGCGTAGCGCCGACGCGCGCGCGCTTCAAGCGTTGAACGCGATCTCGGACGGCGAGACTTCGGCGGCGCTGACGGCCGAACGCGCCTTCCTGGCCGAACTCGAAGGCTCGTGCCGCACGCCGATCGCGGGCTTCGCCCGCCTCGATGGGGGACGGCTCAGGCTCATGGGCGAAGTGCTGCGTCCCGACGGCGCCGAGCGCTTCGACATCGCTGTCGAGGGCGCCCCCGCGGACGCCGAGCGGCTCGGGCGCGACGCCGGGCGCGAATTGGCGGCCCGCCTGCCCGACGGCGTTCTGGTGAAGGGCGGGTGAGGGCTCCCTCGTTCGTCCAATCCAAATAAATCCAAGCAAAAATCCTTGGATTAATTTGGATTCCTTTGGCCGAATGGGGACTTTTCAATGGGTTACAGCGAATCCAAATAAAAAATCTGTCCCCTCCGGTTTCGGTGTCGCACGCCAGAGATGCTTCAACCTCGGACTCAGGCACGATAGCACAAGTTCTGCCGCCTGCAAAGGAAATTCCGAATTAATTAATTGGAGATCGGCTTTTCACGATCCAGGGCGGCCAGGGCGGCGCCCTCCGCCAGTCGCTCGGATCCGCTTGGAATCCTGTCTCCACCTCGCTCGACGAGAAATTCGCGTCGCGTGACAGTCACCCATTCGATGATAGACTGCGGCATAGGCGACTTCGGTTGAGGCGAAGCGGCCAAGGGCGGCATTTGCGCTCCTGGCGCCCGCGTCCCGCCCGCCTATTGCATGAGGCGGCGCGACCGGAGCGCAACAACATCGAACGCGAGGATCATCGCCATGGCCAACGACCAGATGATGACGCAGATGTCGAGCAAGCCCGGCTTCATCGCCGCGCTCGACCAGAGCGGCGGATCGACCCCCGGCGCATTGCGCCTCTACGGGATTCCGGAGAGTGAGTACAAAGGCGACGACGCCAAGATGTTCGAGCTCGTGCACGAAATGCGGGTGCGCATCATCACGGCGCCCTCATTCAAGGGCGACAAGGTCATCGCCGCCATCCTGTTCGAGCGCACGATGGACGGCGAGGCAAAGGGCAAGCCGGTCCCGACCTACCTGTGGGAGGAGCGGGGCGTCGTTCCGATCGTGAAGGTCGACAAGGGGCTCGCGGAGGAGAAGGACGGCGTCAGCCTGATGAAGCCGATCCCGGACCTCGACAAGCTCCTTGCTCGCGCGAGCAAGCTCGGCGTGTTCGGGACCAAGATGCGCTCGGTCATCAACCTGGCGTCGAAAACCGGCATCGCGGCCATCGCCAAGCAGCAGTTCGAGTTTGGCGAACAGATCTTAAGCCACGGGCTCACGCCAATCCTCGAGCCGGAAATCTCGATCAAGAGCCCCGATAAGGCAGGGGCTGAGCGGATCCTGCTCGACGAATTGACCAAAGGGCTCGACGCGCTGCCGGCGGGCCGCAAGGCGATGTTCAAAGTGACGCTGCCGGAAACTCCCGATTTCTATATGCCGCTGATCAAGGACAAGCGGGTCGTCCGCGTCGTCGCGCTCTCCGGCGGCTATACGCGGGACGACGCCTGCGAGCGTCTCGCCAAAAATCACGGCATGATCGCGAGCTTCTCACGCGCGCTTGCCGAGGGCCTTAGGCGTTCGATGTCCGACGCCGAGTTCAACGAAGAGCTGGCCGAAGCCATCGACGAGATCTATGAGGCCTCGACGGTCAAGGCCTGATCGTTGTCAGTCCGGTTCTATTACGGGTCGGGTTCCCCCTATGCCTGGCGTGTCTGGCTCGCGCTTGAACACAAGGGAATTCCCTATCACCGCAAGACCCTGTCGTTCGACGCC
Organism: Roseiarcus sp.; assembly: GCA_036502965.1. Classification (GTDB taxonomy): domain Bacteria; phylum Pseudomonadota; class Alphaproteobacteria; order Rhizobiales; family Beijerinckiaceae; genus Roseiarcus. The sequence continues at coordinate 2,663 of DASXXT010000091.1, read as the reverse complement.
GGTGATTTGAAGAGTACGGAATTCGGCGCGCTCAATCCGCGCCGCCGCGTTCCAGTCCTGGTCGACGATGATTTCGTGCTCGCCGAATCCGCTGCGATCGTCGAATATATCGAGGATCGTTGGCCGTCAGGGCCGGCCCTTTTCGCCCGCGCCCCGCGCCAGCGCGCGATCCAGCGGCGCATGATACGCGAGGCCGATCAATATCTCCCCGACCTGGGCCAGCGCGTGGCGTCGGGCGAGGGCTCGAAGGACGCGCTAAACGACCTGCGGCGAGAGCTCGCCCTATGGGAGGACGCCGCGATCGGCGAGTATCTGAGCGGCGAACTCTCGGCGGTCGACCTCACGGTCTATCCGTTCCTGGCGCTCTTCCTGCGGCTCGCCGGCCGCAGGGCGGATTTCGTCAAGGACGACGTCATCGGACCGCGTCTTGCCGTCTGGATCGATCGCATGCGGACGCTTCCCATCGTTGAGCGGACCTGGCCGCCGCATTGGAAATGAACGGTCCGGCGTGACTCAGCGCGGCTAAGCGCGGTTGCTCGCGCGCGCCAGGCAGCCGCCAACCGTCGGCTGTCCCGGCTTCTTGCAAACGCCAACGGAGGGGACATCGCCATGAGCGCCGCGGTCGACACCGTCTTTCTCTTCGACGTCGACAATACGCTGCTCGACAACGACCGCATTCAAGCGGACCTCCGCGAACGTCTCAGAGCCGCCCATGGCGACCGGACCTGCGCGCGCTATTGGGAAATATTCCAGGAGCAATGGGGCGCTGTGGGCTACGCCGACTATTTCGGGGCCCTTGCGCGCCTGAGACTCGAGGATCGCTACGATCGGGAGCTTCCCGTCACCGCGAACTGGCTCTTGGACTATCCGTTCGCAGACCGCCTCTACCCCGAGGCCTTCGATGCAGTGGAGCACGTGCGGCCGTGGGGATCTGTCGTCATTCTGTCCGACGGCGACGCCGTCCTTCAACCGCGAAAGATCGCGCGCTCAGGCTTATGGAAGGCGTTTGCGGGCGATGTTCTGATCTATGTCCACAAGGAAAAGGAGCTGAAGGACGTCGAGCGCTGCTATCCAGCTGCTCATTACGTGCTCATTGACGACAAGACCCGGATCCTCGCCGCCGTGAAGGCAGCCTGGGGCGATCGAGTCACCACCATCTTTCCCAAGCAGGGCCACTTCGCGATTCAGGAGCCGCCGGGAGACGGCGCGCCCGTCGACAGGACGATCGAGAAGATTGGCGATTTGCTGGACTATGATTTGTCGAGGCTAAAATCATGAAGCGCAGGCCGAAAGCGAAAGGTCTGCATCCGAACCTGCAAACGACACAAGTCTGATCCGCTTCATTCCAAGACCGTAGTGGATCAAAGCCGCTTTGCCAGCTGTCGCTCAAAACGGGGGGCGCGAGAGCGGCGGGAGGTGAACCACTCCCGCGCCCGCCCGAACGCGCGAAGGCCCAAATACGCTTTCCTGGCGGATGGACGCGCTTTTTCGCGGTTGGGTCGCGAGACGCGCCCAAGGAAGCGGTTCAGGCTTCTTCGGCGTCGTTGTCTTCGGTCTGGCCGTCCTGTTCGAGGATACGCTCGGCGATCAGTCCCGAATTCTCCCGAATGGCGCGCTCGATCTTGTCGGCCATCTCCTGATTCGTCTTCAAGAAGGCTTTGGAGTTTTCCCGGCCCTGGCCCAGCCGGACGCTGTCGAAAGAAAACCAGGCGCCCGACTTCTCCACCACGCCGGCCTTGACGCCAAGGTCGATCAGTTCGCCCACCTTGGACACGCCTTCTCCGTACATGATGTCGAACTCGACCTGTTTGAAGGGCGGCGCGACCTTGTTCTTGACCACCTTGACCCGGGTCTGATTGCCGACCACTTGCTCGCGCTCCTTGATCGCGCCGATGCGGCGAATGTCGAGGCGGACGGAAGCGTAAAACTTGAGCGCATTGCCGCCCGATGTCGTCTCGGGCGAGCCATACATGACCCCAATCTTCATGCGGATCTGATTGATGAAGATCACCATGGTGTTGGAGCGCGAGATCGAGGCGGTCAGCTTGCGCAGCGCCTGGCTCATTAAGCGGGCCTGCAATCCAGGCTGCGATTCGCCCATTTCGCCCTCGATCTCGGCCCTTGGCGTCAGCGCCGCGACCGAGTCGATGACCAACACGTCGACCGCGCCCGAACGCACCAGGGTGTCGGTGATTTCAAGCGCCTGCTCGCCCGTGTCGGGTTGGGAAATCAGGAGGTCGTTGAGGTTGACGCCGAGCTTGCGCGCATAGACGGGATCGAGCGCGTGTTCGGCGTCGACAAAGGCGCAAACGCCGCCCTTCTTTTGCGCTTCCGCGATCACATGCAGCGTGAGCGTGGTCTTGCCCGAGGATTCTGGCCCATAGATCTCGATCACCCGGCCGCGCGGCAGGCCGCCGACGCCGAGCGCGATGTCGAGCCCAAGCGACCCGGTCGGCACTGTCTCGACCTCAAGCGCCTTCTGCTTGCCCAGGCGCATGATCGAGCCCTTGCCGAACGCCCGTTCGATCTGCGACAGGGCGGCGTCGAGCGCCTTAGTCTTGTCCACGCTGGTCCCTTCCACGAGGCGAAGATTGGGTTGTGTCATAACCATCGTCCTTCTCTCATGGGCAGCGTCCGATCCGCAATCGCGGTTTTGCGCGCCC
>DASXXT010000090.1:0-6446 GCA_036502965.1 Roseiarcus sp. | reverse complement strand
CATGATCGGCTGGAAGCGCCGGGTCAGCGCCGGGTCCTTCTCGATATATTGCCGGTACTCCGCCCACGTCGTGGCGGCGATGGTGCGCAAGGTTCCGCGCGCGAGCGCCGGCTTCAAAAGATTTGCGGCGTCACCCGTGCCAGCCTGTCCCCCGGCGCCGATCAGCGTGTGCGCCTCGTCGATGAAAAGGATGATCGGCGTGGGCGAGGACTGCACCTCGTCAATCACCGAGCGCAGCCGCTGCTCAAATTCGCCCTTCATCGACGCGCCCGCCTGCATGAGACCGACGTCGAGAACGCAGAGCTTGACCCCTTTAAGCGGCGGGGGAACGTCGCCCGATGCGATGCGCTGGGCGAAGCCTTCGACGACGGCGGTTTTGCCGACGCCCGCTTCGCCGGTCAGGATCGGATTGTTCTGTCTCCGGCGCATCAGAACGTCGATGACCTGCCGGACTTCGTCCTCGCGGCCGAGGACGGGGTCCATCTCACCGGCCTTGGCTCTGGCTGTGAGATCCTGGCTAAATCGATCGAGCGCCGTCGTGCCTTTCGCCCCGGGCGCGGCGGTCGCGCCTTCTGTGCCCGCCGCCGCGACGCCCGAGCCGTCCATCGGCCGGAGGTTGCCTTCGTCGGACCCTGCCCAGATCGCGCCATGGCCGGCGGCGACTTCATCGACGGGAAGCTTGGCGAATTCCTGCGAGACGGCGATCAGCGCGCGTCTCAACTCGACGGACTTCAAGATCCCGACGAGGAGATGCCCGGTGCGAATCTGCGTCTCGCCGAACAGAAGGGTCGCATAGTGCCAGCCGCGGTCGAGCGTGTCGGCGACCTGGTTCGAGATGCCGGGCATCTCGGTTTCGTTCTTGCGGAATCCGTTGACCATTGCGGTCGCGTCCGCCAGCAGTTTGGCGCGGTCAAGCTTGAAATGATCGGCGGTGAGCGCGAGGTCCGTGCGGTCCTTTTGCAGGATGTGGAGCAGCCAGTGGGCAAGCTCGAGGTTACGGTTTCCGGCGCTCTTTGCCTGCCGCAACCCCTGCAGGAACGACTCGTAGCCGACGCGGTTCAGCTTGCCGGCGACCGCTTCGATGCTGATGTCCGCGCCCATGGGCAAATTTCCCTATATCGCGCTTTCGAGGCGGCTGACCACGTGGAACCGCGCGTCCCGGCGGAACGTCTCGTCGGTCTTCGCCCAATTGGGCGACATCCAGCTTGTCCACCCGATCTGGGCGTCGCGGCCGAGCCTGACCGGGGTAATCTGCCCTGCCGGAATCGCGAGCTCCATGTCCCAGTCGTATTCGAGGCCAAGGTATAGAAACACCGCGTCGGCGATTTGCCGCGCGACCGGCGAGCCGGGCAAAAACTCCCGGAAATGCTTGATGTCGCGCACAAAGACACGGATGCGAAACTTGTCGCTGACGGTGTACATGCTCGCGCCCGCAACGCAATCCGCGCCCAGGCGGCTGTTGGCCTCACCGATACGCGTGCGCTCAGCGGAATCGAGCTCGAGCCAGCTGCCGACGAATTCCTCGATCTCGACGCGCGTCTCGAGGTAACTCGTGAGAAACGCGCGCAGACGCGAGACGCTCTTGACCCGCGCAGCGAGCAACCCGGCGTAGGGCAGCTTGGCGAAATCGGAGATCGAGTCGGCGTCGCGAAAGGCGGGCGTCCCAATGCCGATCATCGCGCCGATATAGGCGCGGAACCGGTCCTGGTCGGGCCGATCGTGCTGGGTGACCGGACGCGCGTCCGCCCAAGCGCGAAAGAACAGCGCCAGGAAGCGGCGCTGGAAGATGTCGACGAAACGGGGAAACGCGTCGTCCCGTTCGAGAAGCCAATTGTACGCCTCTTCCGTCGTGGTCAGCGGCAGGGCGCCCTGCGGGCCGAACATACCCAAGAAGCGGGCCTTGAGACGCATGCGCCCATTCGGGTCGAGCGCCGTGGCTTCAAGGTTCGAATCGGGGAATTCGAGGTAGGGGTTTTGCGCGATCTCGACGAATTCGTCCTCGAGCCGGCGCGCCTCGCCGATACGCGGTTTGGCCGGGTTTTCCCGTTCGAGGCGCCGCAGCACCGCGAGCAGATCGAAGCGCCACGGCTCCGCCGCAAGCTCCGAGCGGAAGGTCACAGGAGACCCCTCAAGCCGAGACGCGGCGGCCAGCGCATCATCTCCCCTCGCTCGACGGTGCGGATGATCGTCTGGGTAAAGTGGTTGATCGCAATATATTCGGCGAAGAAGCGGTCGAGGACGGCGCCGAGCAGAAAAGCGCCCGAGCCTTCGAACGCCCTGCCTTCCAGGACGAGCGTTATCTCAAGCCCGCGGGCCGCGGCTGCGCCCGACGCCTGACGCAGCCGCCGCACAGTCGGGCGCGTCGTGAGGCTGCGCACCCCCCGAATCTTGGCGTCGGCCGCGGCGTCAGAAAGATCGGCGAACAGAACGAGGGTTTCGCGAAGCGCCATTGCGCCGTCGTCCGCCCGGTCAGCGAGCCCCAGGTGGTTGAGGCTCAACATGCTGATGAGGCGCCAGGCGACCTCGCCGGCGGACGCGTCCAGTCCTCGTCCCTCGATCGAGGTGAGCGCCGGCTCGAGCGGTTTGGTCGGACCGCCGACGCAGGTGAGCTCAAGCTCCGCGTCGTCGAGGAAGCGGAAGTCGGCGCCGCTCTCGCCCACCGGAAGATGGGCGGCGAGATGCCGGTTGGTGCACAGCGCGTCGACGCTGAGCTCGGCGACGCGCAGAGTTTCGTTCGGGTCCGCGCGTTCGCCCAGCGACAGAAACACGTCCGTGCCGACGTAATCGGAAACCGGCCCGTATTTCCGTTCATCAGCGGTGCGGCGCCGAGGCAGGCGGCGAATTGTGTAGGTGAGGCCGGTCGGGCTGCGGGCCGCCCGGGCGGAATAGAGGGGCTCCACGGCAAGCTTTTGCGGCGCGCCCGGCACGTGGGCGAACACCCGAACGACACGATTGGTCTCAAAGTCGAGCGTGCGGCTCCGGTCGGGAATGACCGGAAATTCGTACTGGTTGGACTTGACGGGAATCCGGTCCAGCCGCTTCTCGAAGAGGTTGGCGCCCGGCGCCGTATAGAGCGCGAACATCTCCTTGCGCACCGCCGCGGCCAATTGCGGGTTCACGTCGTCGAAGGCGAAGACGATGTCGATCGACTTGGCGCCCAGGCGCAAGACAATTGCATCGAGGTCGATCAGGTCGAAGCCAAGGAAGCGGCGGGGAAACGCGAAATAGTCGCGGAGGAAGTCGAATCCGCGGAAGAACTGGTTGTCGTTCGGGATCAGGGCCTCGCCTTCGCCGAAACCAATCTGGCGGATCATGTCGGCGCGCCCGATGGCGATGACCGGGTCGCCGAAAGCGTCAAGCATACGAAAATAGACGCCGGTGCAATGCGCGAACAGCTGCTCGTACAGCGCGACCGCATCGGTTTCCTGGCCGAGCAGGTGAAAGCGGAGCGACTTCACTCGATAGGACGAGAATCTGAGCTCTGGACGGGCCTGCGCTTCCTTGTCCGCGGACTCATCTTCCGCCGCCATGACGCTTCGCACCGTAAGCTGGAGCCGAAGGCTCGCGGCGCAGCCGACGCGGGCGTTTGGGACCAGAGCCTGGAACGCTCCGGAACTCGTGAGATACTCCGCCTTGACGATATCGAACGGCCACAGCGTGATCGGCTCGGCGAGCGTGAACCGGCACGCAACGTTGCGGTGCGCCTCGCGATACGTTGCATCGAACACAGAGCCCTGGGGGATGGTCCGGCCGTCGCGCAGCGTCGGGTCGCCGAATTTGGGCTTTGCCCGAACGAGAACGAAGGACGGCGTGGGCGCGAGATAGTGCGGCGCGAGCTGGTCGATGAGGTTTGTGGTGAAATCGGCGAACTCATGCTTGAGCTTGAGTTGCACTCTTGCAGCGAGGAAGGCGGCGCCCTCGAGAAGGCCTGAGATCATCGGGTCGGCGGCGTCGCCAACGAGTCCCCCGAGCCGCTCGGCGATGCCCGGATAGTCCTCAGCGAATTCGGCCGCCTGCTCGCGCAGGATCGCGAGCTCTTGGTTATAGAACCTCAGGAATTCGCGGTTCATCGCTCAGAGCCGGTCGAGCTTGATCTTACCGGAGTCGAGCTCGACCTCAGCGACGAATTGCACCGGAACCTCGACCGGCTGCGTCTTGAGCGCCGCACTGACGAGAAACCTCACCCTAAGCTCGTCCGGCGACACCGTGTCGTCCCGGCGAGCCTTGATCGAACCGGCCACAAGCCGCGGCTCGAAGTCACGAAGCGCCATTTCGATCTCTCGCGCGATCCCGCTGACTTCGTTCTCGTCGATCGTTCTCCGAGTTAGAGATGGAAACCCGAAGTTGACGATGGATTTTCGGACCTCGGGCGCCGTCGACAAGTCTTCGATTGCCCCGAGATTGGTCGTATTAAAGAGCGCGACGAGCTCGATGTTGACCGTCTTCCGCAGCTCGGTCTCGGGAATCGGGGCTCGCGCCATCAGCCGCCGGGAGGCGATGACGCGGTCGCCGTTATCGCGGGTGTCGACTTTACGGGTCGCGTCGCGGTCCCGGTGCGCGGCGCGAAAGGCGTGCATGAGTGGTGGCCCCAAACGATCGTTTTTCTGAGTTGGCGTCGCCACGTCCGCCCTACTGACAATCATCGCCTTCGCCAGGCCATCTCCGGAATCTTTGCGGCCGCGCCTGCCTTTGCGGGCAGGCGACGGCCACGCGGAATGCTGAGGCTTAAGTCACCTTGCCCGACTTGATGTTGACCTCAAAGAAGGGTTGCGCTTCATCTCCGCCCGTTTCGCTCTGCTGCTTGTAGGTATATTTGATTTTCGCGAACGTGAGCGTGAAGGATTCACTTGGCGTTTCGTTTCCTGCCGCGTCGCCCATGCTGACGTTGGTGATGTAGATCTCCTCCATCTCAAACAGCTGGTATTCGAGTTTGTTCTCGCCAGCAGACTTGCGAACGTGCAGTTTTCCGGTCCCGATGTGGTTACCCAGATAGCAAAGTTTGAACAGCGTCGGCGATGCATTGTCGACGGTCTTGGTGAACGACATGTCATGAATGTTTCCCTTGCCGCCGCCCGACGCGCCGCCGCCCGTGTGGGCGCTGCCGCTGTTGGAGGCGCCCCAAGAGAACGAGGAGACATCAATGTGTTTTTCGAAGTTTTCGACCTTCGACTCTCCCTCGATGTCTTCGAGTTCGAGGATCATATCAACGGCCATATCAAGTTGCTCCTTTCAATTTCGATGGAATGCTATTGATGACAACACTTAACCTCGCCGCGCCTTTCCGGGCGGCTTACCGCGAGGCGGATTTGGCCCGCCGAGCGTGTTTAGCCTTTGCGCTCCGCGAGGGACGCCACGAGGCTCATGCCAATGTCCATTCCCTCAAGCTGGAAATGGGGCCGCAGCCAGACATTGGCCGAGTAATAGCCAGGGTTTTCCTCGTTCGGGATCACGGTGACTTTGGCGCCCGCGAGCGGCTTGATCGCCTTGACCTCTTCGCTTGAGTGTTTCGGATCGGCGTCCACGTAGCGGACGATCCAATTGTTAAGCCAGCGCTCAAGCTGGTCCTTCTCCTTGGTCGAGCCGATCTTATCGCGCACCATGCATTTGAGATAATGCGCGAAGCGCGAGACTGCGAACATGTAAGGGATGCGCGCCGACAAGTTTTCCGACGCGGTCGCTTCGGGCTTGTCCATGAGCCTCGGCTTGTACACCGATTGCGCGCCGATAAAGGCGGCCTTGTCGGTGTTCTTCCGATGCACGATCGAGATAAGGCCGACCTTCGACAATTCGGCTTCGCGCCGGTCAGTGATCGCGATTTCGGTCGGGCATTTCATATCGACGCCGCCGTCATCGGTCGGGAATGTGTGCAACGGCAGATTCAGCACCTCGCCGCCCGATTCGACGCCGCGAATTCGCACCGTCCAGCCGTATTCCTTGAAGGCGCGATTGATGTTCGTTCCCATCACGTAGGCTGCGTTCATCCAGCCATATTTCTCGCCCTTGTTACCGTCCGTGTCTTCCTCGAACGCGAATTCCTCTACCGGCTCCGACTTCGCGCCATAGGGCAGGCGCGACAGCACGCGGGGCATGCAGAGAGCGACGTAGCGGCTGTCGACAGAGTCCCGCAGCCCTTTCCACGCCGCGTAATCCGGCGTGTCCATAAGCTTTCCGATGTCGCGCGGATTCATCAGATCCCGCCAGGAATCCATGCCAAGCAGATTCGGATCGGCGCCGGTGACAAGGGGCGCGAGCGAGGCGGAGGCGATCTTCGAGAGGTCGCGCAACAGTTGCACGTCCACCGCACTGTGACTGAAGGAATAGTCCGCGACCAGGGCCCCATAGGGCTCGCCGCCAAGCGTCCCGAACTCGCTCTCGTAGATGGCCTTGAACAGCGGAGACTGGTCCCAGCGCGCGCCGGGGTAATTGTTCTTGAGGTTACGGTAGAG
>DASXXT010000089.1:0-11889 GCA_036502965.1 Roseiarcus sp. | reverse complement strand
GCTGCACTCCCGCTTCCACGTCCCTTCCCGTGCAGCATGGAAGTGCAGCCATGCCAATGCCACCTGCGACCGGTGATCTGGCTTCGGCACTAGCGCCGTGAGCGAGACCCGGAAACTGGCCGCGATCCTGGTGTCCGACGTCGTCGGCTATTCGCGGCTCACCGGAGCCGACGAGGACCGGATTCTAGCGCGGCTGCGGGCGCTTCGAAGCGACCTCATCGATCCGACCATCGCCGTGCACCACGGTCGAGTCGTCAAGCGCACGGGCGATGGCGCAATTGTCGAGTTTCGGAGTGTCGTCGACGCAGTCAACTGCGCCATTGAAGTCCAAAGGGCGATGGTCGAGCGCAACGCTGAGGTTGCGCCTGACAAGCGCATCGAGTTTCGCCTCGGCATCCACCTCGGCGACGTCGTCGAGGAAAGCGACGGCGACCTCATGGGCGACGGGGTCAATATCGCCGCGCGGCTACAAGCGATCGCCAAACCCGGCGACATCTGCCTTTCACAGCAAGCCTACTGGCTGGTCAAAGGACGGCTCGATCTCAAGGTCAGCGATCTCGGAGCGACCCAGCTCAAGAATATCGCCGAACCGGTCCACGTCTATTCGCTCGAAGTCGGCAAGCCGTCGCAAGCGAAGCCCGCGACGGCGGCGAGCGGTACGGTCAAGCCGGAGACGCTCGCACCGAGGATAAGCGCTTGGTCGTCGCGTTGGCCCGCGCTCGCCGCCGCCATCGCCTCTCTTCTGCTTCTGGCCGCCGCCGGTGGCTGGTTTGTCCTCGCAGGCCACAGCGTGAAACCGGCGCAAGCCGGGCATCTTTCGATCGTGGTCCTCCCGTTCGCCAATCTCTCCGGCGATCCCGCTCAGGACTATTTTGCCGACGGCGTCACCGAGAACCTTACCACCGAACTGTCGCGCATCCGCGACAGCTTCGTCATCGCCCGCAACACCGCCTTCACCTACAAGGGCAGAAGTGTCGACGCCAAAGAGATCGGCAAGGAGCTCGGTGTTCGCTACGTGCTCGAAGGTTCGGTTCAGCGCGACCAGAACCGGGTGCGCGTCAACGCGCAGCTCATCGACGCCGAGTCCGGCGCGCACCTGTGGGCGGACCGATTCGAGGAAGATTTCGCCGATCTGTTCAAGCTGCAGGATGAGGTCGTGGCGCGAATAGCCAACAACCTCCGGGTGGAGTTGGCCAACGCCGAGAGCCGCCGGCCGCGCCTCCAAAATCTCGACGCGGTCGACCTCACGATGCGGGGCTGGGCTCTGCTCTGGCAGGGCCAAGACCGCAACCCGACACAGCAGGCGTGTGATGCGCTTACGCGGGCCGTCGAACTCGATCCGGGCAATGCTGACGCCTACGCGGGTGTCGCATATTGCCACTATCGGGATTACGTCTACGGCTGGACCGAGCCGGGAGCAGATTATGACGCGTTGGTGATTCGTCCCGCGGACCGGGCGCTTGCGGTCGATCCAGGGAATGGTATGGCGGCCTACGCGAAGGGACTTTACCTAACAATCACAGGCCGGTTCGCAGAAGCGAAACCCGTTGTGGAGGCCGCGCTGCCACACAACCCAAATTTGGCCCCGCTCTATGCCGCGCTGGCAGTCGTGCATACTGCGGAAGGCGCCTACGACAAGGCCAAATCGGACATCGAACAGGCGATGCGTCTCAGTCCGCGCGACCCTCAGCTCGGCCTGTGGGAATTCATTAACGGCCGAGCCGATCTCGGCCTCGGTAGATACGCCCAAGCCATTGACGAAGAGCATCGCGCCATCGGCGACAATTTCAAGACCTATTTTCCCCACGAGGTGCTGGCCGCCGCCTACGCGTTAAGCGGACAAGACAAGGAAGCTCGAGCGGAACTGGCGGAGGCCATCCATCTCAACCCCCACATGACCTCGATAAAGTCGGTCATTCCACTCCATCGGCAAATTCCGGCGCTGGTCGACGGCCTCCGCAAGGCGGGGCTGCCGGAGGAGTGAAGTCTCGTCCTGTTCGAAGACCGGACGACTGCTTCGGGCGGACTTCCTGCCCTTCCCTGCAGACGGCTGTAGGTCCGGAGTCCGCCCTTTTGCGAAATCCCTGCTTGAGCGCGACGGCTAACGCCTATTCCGCCGCTTCGCGCATCGCCTCGCGCATGGCGGCGCGCAGTTCGTCGATCGGAGCCAATCGCCCCGCGCGCTCGACATGCCAGAAGGTCCAGCCGTTACAGGCGGGCAGCCCTTGCACCAGCGCGCCGATCTTGTGGATCGAGCCGACAGCGGGGCCTGCGGCGAGCGCGCCATCGGCCCGCACCAGAGCGCTGTGGCGGCGTCCTGCGTCGACCAGCCGTTCGCCCGGGCGCGCCAGCCCTGCTTCAACGACGCTTGAAAAAGCCACGCGCGGCTCGCTGCGGCGGGTCGGCGCGATCGCGAGCGCCTGTTCGGGCAACGGCTCGACCGCGTCGATCCGCTGGCGCGCCGCTTCGGCGTAAGCCGGATCCCGCTCGATGCCGATGAACGAGCGGCCCAGCCGCCGCGCAGCGACTCCGGTGGTCCCGGAGCCAAAAAACGGATCGAGCACCAGATCGCCGGCGTTGGAGGCGGCCACCAGCACCCGCGTGAGCAGCGCTTCGGGCTTTTGCGTCGGGTGGGCCTTTCGCCCCCGTTCGTCCTTGAGCCGCTCCGCGCCGGTGCAGATCGGCAAAAACCAGTCGGAGCGGACCTGCACGTCCTCGTTGCCGGCCTTCAAGGTCTCGTAATTGAACGTATAGGCCTTGGTCTCGGGGCCGCGCGCCGCCCAGATCATCGTCTCGTGGGCGTTGGTGAACCGACGGCCGCGGAAATTCGGCATTGGGTTGGCTTTGCGCCAGACGATGTCGTTGAGGATCCAGAAGCCGAGATCCTGCAGGAGGGCGCCGACACGGAAGATATTGTGGTAGGAGCCGATGACCACGATCGTGGCGGCGGGCTTCATCAGCCGCCTGACGGCGGTCAGCCAATCGCGCGTGAAGGCGTCGTATTCGCCGAAATCGGCGAACTTGTCCCAGGAATCGTCGACCCCGTCGACCAGGCTCTGGTCGGGACGCGACAACGCGCCTTCGAGCTGCAGGTTGTAAGGAGGATCGGCGAAGACGAGATCAACCGAGGCTGGAGGAAGCCTCATCATTTCCGCGACGCAGTCGCCGACGAGGATCGCATCGCGGGGAGCGAGGCCCTCCTTGCCGAGCGCCTCAAGGATTGCGGCCGGGCGTTTCGCCTCGCCGGTCCCAGTACGCGAAACCTGAATCTGGGCGGGGAGGCGGAACGCTCCGGCACGCGCGATACGCATCAACGCAACCACTCGACGCATGAGCCAGATCAATCGAGCCGGCGCGTCGTTTATGCTCGGTTTAAAGTAAAGGTCCGGTTATGCCGTCGGCCATGCCGCTGTGTCGTTTTCGTACGGCGTAAGTCGTTCTAAAGGATATTCGATTTCAACCCTTTTGAAACCTTTTTGGTCCGCTGGTCATTCTTCTTCTGGCTCGAGCCGGAACGAACGCCGGTGATAGGGACACGGGCCCGCGGAGGCGAGCGCGCGGCGGTGCCCGACGGTCGCATAGCCGACGTGCTCGGCGAAACCGTAATGCGGATAGTCACGGCCGAGATTGCGCATCAGCGCGTCGCGCATCGTCTTGGCGACAATCGAGGCGGCGGCGATCGACATCGAGAGCGCATCCCCGTCGATGATCGGGCGCGCCGGACAGATAAGGCCGTCCGGCAAATCGCGTCCGTCGATCAGCGCGAAGTGTGGACGCAGGCTCAAGGCCGCCACCGCTCGCGCCATCGCCCGAAGCACCGCGCCGCGGATGTTGAAGAGGTCGATTTCCTCGACGCTGGCGAAAGCGACAGAGACGCTCAGCGCCTTGGCGAAGATGATTTCGCACAAGGATTCGCGCGCGGGCGCGAGGAGAACCTTCGAATCGTCGAGCCCCCCGGGCAGATCATCGGGATCGAGAATGACGGCGGCCACTCCGACTGGCCCGGCCAGCGGGCCCCGCCCGACCTCATCGACGCCGGCGACCCATCGATGGCCGTTTGAGAACGCCTCGCGCTCGAAGTCGAAATGGGGCGTGATCGCTTGGGGAAGCGGCGACGGAGGGACCTTTTTCTTTGCGTTCTTCACGCCGCTCCTCGAGAATCACGCCGGTTCGTCGGCAAGCTATCGCAGCCGCGGCGGGCGAGCCAGGGCGGGGAACGGAAATGCCGGTGGAAAGAGACACGATTCGCTGCCGTCCGCGAAAGCGCGGGTAAATCGAAATGCCTTGACCCGCACGCGCTAAAATGCGCTGGCGCGTGAATTCGTATATCAGCCTTAGCCATGACCATCGGCGCGATTCGCATCCTTGGCGTCGATCCCGGCCTGCGTACGACTGGCTGGGGCGTGATCGAGGCCGCCGGTTCTCGGCTGATCTTCATCGGCTGCGGCTCGATCCAGACCGACTCCGCAACCTCGCTCGCCGAGCGCCTGGCGGCGATCCATCGCTTGCTGACCGGATTGGTCGAACGCGAGGGGCCGCATGAGGCCGCGGTCGAGGAGACATTCATCAACCGCGATCCGCAATCGGCGCTGAAACTCGGCCAGGCGCGTGGCGTGGCGCTTGCGACATTGGCGCTGACCGGCCTGCCTGTGGCGGAATACGCCGCGAACCTCATCAAGAAGACGGTCGTCGGCGTCGGGCACGCGGAAAAACGGCAGGTGGCGATGATGGTCCGGATGCTGTTGCCCGCCTCGACCGCGTCGACTACGGACGCCGCCGACGCACTCGCCGTCGCCATTTGCCACGCCCAGCATCGCGCAGCGCGCGCGCGAGGCGTGGCATGATCGGCAAACTCAAGGGCGTCATCGACAGTGCGGACGAAGAGACCCTGATCCTCGACGTCAACGGCGTGGGCTATCTCGTCTCCGCTTCGGCCCGCACCCTGCGCGCGCTGCCCGCGCCCGGCGAGCCCACAGAGCTGCTCATCGAGACGCACGTGCGCGAAGACGCGATCAGACTTTACGGATTCGTCACCGCGGGCGAGCGCGATTGGTTTCGCTTGCTGCAGAGCGTGCAGGGGGTCGGCGCCAAGGTTGCGCTCGGGATTCTCGGCGCCCTGTCGGCGGAAGCTTTGAGCGCGGCGGTCGCAAGGCAGGACAAAGCGATGATGGCGCGCGCGCCGGGGGTGGGTCCGAAGCTGGCCGCGCGCCTAGTGCTCGAGCTCAAGGACAAGGCGCCGGCGCTCGCCGGCGCCGATTTCGCCCATGCGGAAGCAGGTCTCGAGCGCGCGCCTCGACTCGCCAAGGCCGCCGAGGACGCCATCCTCGCCCTCGTTGGGCTCGGCTACGCCCATCCGCAGGCCGCCGCCGCCGTGGCCAGAATTTCCGCTCAGCTCGGACCGCAGGCCGAGACCGCCACGCTCGTTCGCGCTGGTTTGAAGGAACTGGCGCAATGAGCTGTTTTTCCCGTATCATGAGCGATAGGTGATGGGTAAGAAGATGAGCGCGAAGCTCTCCTCGAAGCACCAGGTCTCGATTCCCAAGGCCGTTCGGGAACGGCTGGCTTGGCGGCCCGGCCAGAAGATCCCGTTCATCGACCAAGGTCACAGCGTGTTGATGATCCCGGTGCCGGATCGTGAGGCGCTCGCCGGCATGGCGCGCGGGGCCAACATCGATAATTACCACGACCGCAACGATCGATATTGATGCGCGTCGTCGATATCGCCAAGGGATCGCAATGAGAGGGCGGCCCTTCTTTGTCCCCATGATCGGAATCGTGCTGTTGTTCGCAGCTTTGGGTCCGGCCATCGGCGGCGCGCTGTTCATTCCCCTTTCCATCGTTTTCAAAACGCCGACCGATCTCGAGGCGATCGGGCTTATGGTTTTGATCAGCACGTTTTTCGGTCACGCCATCGGGCTGATCGCGGCCTACATTGTCGGCGTCGGGCCGGCCGCGGCGACCGGGTTCCTTTACGCGCTATGGGACGCCGTGGCGCCCGAGCGCGCGCCGCGCGCGCTCATCGCCGCTCTCATTGGCGGCCTGATCGTCTATGGCCTCCTCTTCTTGCGCCTCAACCCAGTCTGGGCGTCGCTCGAGATGACGATCAAGACCAACGTGAGCCCTGAGGCCGGCGACTGGGCGTTTCCGGGCCGCATCGGCGTCACGCTTGGTCACGCTTTTGTTGCTTGCGCCGCGATCGCGGGTCTCGTCTGCGCATTCGCGGCAAACCTCATTGGGCTCACCATGCGACCGGAACCGACCTTGGCGGATCGCCTTCATCCTCCGGGCGAAGGCGGCTGATGTGGCCGACGCTCCTCGCCGGCTCGTCTCGGCCGACAAACGTCCCGAGGACGAGACGGCGGTCCGCCCGCAGTTCCTCGCCGATTTCGCCGGGCAGGAAGCGGCGCGCAAGAATCTCGGCGTCTTCATCCAATCCGCCAAATCGCGTGGCGAGGCGCTCGATCACGTGCTTTTCGTCGGTCCGCCTGGCCTCGGCAAGACAACCTTGGCGCAGATCGTCGCGCGCGAGCTCGGCGTCAATTTCCATTCAACCTCTGGTCCGGTCATAGGCAAGGCGGGCGACCTCGCGGGACAGCTCACTAATCTCGAGCCGCGGGACGTGCTGTTCATCGACGAGATTCACCGTCTCAACCCAGCGATCGAAGAGATTCTCTATCCGGCGATGGAGGATTTCCAGCTCGACCTCATCATTGGCGCCGGGCCTGCGGCGCGCTCGGTGAAGATCGACCTCGCCCGGTTCACCCTGATCGGCGCGACCACTCGCGCCGGGCTTCTCACCACCCCGTTGCGCGATCGTTTCGGAATTCCGATCCGGCTTAATTTCTACACCACTGAAGAGCTGCAGGGCATTGTTGCGCGCGGCGCGCGAGTGATCGGCCTCGCCCTTGCCGATGACGGCGCCAATGAGATCGCCAAGCGTTCGCGCGGTACGCCCCGCATCGCCGGGCGCCTGCTGCGGCGGGTGCGCGATTTCGCCGTGGTCGAAGGCGCAAAGAGCGTGACGCGCGCTCTGGCCGACAGCGCGCTCAAGCTGCTCGACGTCGACGCGATCGGCCTCGATCAGATGGATCGCCGTTACCTCGACGCCATCGCCGTCAAGTTCGGCGGCGGTCCCGTCGGGGTCGAGACGATCGCCGCCGCGCTCTCCGAGCCCCGCGATGCGATCGAGGACATCATCGAGCCCTATCTCATCCAGCTTGGCTTTATGCAGCGCACGCCGCGCGGGCGACTCTTGACGTCGCACGCCTTCCGCCATCTCGGCCTCGCCGAGCCGCGGCGCGAAGGATCACAGCCCACTCTGTTCGAGGAGGAGGAGTAGCCTGGCCGACCGTATGAAGACGCGGACGGTTTCTCACATCGTCAGCTTCCTCGAGGCGCTCGCATCTGAGCGCGGCGCGAGCGTGAATACGATTGAGGCCTATCGGCGCGATCTAGCCGACTACGACGCCTATCTGAAGGCTAAGGGGATGGACGCGCTGAAGGCGGACGCAACTCAGGTGCGCGGGTTTCTCGTCGCGCGGGGCGCGCAGTCGCTGAGCGCGGCGTCACTGGCGCGCCGTCTGTCAGCGATCCGTCAGTTTCACAAGTTTCTTTACGCTGAAGGCTGGCGGCGTGACGACCCGACGCTGACGATCGAAGGCCCGCGCCGATCGCGCCCGCTGCCTAAGCTGTTGAGCATGGCCGAGGTCGAGCGTTTGATCGCGACCGCACGCGAAGGGCTCGACGTCGCGGAGCGGCCGCTGCGCGAGCGACTGGAGACGGCGCGCATCGCTTGTCTCATCGAACTCATCTACGGGTCCGGCTTGCGCGTGTCGGAAGCCTTGAGTCTCAAGAAGTCGATCGCAACAGCCAAGTCCCCGCTCATCCCCGTGCGCGGCAAGGGCGACAAGGAGCGCTTGGCGCCGCTCTCGGGTCCCGCCCGCGCCGCGATAGGCGCGTTTCGCGCCCTACTCGATCAAGTCTCGCCGGGCGCGGCGACGAGCCCCTGGCTGTTTCCTGCCGCGAGCGCGAGCGGCCACATGACGCGACAGGCCTTCGCGCGCGATCTCAAGCGCATCGCCGCAGCGGCAGGAATTTCGTCGGCGCGCGTCAGCCCGCACGTGCTTCGCCACGCCTTCGCTAGTCACCTGTTGCAGAATGGCGCCGACCTGCGCGTCGTTCAGGATCTGCTCGGCCACGCCGACATCGCGACGACGCAGATCTACACCCACGTGCTCGACGAGCGCGCCAAGGCGATGGTGCGCGATCTGCATCCCATGAACGACGAGGAAGACGGACCGCCCTAGGCGACGCGGCTGATGCTGGCTTGGGCGCCGCTGAGCCCGCGCTGCATTGTTCGGCAGTACCAGTCGACGAATTGCGTGACCCCGTCCTCATGGTCAGGCGCGTAGGGTCCGGGTTCATAAGCAGGGGAGCGAATGCCGATCTGGTTTTCTTCGACTACGCGTCGGTCCTGATTGTTCGTAGCGAGCCAGACGTGGGTCAGGTCCTCGATCGTATAATCTTTTCCCTCGACAGCCTCCTTGTGAACCAGCCATTTGGTTCTCAGTTGAGTCTGCATCGGACCGATAGGAAGGACCTGAAAGCTGACGGCATGGTCGCTCAGCACGTGACTCCAGGTCGAGGGATAGTGGAAAAGCAACAGCGATCCGACGCGGGGCTCGGTAATGCTGTCGCTTAGCGCCCGGGCGACGGCGGCGCGCCCGGACATCGTATAGCTGACCGCTTCGTCGAGAAGCGGAACTCGGGTGGTGCGGAACTGCCCCGAGTCGGAGAGCTGGAAGACGCTGGGCAGCCCCGCCGCCTCGCATCGATCCCAATGCGCCTTAATCTCCTGGTCGGCGATAACGTCATCGACGCCGGATATGGTCGGCTTCTCGGGGAACGTCCGGCACAGTTCCGGATGGTTCCCAGCGCAGTGGTAGCACTCGCGGTTGTTTTCCCAGACGAGCTTCCAATTGCCGTTTTCGACGATCGTGCTCTCGAAGGCGACTTTGGCGTCGGCGATCTTGTGGGACGACAGATATCTATCTGCTTGGGCTTGGAAGGGCTCGAAACTTGGCGCAACGGGCGCCACACACACAAAAATGCAACCGCTAACGCTTTCGCAGTGGGCGGGCTTGAGCCCGAACTGCGTCTTATCGATTGCTGCGTCCATGTGACGCGTGCGGATCAATCCTCCGGCGAGATCGTAAGTCCACTGATGATAGGGACATACGAGGCGCTTCACCGCGCCCTTCGGGGCCGCGCATATGCGCGAACCGCGATGCCGGCAGGAATTGTGGAGGGCGCGTATCGACCCGTCGAGGCCGCGCAGGATAATGATCGGATAGTCTCCGATCTGCATGGTGAAATAGTCGCCGGCCGCGGGTATCTCGCAATCGTGGCCGGCGAAGAGCCAATCTCGGTAAAAGATCGTCTCAAGGTCGAGGCGGTAGAAATCGGGGTCGATGTAGAATTTTTGCCCCAGGCTGCGGCCTGGGTTCCGAGCCTTCAATTCCGCCAGCATCGCATCTTTCGCGTTCATTGTCGCATCCCACGTTCTGTCGTCGGATCATAGGGTACGATAAGAGACGCGTCGCGCGAGTTTTTCAGGTGAGGCCATCCCGTCCCTAGGGATGCCGTAGCTCCGTCCGCCGCCATTGCGCTGAAAGCGAAAAAGGGCTTCGATGGCGCAAAGCTCGTGGTCGCGAGCTAGTCGCTCAGGAGAAGATGCCATGAAAGCGCTCACCTTTGCCGGCGTCGCGCTGGCCGCATTGTTAGCGGGCGCGGGGTCCACTCCGGCAAAGACGCTGGTCTACTGCTCGGAAGGCAGTCCGGAGAATTTCACTCCGGCGATCAACACGACCGGCACCAGCTTCGACGCGGCGCGGCCCGTCTACAATCGCCTGACCGAATTCAAGCGCGGCACGACCAACGTCGTCCCCGGCCTCGCCGAAAGCTGGGAAGTCGGCGACGGCGGCAAGACGATCACCTTTCACCTGCGCAAGGGGGTCAAGTTCCATTCGTTGAAGGACTTCAAGCCGACGCGCGACTTCAACGCCGATGATGTCTTGTTTTCGATCGACCGGCAGTGGAGGCCGGACAATCCGTATTACAAGGTCTCGGGCGGCAAGTATGACTATTTCAACGACATGGATATGCCGAAGCTGCTCGATTCGGTGGAGAAGACTGACGATTACACCGTCATCATGAAGCTCAAGACGCCGAATGTCGCAATCCTCGCCAATTTGGCGATGGACTTCATGGCGATCGGGTCGAAGGAATACGCCGACTTCCTGCTCAAGAAAGGGAGGCCGGAGCAGTTCGACCAGGCGCCGGTCGGCACCGGTCCGTTCTCGTTCGTCGCTTATCAGAAGGATTCCGTCATTCGCTACAAGGCGAACAAGGACTTTTACGGCGAGAAGGCGCTCGTCGACGACCTCGTGTTCGCCATCACCCCCGACGCCACAGCGCGCTACGCCAAGCTCAAAGCCGGCGAGTGCCACGTCAACGCTTATCCAAGGCCTGCGGACCTCGAGGAGATGGAGAAGGATCCCACCCTCAAACTGATCAATATGCCGGGTCTCAACATCGCGTATTGGGCCTTCAACGCGACCAAGCCGCCGTTCGACAAGAAGGAGGTTCGTCAGGCTATGTCGATGGCGATCGATCGCGACGCGATCATCAAGGACGTCTATCTCGGCGCGGGCTCGAAGGCGACGACGCTGATCCCTTCCACCCTGTGGTCCTTCAACGACAAGATTCCGGACGTGCCCTATGATCCGGAGAAAGCGAAGGCAATGCTGGCCGCGGCCGGCGTCAAGACGCCGCTGGACATCGATCTCTGGTACATGCCGGTGTCGCGGCCCTACAACCCCAACGGCAAGCGTATTGGCGAGATGATGCAAGCAGACCTCGCCAAGGTCGGCGTCAACGCCAAGCTCGTCACCTATGAGTGGGGCGAGTATCGCAAGCGCCTCGCCAATGGCGAGGAGATCACCGGCCAGTACGGTTGGACAGGGGACAACGGCGACCCGGACAATTTCTTCTTCCTGAGAGGCTGCCCCGGAGGCAAACCTGGCGACAGCAATCCCACGAAATGGTGCAACGCTGAATTCGACGATCTGCTCGTCAAGGCGCGCGTGATTCCGGACCAGGCCGGGCGAGCGAAACTCTATTCGCGCATGCAGGAGATCGAGCACGACGAAGCCCCGGAGCTTCTCCTCGCGCATTCCATCGTGTTCGAAGCCATGCGCTCGAATGTGACCGGCTATAAGCAGAGCCCGCTTGGAACGCACGCGTTCGAAGGCGTCGACCTTAAGTAAAGGCCGGTCCGGGCCCCTGCCAGCGACGATGCAAGGCGGGGCCCTTTGTTTTCGGATCGGCCATGGTCGCCTACTTCCTTCGCCGCATCGCGCTGACCATCCCGACTTTTCTCGCGCTGATGTTCCTGACCTTCGCGGCGATCCGTCTCGTGCCGGGAGACCCGGTCGAGGTCAGGACTGGCGAGCACGGCATGTCGCCGGAGCGGCTGGCGTATTTTCGCCATGAGCTCGGCCTCGACCAGCCGGTGTGGAGGCAGTTTCTCGACTACGTGTGGCGCCTTGTGCACGGCGACTTCGGCGTATCGCTGTCGTCGCAGCAGAAGGTTGTGACCGAGTTTCTGACGCTGTTTCCGGCGACCCTCGAACTCTCGTTTTTCGCCATGCTGTTTGCGATTGCGATCGGCGTTCCAGCCGGCGCGCTCGCCGCGGTCAAGCGCGGCGGCTTCTATGATCAGGCGCTGATGTCAGTGTCGCTGTTCGGCTATTCGATGCCGATTTTCTGGTGGGGCCTGCTCCTCATCATGTTCGTTTCCGTGCGGCTTGGACTTCTGCCTGTCTCAGG
>DASXXT010000088.1:0-11046 GCA_036502965.1 Roseiarcus sp. | reverse complement strand
ATCAAGCGCTTCAACATCCTGGCTCTCCCATGTTCATCTCAATGGCCCCCGTAATGCGCCACCGCTGCTTGGCCTACGCTCCCGCGCAGATTGACGGGCGGCGCTGGGTCCACGGCCTCGCCTGCTCGAGTTGCGCGGAGAGGCGAAGAATCGTGGCTTCATCGCCGTAACGACCCACGAGCTGCACGCCGATCGGAATGTCGTCGTTCGTCCAGGTCGCCGGCACGGATATCGCCGGCAGGCCGGAAAAATTGAAGGGAAAGAGGAACGCCGCGTCCGTCCAGGTCGCGATATATTTGTCGAAATCGGGCTCGTTCAGGTCCCAGTAGCCGACCGGCCGGGGGGGCTGAGTCAAGGTCGGCGTGAGGAACACGTCGAACGGCGCCAGTTCCGTCTGCACGCGCTGATTGGCTTTTCGAACGGCGGCAACACTCGCTGCGTAGTCGCGACCAGAAAGCGCCCGCCCGCGTCCAAGCCAGGCTCGGTTGAACGCAATCAGTTCCGACTCGGGGATAGGCCGGCCGAGAACCTTCGCCATGTCGTCGAATTCGAGGACGGTCTGGACGGAATTCATCTGGTTGTAGTCGCGCCACGCTGCCTCGAGGTCAGTGACCATCGAGTGCTCTTCGAGGACATGGCCGAGGTCCTGAATGACGGACAATGTCTGCTGCATCGCGTCGGTCACTTCGGGGGCGAACGGCGCGCCCCACGGCGGCGTCAATGCGTACCCGACCTTCAGCGGCTTCACCGGGTCGCGAAGGCAGTCGAGCCAGCTCTGCGCGGGCTTCGGAGGCGTGTAGGGGTCTCCTGGCATGACGACAGCCGTCGCGTCCAGAAACGCCGCGGTATCCCTTACCGAGCGGGTGACCGCGAATGTCGACACGCTCCCCAACCAGATATCGACGTCCTCCGGCCCATAGGTGATCCGTCCGCGCGACGGCTTGAGCCCCACAACTCCGCAGCACGAGGCAGGCGCGCGTATCGATCCTCCGCCGTCGCTTGCTTCCGCCATCGGAATCATGCGCGATGCGACCGCCGAGACCGCCCCACCGCTCGAGCCGCCGGCTGTGACGGCCGTGTTCCAGGGGTTCAGTGTGGGGCCGTACATGCGAGGCTCGGTTGCGATGCACCATCCCTGCTCAGGCACATTGGTGCGCCCGAGGATGTTCAGGCCGGACGCCTTTATCCGCCGCACCATTTCGGAGTCGGCCGGACTGACGTAGTCCTTCCGAAACGGCAAACTGTTGGTCAGAGGGAGGCCTTCGCAACCGGACCCGATATTCTTGAGAAGATAAGGAACGCCGCCGAAAGGACCGTTCGGGGGATTGTCCGCCGCGCGCACCCTCGCCCGCTCGAAGTCCCGGATGACGACAGCGTTCAGCTTCGGGTCCAGATTCTCGATCAAGCGGATCGCAGTCTCCGTCAACTCGGCCGGCGTCACTTCCTTTTGTCGCACAAGCTCCGCCAGACGAAGCGCGTCGCTCTCCGCAAAAAGGCTAACAAGGTCGGCTGTGGCGGTGGGCATGGCGGAACGCATTCTGATGCGGCGTCAGTAGCTCAGCGAACAATCGCTTTTGTATTCATAACGGTCCGCCTTAGCGGTGTCGCCGCTCATGATCGGCACCGTGTCCGCGAGCACCTGCTTCTCCACGGATTGGCGGTCGAGGATCTTCTTGGCGATTTCGACCGACATCTCACCCTCTCGCTTTGGATCTTGAGCGATGAGGACGGAGATCTGGTTGTTCTTGAAGGCATTGACCTCCGCGGCCGCGGAATCGTAGGCGACAAGCTTGACGCGCCCGATCGTTCCGGCTTGACGCAACCCCGTGATCGCGCCAATCGCACCCTGATCATTCGTCGAGAAGATGCCCGCCAGATCCGGATGCGCGGCGAGCGTCGACGTCACGATCTCGGCTGCCTTCTGAGGATCGTCGTTCTGGTACTGCGGGCCGAGATAGGTCACGCCCGGAGCCGACTTCAGCCCTTGCTCGAAACCCTTGGCGCGTTCGTCCTGCGCCACTGAGCCTGGGGGATTCGTGATGACCAGCACCGGCCCCTTGCCACCGATCGCCTCGATCATCGCTGTGGCCGCAGTCTTTCCTCCGTCGATGTTCGAAGTGATGACCTCGCTCGCGACGAAGGACGGATCGGCGACGACCGTATCGACCGTTATGATCTTGGTCCCGCGCTCGGCCATCTGCTTCAAGGGTCGGGTCACGCCGTTCGCGTCAGCAGGCGAGATGATCGTGATCGTGGGCTGTCGCGCGGTCACCGCGTCCACCACTGGCGCCTGCGATTCTCCGGTGAAATGGTCCGGCGCAAAAAGGTCGACGTGTAGCCCAAGCTTCTTGGCCGCATCGAGCGCGCCGCAGGCGAGCGCGTCATCGAACGGGCTCCCTTTGACGCCAAGGATCAAGGCTATCGAGGGACCAGCTGCTTGAACGGGCGCGGACAATGCGTCGGCCAGCACACAAGCCGCAGCCAATATGGTGCAGCCAGCTCTGTGAGGAAGACGGTCCATAAGCTGCTCCTGATCGGGCCGTTGGGAACGTCCTAAGCGATAGAGTTAATCGTTTCACATGATTAGCGCACTGGCAAGCGCGATCGATGCCTCTCATTACCGCATTGGTACGAAGCCGTTTTTTGCACAGGCTGCAAGTTTAAGCATTCTCAGCCCGCTCTGCGCTGGACGAGACGCCATAACGTTCGTACAATTGGGTTATGCCGTGGAACGAAGGGAACTTATCGCCTGACGCGTCATCGCTTTGGCGTCAGATAGCCGACCGGTTGCGCCGCTCCATTGCCACGGGCGAATTTAGGCCCGGCGACATGTTGCCTTCTGAAACGGAGATCAACGCGACCTTCCAAGTCAGCCGCGCCACGGCCCGCGCATCTCTCGAGAGGCTACGGCAGGAGGGACTGATCAGGCGGCAGTCCGGTCGCGGTTCGATTGTGCTTGTGCCAAAGGTTGATCAGCCGGCCAACGAACTCGCAAGCTTCTCGGAGGATATGCGCAGGCGCGGCCTGCGCCCCTCCTACTCAACATTCAGCGCGGAAACCGCGCCGGCGAGAGGAGAAGCCGCCGAGGCGCTTGAGATCGGCGACGGCGCGCCCGCTTTTCATATCCGCAGACTTCTGCTCGCAGATGACGAGCCGATCGGCATGTCCGAGTCGTGGCTCGCTCCGTGGATCTTCGAGGCAGGCCGGGAGCCCACGCCGGAGGAGCTCGACGCGGGGTCCTTGTATGAATGGCTGGCGAAATTTTGCGGGCAGAGAATCGCTGGAGCGAGAGAGTCGATCGAGGCTGCTCCGGCCGACGCAGCAATGGCGCGCAGACTCGAGGTCGCGCCGGGATCGGCTCTGCTGGTCGCGCGCCGCCGCTCGCGCGCGGATGACCGGCGTCCCGTCGAATACGCGGTCATGCACTACCGGGCCGACCGGTACCGCTTCATCATCGAACTCGCTGGAAACAGCGCTCCTCAACAGACACGATGAACGCTCTTTCCGAACCAACCGACATGCCAAACGCCAAGCCCCAGGTGCTGCCGCCAAAATCAAATGCGCTCGAGCGCCTCTTTCGCGTGCGCAAGCCGATTATAGGCGTCATTCACCTGGCCCCCCTCCCCGACGCTCCGCGCTACGACGGGCAACCGATGAGAGAAATCTACGCGGCCGCCGAAGCGGATGCGAAGACGCTTTCCCAGGGCGGGGTCGATGGGATCATCCTTGAAAACGCAAGCGACATGCCTTTCGCCCGACCCGAGCATATCGGACCGTCGACGGTCGCGGCGCTAACCGCCGCCTGCCTTGCTGTGCGGGCGATCGTTCCAAATCCGATAGGCATCACTTGCGTCGCAAACGGTGTGATCCCTGCGCTTGGCGTCGCCAAAGCCGTCGGGGCGGGATGGGTGCGGGCCAATCAATGGGTCAACGCCTATGTGGCGAACGAGGGCTTCCTCAACGGGCCCGCGCCCGAAGCTATGCGCTATCGATCGAACATCCGGGCCGGCGACGTCGCGATATTCGCAGACGTGCATGTGAAGTTCGGAGCGCACGCCATCACGGCAGACCGCAGCATCGCCGAGCAAGCGACTGACGCGGAATGGTTTGACGCCGACGTGTTAATCGCTAGCGGAACACGCACTGGTTCTCCAACCGAACCGAGGGAAGTCGCCGAAGTTCGAGCCGGCACGACCTTGCCCGTGATCGTCGGATCGGGGCTTACGGCGGATCTCGTTCCCTCGCTCTTTCCGACGGCCGATGGAGCGATCGTCGGCCAGTGGCTCAAACGCGATGGCCGCTGGTGGAACCCGGTCGATCCACGCCGTGTGGACCAGTTGATGAAAGCTGTGGCGAAATTCCGGAATGGGCCATGACGCTTCTCACAGAAGCCACGGACGTTTTCGCCGCCGCGGAGAAGGGCGGCCGTTGCCTGGTCGCTTTCGCCGCGAAGCGTCAGCCGCTTGCGAGCGGCGTCTTCGGATATGACCAGGCCCGGCGGCTGGAGACCCTCTTGCAGGCGCTGCAGGCCGAGGGATGGCTCATGTCGGTTCGAGCGATGTTCGAACCGAATGCACCAGCTGATCCCCACGTCTTCGACACCGGTTTCGCGCATGACGTGGATATGGTGGGTGCTTTCGAGGCGCCTTCCCTGTCGGCGGCGCTTGCCGGCACGGTCCGTCTCGAGCAAGCAGGCTGGGCCCGCCGGTTTGCCACGGAATGGCTCCTCGGCCCGAGGGAGTTCTCTACGGTGCAGGGGCGTGGTGCGCAGTCGGACCATTCCTGGGGCTTTCTCGCGCTGTGGGAGTGGAATGATGCCTGGTCCGCCGCGACGAAAGCGAAGCGTCGCGCCTACGACGAGGAATGTGACGTCGCATTCAAGGGCGACGTAGCGCTTGGCATCAACATTGCTGGACGGCATCGAATCGATTGGGCGAGCCGCTGGCATCATGCGGGGCTGTGGGAGGCGCCCTCGCTCGGCTCGGTAGACCTCGCGATGCAAGGCCACGAGGCGGCTGCGGATTTCAAGTTCACGACCTCGCGACACTATGTCGGCCGGCTTCGTCCGCTTGCCGACTTCATTAAACCCGACGCGGACTGATTATGAGCGAGTGCATCTGGATCCATTATGCGAGGCCGAGACCCCATTGGTATGGCCTCAACGCCACGACCCAGGCGGCCCACGAGAAGATATGGGCGGCGACGGCAGAAGCATCACTCGCCGCGGGCGGTTCGCGCGTCGGCCGCTATCATATCCGGGGTCAGCAAGATTTCGAGACCGTCGAGATTTGGAGATTTCCGAGCGCGGAGGCCGCGTTCGAACATTGGTCCGCGCTAACGGCTGCGGAATATGGCGAACTCAACGCGTTCGCGAACAACATCGGCCTTGCGATCGAGGGGTCGCCCTGATGACGCCGCTGCTCGAAGCCCGTGCGATCAGTCGCCGGTTCGGGCATGTGCGCGCACTCGATGGCGCTGACTTCGCTGTCCACGCGGGGGAAATCTGCGCCCTCATCGGCGACAACGGCGCCGGGAAGTCGACGCTTGTGAAAATCCTTTCTGGCGCGGACCGGCCAGATGAAGGGCAGATCCTTGTCGCCGGCAAGCCGGTCGCGTTCAATTCCCCCAACGACGCGCAGGCTCACGGCATCGCGACGGTTTATCAGGATCTCGCTCTTGCTGCCGACCTACCGCCTTTCGAGAATCTGTTTCTCGGCCGCGAGATCGTCCTGCCGGGCCTGCTAGGCCAGTTCGGCTTCGTCAACCGCACGGCGATGCGCCGGCAGGCCGGGGAGCAATTCGAGCGTTTGGGCGTGCGGCTTCGCTCGCCTCGCGCTCCGGTGTCTTCCCTGTCCGGAGGGCAGCGTCAGTCGGTCGCGATTGCGCGCGCTGCGATGTGGGCGGACCGCGTCATCTTCATGGACGAACCCACGGCGGCCTTGGGCGTCGTGCAGACTGGACGCGTGCTCGACCTGATCAGGCAGGTTCGCGACCAAGGCTCGCAGTTGTCCTCATCAGTCACAATATGCCCCAGGTGCTCGCCGTCGCGGACCGCATCGAGGTTCTCCGTCTTGGACGTCGCGTGGCTCAGTTCTCGGCGCAGGACGCGAATGTAGACCGGCTAGTGGCGGCGATGACCAGTGGATCAGTCGAGGAGCGCGTGGCATGAGCGCAACCTCCTTGAGCGAACCGGAGGACGAACGACTCTCACCGCTTGAGCGCTGGACCCGGCTCCTTGGCGGGGGGTGGATTTTTGTTCTGCTCATCGCGTTGATTGCGATCTTCACGATCTTGCGCCCGGAACAGTTCGGGTCGAGCTTCAATTTGTCGATGCTCGCCATCAATGCGGCAATTCTTCTCGTTCTGTCGGTCGGGCAAACTTTTGTGATCATCGCGGGTGGGATCGACCTCTCCGTCGGCACGGTTCTCGTCTTCGCCTCAATCGCGTCGGCGCAGATCATGCTCCGCATCTCGGGCACGGCCGGCGGAACCTACGGCACGACGCAGGGCGGATGGGGCGTCGTTTTTGTCGGGCTAATTGTTGCGCTCGTGAGCGGAGCCTTCTGGGGCGCCATCAACGGCGCACTTGTCGCCACCGCGCGCATCCCCCCGCTCATCGTCACGCTTGGCACCTTCGGCATGGCGCTTGGCTTTGCGCAAATCCTCACGAACGGCACCGACATCCGGGCCGTCCCGGAGATCCTGGTCGACGCGATCGGGTCCGGAGCAATCGCCGGCGTTCCCGTGCTTGTCGTGATCGCGGCTGCCGTCGCCCTTGTCGGTGCGGTGGTCCTTCATCTCACCCGCTTCGGCGTTCACGTGTTCGCCGTCGGCTCTGACAAGGAGGCCGCGCGGCGGGCGGGAATCCAGGTCGGGCGCAAGCTCGTCGCAATCTACGTGCTGTCGGGCACGCTCGCTGGGCTCGCCGCGATGATGTCGACCGCGCGCTTTGCGACGACGACGATCGGCGGCCACGCCATGGACAACCTGTCAACGATCTCCGCCGTCGTGCTTGGCGGCACGAGCCTGTTCGGCGGGATTGGCAGCATCGCCGGAACCGTGGTCGGCGTGTTCATCCCAATCGTACTTCTGAATGGCTTTGTGATCATCGGTATTCCGCCGTTCTGGCAAACCGTGGCGACCGGCGCAGTTCTCATCCTCGCCGTATGGATCGATCAGCTCAAGCGAAGGGCTCGAGAACGCAGCTGAGGCTGCAGTAACAGGGAGAAGGCTTATGAAAATGACAGTTGGCGCCGCCGCTGCTTTCGCGCTTCTCGCAGCCTCATCGGCTGCTGAGGCAGCCGACCCAGCGGTCGCGGTCGTGCTCGGCGTGAAGGGAAGTCCTTTCTATCAGGCGCTCGCCTGTGGAGCGAAGGCGAAAGCAAAGGAGCTTGGCCTTGCCCTCACGATTTCGGCGCCAGACCAATTTGCCGCCGACAGCCAGATCCCGGTCGTCAACGCGGTAGCGGCAACGACGCCTGCTGTCGCGGTTATCGTGCCGACCGACGCAAAGGCGTTGATCGCGCCGATGAAGCAGCTCGCCGATCGCGGAACCAAGATCGTGACCGTCGACCAGACGATCGAGGACAATTCCTTCGTCCAGACTCAGATTGTGACGGACAATGCCCAAGGAGGGGGGCTCGCCGCCGATGCAATCAACGCGCTGCTTGAGGGCAAGGGAGAAGTGCTCGTCATCACCCAGCCGCCCGGCTCCGCCGCGCAGGACGCGCGCACGACAGGTTTTGAGGAGGAACTGAAGAAATATCCCGGCATTGTCTATCTCGGCGCGCAATATCAAAGCGATGATCCCCAGAAGGCGGCCGAAATCGTGACCTCGACTCTGTCCGCCCATCCGAAGCTCGCGGGCCTCTTCTCGACAAACGATCAGGGCGCGATCGGTGCGTTGACCGGCCTCCGCCAGGCCGGCGCTCTGGGAAGGGTGAAGGTCGTCGCTTACGACGCGGCGAGCGCTGAGGTCAGCACGCTCAAGAACGGCGGCATCCAAGCCCTGATCGCGCAGGATCCGAAGCAGGAGGGCGAGGTCGCCATGGAATCCGCGGCAAAGCTCATCAAGGGCAACAAGTTGGACAAGACGACGCTGACCGAGATTGTCACGATAAAGAGCGGCGACACCGCGACCGCCGACAAGTACGAATACAAAGGCGATTGCGACTGAGGGCGTGGTGCAAGCCGCCTTCCGGCGGCGAAGCCGCAAGCTTGATCTTCGTTGAAAAGGCGGCGAGAGAGACTGCCGGTCAATAACGGTCCAGGGCTCTCTTCCGGTTCCGAACAACGAGGCGCACCTTGCCGAACCCGACAATCAAGGACGTTGCGCGTCTCGCCCGGGTGTCGACGGCGACGGTCTCAAACGTCATCAACGGGACGAGCTTCGTCAGCGCGCCGCTCAGGGCGCGGGTCCAAGAAGCTGTGGCGCAGCTCGGCTTCGCGCCATCGAGAGTCGCGCAGGGCTTGCGCATGCAATCGACGCGGTTGATAGGCGTCGTCGTCGCCGACATCACTAACCCCTTCTTCTCCGAACTCGTGCGACGCATTGGCTCGATCGCCGATCCGCTTGGCTACAACGTTCTACTCTGCGA
This sequence comes from Roseiarcus sp., assembly GCA_036502965.1. Lineage (GTDB taxonomy): Bacteria > Pseudomonadota > Alphaproteobacteria > Rhizobiales > Beijerinckiaceae > Roseiarcus. Next base: position 2,449 of record DASXXT010000088.1, on the reverse strand, counting down.
AGCCGATCACGACCCAGCAAAAGAGCTGTCAGCGCTTCGTCTCTTAGCGGCGCATCGGGTGGAGGGCGTTCTCCTGGCCCCAACCGGTCCACCGTCTATGTATTTCGAACCACCCATTTCAAACTTTCGCCGCCCGATCGTCATGATCGACCGCGTGATCCCCGAGTCGCGCTTCGACGGAGTGTCCATCGACAATCGTCAGGCGGCCTTGGACGTGACGCGTCACATCTTGTCGCTCTGTCACGCCCACGTTGCCGCAATCGCCGGATGGCGTCACCTTTCCAATACGACGGAGCGTCTTGATGGCTTCCGGGCCGCGTTGGCGGAGTTCGGGCTCGACCCGGCTGAAGCTCCGGTGATCTATGCGGACTTCCGGCAGGATCGGGCGCGGGAACTCTCTCGCGATCTCTTGGTCGCGTCTCGACGTCCGACCGCCCTTTTTGTTTCAAACAACGAGATGGTGATCGGAGTCATGCAGGCCATAACGGAGCTTGGCCTCGCGTGTCCGTCTGACATCTCTTTAGCCGGCATCGACGATTTTCCATGGGCGAGCGCGTTTGCACCGTGTCTGACCACGGCTCGACAGCCGATCGAGGCGCTGGCCGAACACGGCGTGCGCATTCTGCACGCTCGGATTCGGGGCGACGGCGGGCCACCGCAGCGCGTCATCCTCAAGGCGCGATTGATCGTCCGCGACTCCTGCGCCCCTCCCGAAGGCAAGAGGGAAACGGCGGCCTTGAAGCCGGAAAAGGCGCGAGTTAAACGTTTAGCCAGTGTCCGCCGAAATGATGGCGTTGCGGATGCCGTTGAGTAAGCAATCGTAGAACCCCTTCAGGGATCGGAGCCGATGCCAGATCCAGTACGGGTGCTTTTCGCCGGCGAATCCTGGATGACGCATAGCATCCACACCAAAGGCTTCGATTCCTTCGACATGTCTTCCTACCATGAGGGCGGCACCGAGATGATCGCCGCGCTTCGCGCCGGCGGCGCCGAAGTGACCTATCAGCCGAGCCACATTGCGATGGAGTCGTTTCCATTTTCGCGGAAGGAGATCGACGCGTTCGACGTTGTGATCCTTAGCGATATAGGCGCTAACTCGCTTTTGCTTCCCGACCGAGTGGCGATCCGATCCGAGAGCTGGCCAAACCGACTCCAGCTCATTCGTGACTTCGTGAACGACGGGGGCGGCCTCTTGATGGTCGGCGGCTATCTCACCTTTCAAGGGATCCAAGCCAAAGGCAATTACAAAGGCACTCCCGTCGAGGACGTGCTGCCGATCGAGTTGTTTCCCTATGACGATCGCCTTGAGTGCCCTCAGGGAGTCACCCCCACTCTTGTCAAACCCGATCACCCCGTCCTCAAGGGCCTGTCCGACTGGCCTCAATTCCTGGGCTACAACCGATCAACGGCTCGGCCGGACGCAGATGTGCTCGCTCGCTTCGGCAATGATCCATTCGTCGCTGTGCGCAACGTCGGACAGGGGCGCAGCGCGATCTTCTCTTCCGATTGCGGACCCCACTGGGGCCCCCCGCCCTTCTTGGCCTGGAGGGGTTACGGCCCGCTCTGGACAAATCTGGTCCGCTGGCTCGCGGAGAAACGTGCACATTGACAGGCTAGCAGGTACGATCCGGCGCCTTCGTCGCGCCGGGGTGAACAATTCTCAAAGGCGGAGTCCAGATCATGAATGTCCTCAAACGCGCTTCGGCCCACCCAACGACGGCATTTGGCCTTCCGATCCTCCTTTCGGGCGCCATCCTCCTGGCGAGCGGGAGCCTCGTCTGGGCTGCGGACAAGATGGTCGGCGGGGAATTCGCGACCAAGGGAATTGTCACCTCGACCGTTGGCCCGAACGACGCAAAAGGTCAGCCTGCTAGCGTGCTCACCTTTACCGATGATGAGGTCAAGAAGCTGCACGACGGACACTATTCGGCGGCGCTGCTCTTCCAGACCAGCTCGGATTGGGCGGACGCCGTCACACGAGGCGCGGAAGATGAGTTCAAGACGCTAAGCGTCGAGATCGCGGGGCTCAGCAATTCGAACTTCAGCGCGTCGGACCAAGCTCATGCGGTTCAGACGATCATGGCGAAGAAGCCGTCCGGGATCGTCACCTGGCCCATCAACCCTGACGAATTGAGCTCTGCGCTCAAGAAGACGGCGGAAGCCGGCGTCAAACTCGCGCTGATCAGCAATATGCCCTCGGGATTCCAGCAAGGGAGGGATTATACGGGTCTCGTTGGCGACGATCTCTACGCAATGGGACAGAAGACGGCGGACAATCTCGCCAAGGCCATGGGGGGCAAGGGTGAGCTTGGCTTCCTCTATTTCGACGCCAACGCTTATGTCGTGAATCAGAGGGACGCGGCCTTCCGGACGACGATCGAGAAGAACTATCCCAACATCAAAATCATCCCAGCAGGCTTCTCGGACCCTAACCGCGTGTTCCAGGTCG
>DASXXT010000087.1:0-5938 GCA_036502965.1 Roseiarcus sp. | reverse complement strand
GCGCCCTGGAACGCCGGCGCGACGATCCTCGCGCTCGCTTTGCGCTTCGAGCCGCGCGCGGCGCTTGATGCGCTGGTGGAGCACCAGGTCACGACGTTTTGCGCGCCGCCCACCGTCTGGCGGATGCTGATCCAGCACGACCTGAGGCAATGGAAGGTCGCTTTGCGCGAGGTCAACGCCGCTGGCGAGCCGGTGAATCCGGAGATCATCGAGCAGGTGCGACGCGCCTGGGGTTTACCGTTGCGCGATTCCTATGGGCAGACCGAGACCACGATGATGATCGGCAATTCGCCCGGACAACGGATCGTTCCCGGCTCGATGGGGCGGCCTTTGCCAGGCTACCGCGTCGCGCTCCTCGACGCCGACGGGCTCGAAAGCGACACCGGCGAGATCGCGCTTCCTTTGCGCCCGCGCCCCGTGGGCCTCATGTCCGGCTATCAGAACGAGCATGGGCAGCTGATGCCGATCGAGGGTGAATATTACAAGACCGGCGACGTCGCCTCGCGCGACGCCGACGGCTACATCACATTCATCGGCCGGGCTGACGACGTATTCAAATCGAGCGACTATCGCTTAAGCCCGTTCGAACTCGAAAGCGTGCTGATCGAACACCCGGCGATTGCGGAGGCCGCCGTCGTGCCGGCGCCCGATGCGGTGCGCTACACGATCGCCAAAGGCTATGTCGCGCTGGCGCAAGGGCACGCCCCGGATCGCGAGACGGCGGCGGCGATCTTCAAGCACATGCGCGGGCGCCTCTCGGCTTACAAGCTCGTGCGTCGGCTCGAATTCTTCGAGCTGCCCAAGACCGTGTCGGGCAAGATCCGGCGGGTCGAACTGCGCCAGCGCGAAAGCGCGCTCGCCGAGCGCGGCGAACGCGCGGAAGCGGAATTCAGGATCGAGGATTTTCCGGAGACGTGACGAAACCGGCCCCGCCAGGGAGGGGCGGGGCCGCAAGCTAAGGAAGGATGAGAGGCCGAACTTACATCGCGGTCAGCGAGCCGTGGCCTTTCGGGGTTGTCATGCCTTCGCACGTGCCCTTGGCGACATATTTCCAGTGGCCGGGATCGTAATCGACGGTCGACGTTCCGGCGCAGCTCGTGCCGGCGCCGGCGGCGCAATCGTTCTTGCCGGCCATGGCGATGCCGTAGCACTTGTCGGCTCCGGGCTGGGCCGGGGCGGGACCCGCCTTGGCGGCGGTGGCGAGCGCAGCGGCGAGAGAGCAGGCGAGGGTGGCGGCGGTGAGGGCTGATCTAGCGTTCATCCGAAAATCTCCAAAGAAGCAATGAGATCGGGGTCGGGCAGGCCGCACCGCAGCCTAACCGTTGGAGCTTGCGGCTCCTGCAGCCAGTACGCCCCCATGGAGGCGAGGTTACCGCAGGGCCGGATCACGAATTCGTGATCGCACATGCGGACGGCGGCCTTTGACCGCTTGAAACGGCGTCGATTGGGGCCAAATATTGGCGAGCGCCATCGAGAGGCCGCAACCCATGAGCGAATTCATACACGCGGTCTGTCCGCATTGTTCCGCAGTCAACCGCATTCCCGCCGACCGTCCCGCCTCAGAGGCCAAGTGCGGCGCCTGCAAGGCGAGCCTGTTCACGGGCGAGCCGATCGTGCTGACCGGGAAGACCTTCGACAAGCACGTTGAGCGCAACGACATGCCGCTGATCGTGGACTTCTGGGCGCCCTGGTGCGGCCCATGCCGCACGATGGCGCCGATCTTCGACCGAGCGGCCAAGGAGCTCGAACCGCGCGCTCGCTTCGCCAAGGTCAATGTCGACGAGGAGCCGGCGATTGCGGCCCGTTTCGGCATTCGCGGCATTCCGACCCTGATCGCGTTCGAAAAGGGCAAGGTCGCCAAGCAGCACGCTGGGCTGGTCGATCTGGAATTCCTTCGGCGCCTGGCGCATTGAGGCGGACGCGCGTCCGCCCGCCATTCCCCGACTGCTTGGTGGTCGACGCTCGATGGTGAACGCGCCCTGGCGCTGGCTATGCGCGGCAGCCACGGAAAAGCGCAAATCTTCGTGCCTTATGAGCGTGCGCGAAAAGCAGGAGAAGACCGATGACAAAGTTTGCTCTTTACGTTCCGCTGGAGGCGAAGCCCGGTAAGGAGAAGGAGGTCGCGGATTTTCTCCGTTCGGCCGTCCCCCTGGTGAACGCTGAACCCGGCACAATCACATGGTTCGCCATTCAGGAAGGACCCTCCTCGTTCGCCATATTCGACTGCTTTGATGACGAGAACGGGCGAGAAGCGCATCTCAACGGAAGGGTGGCGGCCGCTTTGATGGAGAAAGCCAAGGCCGGCGATCTCTTCGCTAAGCCGCCGGAGATTCTCAAGCTCGGAATTCTGGCGGACAAACTTCCAAAATGAACCGTTGCCCGCACCGAATCGGCGCGGCCATCGGTTCTCACTAGCTTGCGACCAGCATCGTCCTTGTAGGGCCCGGTTGCGCATTAGTTCGAGTCCGTCGCGTTGGCGCGCAATTGGGATCAGCGCTTGAGACGTCATGACGACGAGGAGCCCCGTTCCAGCTTGCCCTTTTTGTCACAGTAAGGCCATAAGGCGCGGCTTGGCGCGTCTCCCTCGCGCCTGATTCCTTGAGCCAGTTCGATGCGTCTTTCGCGCTATTTTCTGCCGATCCTCAAAGAGACGCCGAAAGAGGCGGAGATCGTATCGCATCGGCTGATGTTGCGCGCCGGCATGATCCGGCAGGAGGCTGCGGGCAGCTACGCTTGGCTGCCTCTCGGCGTAAGAGTTCTGCACAAGATCTGCGCCATCATCCGCGAGGAGCAGAACCGCGCCGGCGCGATCGAGGTCCTGATGCCGACCATTCAGTCGGCAGACCTCTGGCGCGAATCCGGACGCTACGACGACTACGGCAAGGAGATGCTGCGCATCCGCGACCGGCACGATCGCGACATGCTGTATGGGCCGACCAATGAGGAGATGATCACCGAAATCTTCCGCGCCTCGGTCCGCTCCTACAAGGACCTGCCGCTCAATCTCTATCACATCCAGTGGAAGTTTCGCGATGAAGTCAGGCCGCGCTTCGGCGTCATGCGCTCGCGCGAATTCCTGATGAAGGACGCCTATTCGTTCGACCTTGACCAGGCGGGCGCGCGCCATTCCTACAACAAGGAGTTCACCGCCTATCTGCGCACTTTCGCGCGGTTCGGACTTACCGCCATCCCGATGCGGGCCGAATCCGGCCCGATCGGTGGCGACCTCAGCCACGAGTTCGTTATTCTGGCGTCGACCGGCGAAAGCGAAGTGTTCTGCCACCGCGACTATCTGTCGTTTAAGACCCCGCCCGAGGATATCGACTTCGACAGCGCCGAGACGATGCAGGGGGTCGTCGACAAGTGGACCTCGCGCTATGCCGCCACGTCCGACAAACACGATGAGGCCGCGTTCGAACGGCTCGATCCCAAAGATCGTATTTCCGCCCGTGGGATCGAGGTCGGCCATATTTTCTACTTCGGGACGAAGTACTCGGCTCCCATGAAGGGGGTCGTCAATGGACCGGACGGCAAGGAGCATGCCGTGCATATGGGCTCGTACGGCATTGGCCCGACCCGGCTCGCCGCTGCGCTGATTGAGGCCAACCACGACGAGAATGGCCCGATTTGGCCCGAAGCCGCTGCGCCATTTCGCGTCGGGCTCATCAACCTCAAAGTCGGCGACGCCGCCTGCGACGGGGCTTCCGCCCGAATCTATGCGTCGCTCACCAAAGCCGGCGTCGACGTGCTTTATGACGACCGCGATGAACGCCCGGGGGCGAAGTTCGCTGCGATGGATTTGGTCGGCGCGCCGCATCAGATAATCGTCGGCCCGAAGAGCCTCGGCGAGGGCAAGGTGGAAGTGAAGAGCCGCCGCGCCGACGAGCGCGAGTTGATCAGCGTGGATGCGGCGATCGCCCGGCTCGGCGGGCAGGGGGCACCGTGACCGCAGTCGCGCTGGACGCGCCCGCTCCCGAGACGGCGCCGGCGACCAAGGCATTCTCGGCTTTCGAGTGGATGGTTGCGTTTCGCTACTTGCGCGCGCGCAACGCCCAGCGGTCGATCTCGGTCATCGCCGGCTTCTCGTTCCTTGGCATTGTGCTTGGCGTGGCGGCGCTGATTGTCGTCATGTCGGTGATGAACGGCTTTCGCCACGACCTGATGGACAAGATGATCGGCCTCAACGGCCATATGTTCCTGCAAGGGGTCGAGACGCCGCTCACCGACTACGACGCGGTGACTGCGAGGTTGAGTAAGGTTCCCGGCGTCACTTTGGCGCTGCCGCTGGTTGAAGGCCAGGCGTTCGCGAGCTCCCCTTATGGCTCATCGGGCGCGCTGGTGCGCGGCATTCGCGGGAGCGATCTGGAGCGCCTGCCGGGAGTGGCCGGACATATCATCCAGGGCTCGCTCGACGGCTTTGACTCGGGCCAGGGCGTGGCGGTCGGCTCCAAGCTTGCCGATCACCTGAGTCTCAGGTCAGGCGACAAGATCACCATCATCGCGCCGCATGGCGCGGAGACGCCGTTCGGCGTCACGCCACGCATGAAGACCTATGCGGTTGCGGCTATTTTCCAGATCGGCATGACGACCTTCGACAACACCTTCATCTTCATGCCGCTTCCCGAGGCCCAGACCTTCTTCAATCAGGACGGTCAGGCGAGTGTGATCGAGGTCTATGTCGCCGATCCAGACGATATGGACGCGATGCGGCGCAAAATCGAGCCGGCGCAGCAGCGGCCGATGATCGACACCGACTGGAGGCAACTCAACCGCAGCTTTTTCGACGTGCTCGCGGTAGAGAGCAACGTGATGTTCGCCATTCTGACGTTGATCGTGCTGGTGGCCGCGCTCAACATCATCTCCGGCCTTATCATGCTGGTGCAGGACAAAGCGCGCGCAATCGCCGTCCTGCGCACGATGGGCGCGACGCGCGGCGCCATCATGCGCATCTTTCTCATCACCGGCGCGACCATTGGATTTGTCGGCACGGGTGTTGGCCTCGCGCTTGGCTTGGTTGTCGCTTACAACGTCGAGCCGATCCGCAAGGGCTTGAGCTGGATCACCGGCGCCAATCTCTTTCCCTCCGAATTTTATTTCCTGTCGCAATTGCCCTCGCGGGTCGAAACGACCGATGTCCTCGCGGTCGTCGCGATGGCCCTGATCCTGTCACTCGCGGCGACGATCTATCCGTCCTGGCGCGCGGCTAAGCTCGATCCGGTCGAGGCGCTGCGCTATGAATGAAGCCGCGCGAGTCGCTGCGCTCGCGCTCGACGGGGTGGAGCGTCGATACGGGCGCGGTGAGACGACGGTCGAGGTCCTGAACGGGGCCTCGCTAGAACTCTCGCCGGGCCAATCGGTGGCGCTGATCGCGCCGTCGGGCGCCGGAAAGTCGACGCTTCTGCATCTGGCGGGCCTATTGGAGCGGCCCGACGCCGGCGAAGTGAGGATCGGCGGCGCCGCGACCTCGACCATGAGCGATGACAAGCGGACGGCGCTGAGACGCACGGAAATTGGCTTCGTCTACCAGTTCCACCACCTGCTGCCGGAGTTCTCTGCGCTCGAGAACCTCGTCCTGCCGCAGATGATCGCGGGGCTCTCACACGCCCAGGCCGCAGCCCGCGCGCGGGAACTCCTCGCCTACCTTGGCCTTGGCCAGCGGGAGAGCCATCGTCCGGCGGAATTGTCCGGCGGCGAACAGCAGCGGGTCGCGATTGCGCGTGCGGTCGCCAACGGCCCCCGGGTGCTGCTGGCCGACGAGCCGACCGGCAACCTCGACCCGAAGACCGCCGACCACGTGTTCGGCACGCTTGCAGCGTTGGTCAAAGCGAGCGGCCTCGCGGCCCTCGTCGCCACGCACAATATGGACCTCGCCGCCCGCATGGACCGCCGGGTCACGATCCGCGACGGACGAGTGAGTGAGATGGGCTGAGTCCACCCT
>DASXXT010000086.1:0-2407 GCA_036502965.1 Roseiarcus sp. | reverse complement strand
GCGCTGTGAACGTTGCCGGGACGCAGCACGCACCGTTCCAGATCGCCGAACTGGTTGAAGACGAACAGTGGGTGATAGCAAGTGCATTCGTAATGACCGTTCCAGACGCTCATCTCTTGTTCGCCGTGCGTCGGGCTGACGCTCGAATCCATGTCGAGCACGACGCCTCGCGGCGGACGGCGAGCATGAACGCGGTCGATCCATTGGCCCGAAAGATCGGCGAGAGCCGACAGGTTCCTTCCCGCCGCCAGCCACTTCGTCTCGAAGCGGCCCATCTGGCTCGGTGAAGCTGCAGAGCCTTGAGCCGCCTTGCCGCCGATTATCCATCGCATCGCCGGATCATGACGGAGGCGCTCAGCGTCGTTCACGTCCTCGTATCCGGCCAGCCGGCCGAAGACGGATTGCCGCAACATGCCGACAAGGGCATGCCGGCCATTCTTGCCAGTGCGGTCGTCGGCCAAGACCTCGCCCGCCATCGTCGACAACCCGAGCGCGTCGTCGAGTTCGCGATACGCCAACAGTCCGGCATCGGAGGTCACGACCGAACCGCGAAATTGCAGCATCAAGCGGCGGTCGAAATCGAGCCTCAAAGCCCCATCGTTTGATTCACCCGCCGGGTTCGTCATGACGTCAGCTTCCAAATCAGCCTAAGACGCTGATTATCATAACTGAATCGTCGCAGATGCACACGAAATTATCCCGTCATCCGGCGAATGCGGGCTAGATCGTGGAACGCTCGCCGTCACGGTCGTCCCCGAACTTTCCACCTGGGCGACGACCCTTCTCAGCCTTACGGGCTTCGGTCGATGACGTGCTGCTGCAATGCGATGCACTATGCCCGCCGCAGCGGCGGGCAGTGCATTGCGCGCTTGCGACACGGCGCATCCGGGTGTGGTCCACGATTCCTTCCAACTACGCTCCACCACAACCGCAGTGGTTTCCGGATTTTGGGTAAACCGTAGCGATTTCGGCGAGTGGGGCGGGACGAGGTGCGGTCTGCACTCATCAGATCGAGGCCGGCGCCTTGAGGCCGATCGCAGTCCATTGATGGGACCAGACGATCGGTAAATCCATCAGGCGCTTGACTCCGAAGCCACGCGGCAGACGTCCGTCGATCGCCGCGGCGACGATGGGCGGAGCGACAAAGGCCAACGACAATGTCATGCGGATTGAGCGTTCGCTCTTGTGCTCGCGGGCGGCGATGGATTCGGTGGTCTTCCGGTCGCCGCTATTTTTGGGGCGCCTCTGTAGATCTTTTTCCGGTCGCGCGGCTGGAATGGCTTGCTAGTTTACATTGCAGCCGCCGAGTCAGGAGGCGCTATTCACGACCTCAAGCATGACGGTCATCGTCGCCACGATGTGGCGAGATAGCCGTTTGCGGCAACACTGGGCTCGCCGTCTTCAACCTTCATCTTGCCTACGCGCCGCCGGGCCTTTGGAAGCGGCCGACGCGCTGCCGGCGCGGTCGCGCTGCCGCCGTCAAAAGCGCAGCCCGGAGCGCAGGATCAGCGTGGCGTAGAAATAGAGCTCCGCATCGAGGGCGCGCCGGATGTTCTCCGCCTTCCGGAATCCATGCTGCTCGCCGTCAAACAGAAAATAGCCGACCGGAACGCCTCGGGCCTTCAGCGCCCCAACCATGAGCTCAGTTTGGTTCGGAGGGACGACCCGGTCGTTTGCGCCCTGGAAGAAGATCACTGGCGCTGAGAGGCGATCGACGTGGTTGATTGGCGAACGCTCGGCATAGATTTTTTGGTCCTGCGGGTAGGGTCCGATCAGCCAATCGAGGTAACGGGACTCGAATTTGTGCGTATCGCGGGCAAGGGCCTCGAGATCGCTGACGCCGTAGTAGCTGGCGCCCGCGCTGAAGGTCTTCTCGCCCTCGGGAGTCAATGCGCAAAGCGTCGTGTAACCGCCGGCGCTGCCGCCGCTTATCATGAGCCTCAGAGGATCGGCGTTTCGGTTTTCGACCAAGAAGCGCGCGCCGGCGACGCAGTCCTCGACGTCGACGATGCCCCATTGACGCTCAAGCCGAAGCCGGTAGGCGCGGCCATAGCCGGTGCTGCCGCGATAGTTCACGTCGAGCACCCCGACGCCGCGGCTCGTCCAGTATTGCGTCGAAAGCGAAAGCGTGCTCGACGCGGCCGACGTCGGCCCTCCATGGCTTTTCACAAGCACCGGCGCCTTCTCGCCATCCGGCGCGGCGAACTCGGGCGAAAACGGCGGATAGTAGAAGGCGTGGGCAGTCTCCCCTTCCCCGGTCGGAAAGGCGATCGGCTGAGGAAGCGAAACATAACGACGCACGTCGTCCCTAAGCACGGATGCGCGACGAACCACCTGGTTCTTTCCGCTGCGCAGGTCCAGGTCAATCAGCGCGGGCGGTTCCGACGGCGAGCCGCCGATAAAGACA
>DASXXT010000085.1:0-18375 GCA_036502965.1 Roseiarcus sp. | reverse complement strand
GCTCCCGCAAACACAAGCCGCTCTCGACGATTGCGCTGTGATATGCTGCCTCCGAACTTTCCGCGAGGAGGCGATCTTGCGAACCCTAAGCGCATTCTTGATTCTTGCGGCCGCCATTGCGTCGGCCGCGCCGGCGTTCGCCGCCGACCCCTTTCCAGCAAGCGGCGCCGCGAAGCTCGCGGCCTACTCGGTCTGCCGTTCGGCCGTGATCGTCGACATGGGGCCAGTAGGCTCGAATTTCTCAGCCGAATGCACCGGCATTGTGAAGACGCGCGACGGATCGAAGCTTCTGGACAATCTCGCGATCCGCTGCATGGAGGAATCGAAGGCGCGGCCCGAGGGTTATGCGTTCACAGGCACGTGCATCCAGACTGACGGCGACGGCGACAAAATCTTCATGACTTACGAGGGCCCGGAAAGCGGCGCCATCGCGCTCTTGGGCGGCACGGGTAAATACCAGGACATCACTGGCAAGGGCGCATGGTCCGTCGTCGACGCGCCGGGGAACACGGCGCAGCTTTTCGCGTTCACGCTGACGTATGACGTCAGCTGGACGACGAAGGTGAAGTGAGGCGCCGGCGCCAACCTTAAATTAGGTCTAGAGTCTCGCGAGGACGACGACTTAGCGCGGCGTTAGCGAGAGCAAGCCATGGATCGCTTGAGGGTTTCCCAACATGATTCAGACGCCGGCTCTTGGCGCGTCGCGAGCCTCGAGCCGGGAGGGTCGCTCGCTCGTTACGTCGGCTCGTTTTACGCTTACGACGAGCGCGGGACGTCGTTTCGCCGCCGCCGCGAGCTGCCCGACGGCTCTGCTGTCTTGATCTTCAACCTCGGCGCGGAGCTCCGCGTGGAGCAGAGGGACACGCGGCGTGCGTTCGGCGCAGGTCAGGGATTCTTTAGCGGCGCGAGCGCGACCTACGCAGTCACGGAGACGGACGGGGCGCAGGCGGGCGCGCAGATCAAGTTCAGCCTCCTCGGCGCGCGGCTTTTTCTAGGCCTTCCTCTGGAAGAGTTTGGCAACGCGCTCATCGACGCGCCGCAAGCTTTTGGCCGACCAGCAACGGAACTTAGGGATCGCCTGGCCGGGACGCGCTCGCAGGACGAGAGGATTAGAGCGCTCGTACGAGCCGCAGCGCCGAAGCTCAGTTCGGAAGACGGAATTGCGCCGGGGCTCGCGTGCGCGTTCCGGCGCCTGAGCCGCGGCGACGTCAGGATCGCGGACGTCGCCAGTGAGATCGGAATGGGCCGCGAGCGCTTTTCGAAGGCTTTCCGCCGGGAGTTCGGGCTGTCGCCCAAAACCTTCGCGCGGGTCCGTCGCTTCGCTCGCACGCTTCGTGTCCGGCGACAAGAGCCAGCTTTGACAGGGGCCGCGCTCGCCGCGCAGTGCGGATACGTTGACCAGGCCCACATGATCCACGATTTCCAGGAATTCTCCGGCAACTCGCCGGCGGCGCTCTGGCGGCAGGAACTGCCCGACGCCGGCGGTGTCATGGACTGAGACGAGCGTCACATTTCTACAAGACCGCCGGCAGGCGGCGCGCCTATGGGTTGAGTCTGCAGCACGAACGACGGAGACTGAACCATGTCGATCACGCCCAAACCGCCCCAGATCATTCCCTATCTTTTCTACCGCGATGTTGGCGCCGCGCTCGACTTTCTCTGCGGCGCCTTCGGCTTCAAGGAAGAAATGCGCACCGGTACGCCGCGCGGCGGCATGCATGGCGAAGCTTCGTTCCAGGGTCAGCTCGTGATGATGGGGCAAGGCGGCGGTGAGCACAGCCTAACGACGCCGAAAGCGGCTGGCGGCGCGACAATGGGCGTTTTCATCTATCTCGACGACGTCGACAGGCACTACGAAGTCGCCAAGGCCGCGGGTGCAGAAATCGTCCATCCGCCGAAGGACGAGTCGTACGGCCGAAGCTACTGGGCGAACGATCCCGAGGGGCATCCCTGGTTCTTCACGACGCCGTCGAAGGCGGGCTAGCGAGCATTGCATTCTGGTTCGCTGCTGAGGAGCGCCAAAGGCGCGTCTCGAAGGACGTTCCCGTGAGCGGCTCATGTTCGCGCATACTGAAACGTCCTTCGAGGCCGTTGCTACCCGGCGCCTCAGGACGAGGTCGGCTGGGAAAGCGGCTAGCTAAACATCTCGACCCGCCGGCCATTGCGGAGAAGGCGCCTCCCGCACGGAAGAGGGGAACTACGCCCTCCCCCAACCTCCTCCCGTCGGGGTGACGATCTCGATCGCTTCGCCCGCCTCGACCTTGGTTTCGGCGCAGCCGGGCAGGATCTCGACGCGGCCGTCATTACGGCGGGCGGAATTGCGGCCGAGCTCGCCTTCGCTGCCGCCCATCATGCCAGGATTGGCGACGGCGCGGTGACCGCTGAGGATCGCCGCCTGCATCGGCCTCAAGAAGCGGATGCGTCTTAGTGTCCCGTCGCCCGCGCGCCATTGACCCTTGCCGCCTGAGCCGCGGCGGATATGGAAATCCTCAAGCACCACCGGAAAGCGGCTCTCCAGCACTTCCGGGTCAGTCAAGCGCGAATTGGTCATGTGCGTATGGACCGCGCTCGCCCCGTCAAACCCAGGGCCTGCGGGCGCGCCGGAGCATATGGTTTCGTAGTACTGATATGTGTCGTCGCCGAAGGTAAAATTGTTCATTGTCGCCTGCGCCGAGCCCAGCGCGCCAAGAGCCGCGAACAAAGTGTCGGTCACCGCCTGTGACACCTCGACATTGCCGGCCACCACGGCGGCCGGATATTTCGGCGACAGCATCGAGCCTTCCGGCACGACAATACGGATCGGCCTCAGGCAGCCGGCGTTCATCGGGATGTCGTCGTCGACCATGACCCGAAACACATAGAGGATCGCGGCGCGCGTCACCGGCTCGGGCGCGTTGAAATTCGTCGACTGCTGAGGCGACGTGCCAGTGAAATCGACCGTCGCCTCCCGCCTCTCTTTGTCGACGCTGATCTTGACCTTGATGACCGCGCCCTGATCGGAGACGCTTTCAGCCTCGCCATCCGCAAGCTGGTCGATCACGCGGCGCACGCTTTCGTCCGCGTTGTCCTGAACGTGGCCCATATAGGCCTCGACCACCTCAAGCGAAAACATCTCGACCATGCGCTTGAGTTCTCGCACGCCCTTCTCGCATGCCGCGATCTGCGCCTTGAGGTCGTTGACGTTCTGCAGCGGATTGCGCGCCGGATACGGCCCGCTCTTGAGCAGCGCATAAAGCTCGCGCTCGCGGAAGCGGCCGCGCTCGACGAGGAGAAAATTGTCGATATAGACGCCCTCCTCGTGAATCGACGCCGCAAGCGGCGACATTGAACCTGGAGCGATTCCGCCAATATCGGCGTGATGGCCGCGCGAGGCGGTCCAGAACAGGATCGTTTCGCCACGTTCGTCGAAGACCGGCGTGCAGACGGTGATGTCGGGCAGATGGGTGCCGCCATTGTAAGGGGCGTTGAGCGCAAACACATCGCCCGGGCGGATGCGCCCTACGTTATCACGGATGATCGTCTCGACCGAGCGATCCATCGAGCCCAAATGCACCGGCATGTGCGGGGCGTTGGCGACGAGACGACCCTCACGGTCGAACACGGCGCAGGAGAAGTCGAGCCGCTCCTTGATGTTGACCGAATAGGCGGTGTTCTGCAGCGTCACGCCCATCTGCTCGGCGATCGACATGAAGAGATGATTGAAGATCTCGAGCATGACCGGGTCGGCTTTGGTTCCAATCGCCTCGCGCCGCGGCATGGGCTCGACGCGGGTCATCACGACGTGGTTTTTCGCTGTAATCGCCGCGCGCCAGCCCTGTTCGACGACGATCGTCTGATGCGGCTCGATGATGAGCGCCGGCCCGTCGACTTCGGCTCCAACGGCAAGCGCCTCACGCAAAAAGACATTCGCCTTGCGCCATCCCCCATGCGAAAAGAAGCGCGTCGCGCGGGCGGGAACGGGTTGTAGCCGCGCTCCATAGCCCGTCGATAGACGGGCGTCCTTCCGGGCGCGGCCGACGCGGTCAGCGACCGCGTCTACAGAGGTCCGCTCGGCAAGCCGCGCCCCGCCGCCTACGGCCTCGACCGACACCGCCTCGATGGCGATCGCCTTGTCTCGATCGATGAAGCCGAAGCGGCTCTTGTGTGTGCTTTCGAACGCACGCCGCATCGCCGCGGGCGTCGACAGCGGAACCTCGATCGCCGTATCGGATCCCGCATAGCGCAGCTGCGCGCGGCGATGGACCTTGATCGCGTCTCGCGCGACCCCCTGCTCCTCGACCTCAGCGACCGCCGCGCCCGAAAGCTGATCAGCAATGGCGCCAACGCGCAGAAGCGCGTCGATGCGAAGGGGTTCGTCGACTCCTTGCGCGCGCTGCGCGGCGATGTCGGCGAGTCCCATGCCATAGGCCGAAAGCAGGGACGAGAACGGATGGATGAGGACAGTCGAAATCGCCAGGGCGTCGGCGACGTCGCAGGCGTGCTGGCCGCCCGCGCCGCCGAAGCAATTGAGCGTATAGCGCGTAACGTCGTAGCCCCGCGCAACCGAAATCGTCTTGATCGCCTCGGCCATCTTCGCGACGGCAATGGCGAGAAATCCGTCGGCGACCGCCTCCGGCTCCCGTCCGTCGCCGAGATCGCGCGTGAGCGCTGCGAAGCGCTCCCGCACGATTTTATCGTCGAGCGGCTCGTCGCCGCGAGGGCCGAATACTTTTGGAAACAGATCGGGGATCAGCTTGCCCGTCATCAGGTTGGCGTCGGTGACCGTGAGCGGGCCGCCGCGGCGATAAGCTGCGGGGCCGGGATCGGCGCCGGCTGAAGCGGGGCCGACGCGAAAGCGCGCGCCGTCGAAAGAGAGGATCGAGCCGCCTCCCGCAGCGACGGTATGGATCTTCATCATCGGCGCGCGCATGCGCACGCCCGCGACTTCGGTCTCGAAGGCGCGCTCGAATTGCCCATCGAAATGAGCGAAGTCGGTCGAGGTGCCGCCCATGTCAAAGCCAATGATGCGCTTGAACCCTGCGCTCATTCCAGTGCGCGCCATCGCCACCACGCCACCGGCGGGGCCTGACAGGATCGCGTCCTTGCCGGCGAACAAAGCCGCCGAAGTGAGGCCGCCCGACGACATCATGAACATGACGCGCGCGCCGGTGCGCTCAAGGTCGAGATCGCGCGACACTTGGCCGACATAGCGCGCGAGAATTGGCGAGAGATAGGCGTCCACCACCGCCGTGTCGCCCCGCGAAACGAGCTTGATGAGCGCCGAGGCGACATGGCTTTCGGAGACTTGCTTGAAACCAAGATCGCGCGCGATCTTGGCCACCATGCGCTCGTGCGCCGGATAGCGATAGGCGTGCATGAACACGATCGCGACGGCGTCGTAGCCCTGGGCTCGCGCGTCGGCGAGTGCAGCGCGCACGCGCTCAGGATCGGGCGCTGCCTCGATCGCGCCGTCAGCGAGCACGCGCTCGTCGATCTCCACGACGCCGGAATAAAGCTGCTCGGGCTTCATGATGTTGCGCGCGAATATGCGCGGGCGCGCCTGATAGCCGATCTCGAGCGCATCGCGAAAGCCGCGCGTGGTCACGAGCAGCGTGCGCTCGCCGCGCCGCTCGAGCAGCGCGTTGGTAGCGACGGTCGTTCCCATCTTGACAGCGCGAATTGCGTCGGCCGGAATCGGCTCGCCTGAAGCGAGGCCCAATAGCCGACGGATCGCCTCAACCGCCGCGTCCGAATAGGCCGGGTTCTCGGACAGAAGTTTCATCGGATTGAGCCGCCCGCGCGGATCGCGGCCGATCACGTCGGTGAACGTGCCGCCGCGATCAATCCAGAAGTCCCAGCCGCGATTCGCTTTCACGACCGCCCGCGCCGGCGCCTGTGCGTCTCAGCTGGAGCCTCGAGGTTCCTGCAACCCACAGTGTGCGCGGCGGCGGTGAGGTTCCCTGAGCGCTTGAACCCGCGCAAGACGGTCAACCGGCGCTGGGAAAGACACGCCATTCGGCCTCTGCACCCATCATCGCTCCTTCCGTCGCCCAGCCTTGCGGGGCTTGTCGGCGGGAGAGGCTTCGGGAATCGATGGCAGTATCCGGCGTTGGTGGATTTCCTTGGCCTCCGATCCCTGAGGCGGAGCGTCGCGAATCTCGACATTGAATATGCCAAGCTGCGGCAGCTTCGTTTCGGCCGGGGCGGCCGGCTTCGGCCCGTCGGTCGGCATTTTCGTTGGTTGCTTTTTGGGCACGAAAGTGCTCCGTTTGCTCGCAGCCGGTAAATTAGTCGACGACTGTGGCGATCGTCAAAGGGCCGAGGGCGAAGGGCCGAGCGAACCAAACAAATATCGGGCCTTCTAGTCCCCCGGATGTAATGGAGGGGAAGTCGTGAAGAGACCGGCTCGAAAAGCAAGTTCGAAAACAACGACCGCCAGGGGAACGCGCGCTCGTTCCGGCGCCGCCGAAGGCGTGCAGCCCGCGGTTCGCCTTCAGAACGTCGCCCGCGAGCCGATCCAGGTTCGCCATCTCGATGCGCCGCCCCGGGTCACCCAACGCGAGAATATTCACCCGCGCCGAATTCTTCCGTGAGTGCGAGAGGGCAAGGAGCGCGAATTTCGCTCGCGCACGCCGCCGGTCGTCCTCGCGGCGCCGGCCTTCAGGGCGTTCGGCGAAAGGGCTGATCCTGCGGACCTGTCGGTGGTAATCTCGACTCCGCTCGTCCAACCCGGCCTCAAACAGTTGGCCAGCAATGTCGACGAGCCGAGCGTCGCGGCAAATCGCAATGTGGTGCTGTTCACCGGTAACTGGTATACCGCCCTTTCAATTGATGGTGGCAAAACCTTTCAATACATTGATCCATTTACATCATTTCCAGATCCGCCAAACTTGGGGTTCTGCTGCGATCAAGTCGTCAGTTATATACCGTCTATCGATACCTTCGTCTGGCTGTTGCAATACGGAGTGCACTCCGGACTCCCACAAGCCGACAATATTCAGCGCCTTGCGTTCGCGAAAACAGACGACGTCGCGGCTGGCCGCTGGCGGCTGTTCGACATCACAACCGGAAGCTTGGGCGTGGCGGGTCAGTTCATGGATTTTCCCGACCTCGCGGTCGGCGCCAACTCGCTTTACGTCACGACCAATCTGTTTACCCCCGCAGGCCAATCGGCCGGAGCTGTGGTTGTCCGAATTCCGTTCGACTCGATCGCGAGCGGCCAGGTTGTGGCGACGCCGTTCAAGTCCGAGCAGCTCAACAGTTTCCGCGTCGCTCAAAACTGTGGGACGCGGGCCTTCTTCGCTGCCCACCAGGTTACAAGCACCTTGCAGGTCTTCACCTGGGACGAGGGACAACCAACGCCAGTTCCGAATTTGGTCGAAGTCGCGCGGTGGATAGGCGGCGCCGGCTATCACTCGCGGACGCCGGATGGCCGAACGTGGCTCGATCGTGCCGATCCGAGAATAACAGGAGCGGCGCTTGCCGGCACGGATCTCTATTTCGCCTGGGCGGTCAACCAAGGCTCCAACCAGCGGCCGCAGCCCTTCATCCAGATCGCCAGAATCGATTCGGGAAACTTGACTTTGCTCGAGAACATCAACGTGTTCGACGCGGACTCGGCGACCTGTTACGCGGCTTTGTCCGCGATCGCGGACGGCGAAGTTGGGATAGCCTACATGATCGGCGGGGGACCTCGCTTTCCGTCCGCGGTCCTCGGAATCCTGACCGGCGCCCGCAAGAACGTGATCGCCGCCGTCAGCGAGCGCGGCCCGCTGCCGAACTCGAGCGGGGGCGGCGAATGGGGCGATTACCTTGCCGTCCGCCCCCTATATCCGGATCGGAAACTCTTCGCCGCAAGCGGCTATACGATGAACGGCGGCGGGGACGGATCGAACCGGGACTCGACGCCGCGCTTCTTCGTTTTCGGCCGGGCCCAGAACGCTGCCGGCGCGGTGGCCCTGGCGACACAAGCGCAAGGCGGCGCGATCCTGTTTTCGCGGCCGCCGGCCGAGGCGGTTCGAGCGATGGCGCTTCCGCGCGACGCCCAGGAGGCTGTGGACGTCAATTCGCTCGGGGTCGTGAGCCCCGACGTCGCGGCGAGAATCAAGGTTGCCGCCGGCCTCGGGGCGGCGCCCGAAGCGGCTTCCATTCGCGCTCAGGCCGTAACGCCGGCCCTTCCGGAGCAGAACAGGCCGGGCACGGAGCGTTGGCCGGTCAAGACCGCACGAGACCCCGATCGCGGCAATGTTGGAAGAAACGTCATCGAGGGCGAGGATCTCGGAGCGGGAATTGTTGAAAGCACCATCGCGGAACTCGCGTCGCTGCCGCGTCCGGCCGGCCTTGAGGACATTCGCTCCGATCCACCCGAATTCCAGAGTGTGCGCGACGGCGTGGCTGAAATCACGATATGGCGAATTGAGGCGCAGATCATCGCGCTCAAGCACGAGGCCGACGGCGATTACCACCTGGTGCTGCAGGGACCGGGCGGCGAGCAAATGATCGCAGAAGTTCCCACGCCCTCAACTCGTTTTGTCGGCGGCAGCCCATGGCTCAACAACTTCGCCGCTGCGCGCAAGGAAATCGACGACAAGCTTGTCCGGCATCTGCAGCCTGCCATGTTTGGCTTAGTGCAGGGCAGGCTGATGCCTCTTGGCGCGATGATGTTTCAGCCGCGCGACGCGGTCGATTCCGGCGTTTCTCTGGTGACTCCGCCGCCGGGATCGACGCTTGCGCAGCCCTTGTTCCAGTCGGCAATTCGGCCGACCTCGGTCCGGATCACCGGCGTCGGCTTCTTTGATCGGGAGCACGGGGCCACCGGCGCGGCGCCCAACGTTATCGAATTGCATCCCGTCCTAAAGGTTGAGTGGCTTTAGCGAGGGTGAACGGACGGTGGCGAAGATTTCGCGGCCAAGGCGGAGCTAACGCCCGCCCGGATCGCGAAGAAAGCCGCCTCGTTACTTGCCTCTGGCGCGAGCCTCGGTTTTCGTCTGCGATCGTGTCCGAGCGCGAATATAAGTTGCCAGCGCGAGTAGCGCTGCGACCGCAACTACCAAGATTATCATCCCCTCGGTCGAACCGTCGCCGCCGTCTGGCGAAAAGGCGAACCATCTCAATGAAGTCCAAGGCGTCCTCCTGTTGTGCTGCGCTGGCAACACCGGCATAACAAAACTGTATCATGTTTTTGCGAATTCGAATCCCAACTTCGACACCCGCGACAGTTCGGTGTTGCGCGCAATCGGACGCAGAACCGGCGAGGGCTCAAACGCTTTGGCGCGAGCGGCCCGAAGCCGTATGATTGGCGCAAGCTCAAGCAGACGGGGTTATGAGATGGAGATGGTTCGATTTGGCAAAACCGGCATGCAGGTGTCGAAGATCTGTCTCGGCTGCATGACATATGGCTCGACGAAATGGCGCGAATGGGTGCTGGAGGAGGAGGCGTCGCGCCCTTTCATCCGCGAAGCGCTGGAGAAGGGCGTCAATTTTTTCGATACGGCGGACGTTTACTCGCAAGGCGTGAGCGAAGAAATTCTCGGCCGCGCGCTCAAGGAATTCGCCAAGCGGCCAGACGTGGTGATTGCGACCAAGGTGCACGGGGTCATGGGCCCGAGCCCCAACGCCAAGGGCTTGTCGCGCAAGCACATCATCGAGGCGATCGACGCTTCGCTGAAGCGCCTCGGCACCGACTACGTCGATCTCTACCAGATCCACCGCTTCGATCCGCTGACCCCGATGGAAGAGACGCTGGAAGCGCTGAACGATGTCGTGCGCGCCGGCAAGGCGCTCTATATCGGCGCTTCGTCGATGTACGCTTGGCAGTTCGCCCGCATGCTCGACATCGCCCGCGCAAAGGGCCATGCCCAATTTGTCTCGATGCAGAATTATTACAACCTCGTCTATCGCGAGGAAGAGCGCGAGATGATGCCATTGTGCGCGAACGACGGCATAGCCGTCATTCCCTGGTCGCCCATGGCGCGCGGCTATCTCGCGGGCTCCGGACTGGGCGCCGACGCTTCGACCGTGCGCGGCCGCACCGATCAGTTCCGAGAGACCTTGGGGCTCGGTTCGCGGCAGGATGAGGCGATCCGCAAGCGCGTGGTCGAGACGGCGGAAAAGTTGAACACCAAGCCCGCCGTCGTCGCGCTCGCTTGGGTGCTGTCGAAGCCCTTCATCACCTCGCCGATCATCGGCGCCTCGAAGCCGCATCACCTCGCCGACGCCGTCGCCGCGACCGAGCTCAAGCTCGACGCGCGCACCATCGCCAAGCTCGAGGAGCCTTACCACTGCAAGCCGGTGGCGGGGCATACGTAGCGGATGGCCACGCTCGTCCCTAGATATGACCTTGCACGAAAGCTCGAAAACCCTCGAGGAGGCCTTGATGACTCAAGCTGGAACCAAGGATCATCCAATCACGATCGAGCCGATCCATGAGCGGGTGCGGGTGATCTGGCATGGGCGCACGATCGGCGATAGCAAAACGGCGTTGGAGCTGCGCGAGGCCAACTATCCTCCGGTCGTTTACGTTCCCCGCGCCGACATGGATATGAGCGCGCTTGAACGCACTGCCCGCGTCACGACTTGCCCTTACAAGGGCGAGGCGAATTATTACTCGATCACCGATGGCAATGCTCGCGACGACAACGCCGTCTGGACCTACGAGCTGCCCAAAGCGGAGGTCGCCGAGATCGATTCCCACCTCGCATTTTATCCCGACAAGGTGGAGATCAAGCGCGGCGGATGAGATCCATTCCGCGCGCCGGTTGAAACGGCTTAAGCTCGCGCGCTCGATACAGGTCGCCAACTCACCCACCGGTGACCGCACTCAGCGAACCAACGGCCGCTGTGCATTGCGCGCGCATTGATCTACAATGTCCCCGACTCGGTTGGGGATGGGAACAAGAACAATGCTGTTTGACGGCGGATTTACGTTCGGCAATTTCATCGCCGACGCCTTCACCATATTCATGTTCATATTGTGGTTTTGGCTGCTCATCGTTGTGTCGGGCGATCTTTTCCGCCGGCATGACGTGTCCGGCTTCGCCAAGGTGCTCTGGGTGATCGCGTTCGTGCTGTTCTCCTATCTCGGCGTCTTCGCCTATCTCCTCACGCAAGGTCGGGGGATGGCCGAGCGAAATCGGGCGCAAGCCAACGAGGCGAGGGAGGAATTGCGACATATCGTCGGTTTCAGCGCTGCTGACGAGATCGTGAAGCTCGACAAGCTGAAGGCGGCGGGCTCGATTTCAGAACAGGAATACGGCCGCTTGAGAGCCAAGCTGGTCCAATAGCGGCTCCGGCGCGAACGCTCTTCGGCCGACAGATCATCAAGACGGCTCGCAGGGAGCCCCGACGTCAGGGAGGCGCGCGATGTGCATCAATTGCGGAAGTGGCGGGATTGGCCGGCGTGATTTGATGAAGTTCGGCGCGGCGGCCGCGATCGCGCTTGCGGCCGGAGGCGCGTCGCCTGTGGCGCGCGGCGCCGAGCCCGCGCCGACCCCTCTCTCCCCCGGGGAAGCGCTCGCCGCGCTCAAATCGGGCAATGAGCGCTTTGTGAGCCACCCCGAGCTTTGCACCGTCGACCTCGCTGAGAGCCGTAGCGCCGTCGCCGGGCATCAGGCGCCATGGGCGACGATCGTCGCCTGCGCTGACAGCCGTGTCCCGCCTGAGCTTATCTTCGGCGGGCATGGCGTCGGCGAACTGTTCATCGCCCGCGACGCTGGCAATCTCGTTGATGTCGAAACGCTTGGCACCATCGAATATGGCGCAGCCGTCCTCGGCTCTCCGCTCGTCGTCATCCTCGCTCACACTGCTTGTGGCGCAGTGAAAGCCGCCTGCGACATTGTGACCAAGAACGCAACCTATCCCGGCGTCATCGGCCGGATGATCGCGCCGATCGTCCCCGCGGCGCTTGCGGTGCGCAACGACCCCGGCGATTTCACCAACAACGCCGCCAAGGAGAGCGCGAAGCGAACCGCGTCGAAACTCTCAAGCTTAAGCCCGATCGTGGGCGATCTGGTCGGCGCGGGAAAGGTGAAGATCGTGGCGGCGATCTACGACCTGCAAACCGGCGTCGTCACTTATCTCGATTAGCGTCGGGGCGGTCGGTCGCGAACGGAAGCGCGAGCGATTAAACTCAAGGGAGGTAGTCGTTTCCCATGCGCGTCGAACTTTATTGGTCATTTCGTAGCCCCTATTCCTACATCATCCTCCCTCGCGTAGCGGATCTACGCGACAAATTCCAAGTGACCGTCGACTTGCGGATCGTCCATCCTGCTGCCATCCGAAATCCCGCATACTTTGCCAGAATGGATCCCTTGGCGCGGCCATATTTCATGAAGGACAGCGCTCGCATCGCCGCTTTTCATGGCATGAATTTTCGGCGGCCGATTCCTGACCCGATCGATCAAAATCCCACAACCTTGGCTATCGCCACGGAACAACCGCTTGCAAGGCGCCTTGGACGGCTCGGTATTGCCGCCACGGAGCGAGGACGAGGGTTCGAGTTTTGCAGCGAGGTCGCAACGCTGCTGTGGGGTGGCGTTGTTACGGGTTGGGATCAGGGCGGTCATCTGGCCGAAGCGGCTGGTCGGGCCGGACTTGACCTGTCAGATCTGGAGGCGGCTACCGCTGCCGATCCAGAACGATATGAAGCATCGGTGGCAGAAAATGACCGAGCGCTGCGGGCTGCAGGTCACTGGGGTGTCCCCACCTTGGTGTTCGAGGGTGAGCCGTTCTTCGGCCAAGATCGGTTCGACATCCTGGTTTGGCGCATGAAGCAGCGCGGTCTACAGCCGCTGCGACCGCTTGATCCTGTCTCGCTGGCGTAAGCTGCGTTCGCCGGTCCGGCGCCTACGTTTCTTGATGCTGTCGACCGCTGTTGGCTGGTAGCAGACATCCTAGTGATATAGGCGCGATGTCCGTTATAGCTGAATCGCTCCAGAAGCACTGCAAAAAAGCGTTTCATCCGGTGAATGCGGGTTAAGATCAGTCCGGCCGTACGATAGCGATGGGCGGCTGCTTCGTGACAGCTCGCCGCAATCCGGTGATGCTCGTCCGAAGATGGTCGCTCAGACTCGCGCGCTCCTCAGCGACAAGAGCCTCGAGGCGCGCCGCCCTTGCTGCCTCCTACTCAGTTGCGGAACAAAGATCATGACGACGAAAAGCAAGACCGTTCTCGTAACCGGCTCGACCGATGGCGTCGGGCGCTATGTCGCTGAGCGGCTGGCCGCGCAGGGCCGGCGCGTCATCGTCCACGGCCGCGATCGGATCCGCGGCGAGGCTGTGGTTGAGCGGATCACGCAGCAAGGGGGCGAGGCGCGCTTCCTCGCCGCTGACCTCTCCTCGCTCGCCGAGGTTCGTTCTCTTGCCGATGCGGTGCGTCGCGATGGCGACGGTCTCGACGCGCTCATCAACAACGCCGGGATCGGCGCGAGCGGGGCCAAGCGCGAACTCAGCACCGACGGCTTCGAATTGCGCTTCGCGGTCAATTATCTCGCGGGCTTCCTGCTGACGCGTCTGCTGCTGCCCATGCTCCAGAACCGCAATTTGGCGCGCATCGTCAACGTTTCTTCGGCGGGACAACAGCCAATCGACTTTTCCGACGTGATGCTGACTCGCGGCTATAGCGGCGTGCGCGCCTATTGTCAGAGCAAGCTGGCGCAAATCATGTTTACCTTCGATCTCGCCAAGGAGCTCGCGGGACAGAACATCGCGGTCAATTGCCTGCATCCCGCGACCTACATGGACACGACAATGGTTCGCTTGAGCGGCGTCCAGCCGATCAGCACAGTGAAGCAAGGCGGCGCGGCTATTCTACAGCTCGTCGATGAGCCGGCGCTTGCCGGCAGAAGCGGGCTCTATTTCAGCGGCACGCAGGAATCACGCGCCGATCCGCAAGCCTACGACGAGGACGCCCGCAGACGCCTGCGTGCGCTGAGCTTCGATCTCGTAGGCCTCGCCGATCCGCGAGCGGCCCCTGGCCGATCGGGACAAGGCGCTCCTCGCTGACTACGTCACAAAGACGGCCGTGGTTCCGTTCGCTAACAACCTTGTGAACGGCGAACGATCGTCGCGACGGCGGAATCCGCTGGGCAGCGCAACTAGCGGCATTTACCGAGTCGCAATCGCTCCCCATATCTGTTGGCGTGTAGCGCCGTGGGCCACACTAGCGTAGTCGCTGACCCTGCACTAATCTACCGATTGGCCACGAACGTCAGGACAATACCCATGGCTGGCCGCCTCTTTGGGAGCCGACGAGATGGATATGATTGCGGCGGTGGCCGCGAAGAAGCTTGGCAAGTTTCTCGCGAAAGACTTCCGCGAAATTTTTGGCTCGAGTCAAAACGACGAAGCCGAACGCCTGGGCGCGCTGGCCCGAACGACGATCGAATGCATCGCCAGGAGCGACGCGCTCTACCACACCTACGAACACACTATGCTCGTGTGCATGGTTGGCCGCGACATCCTGCGAGGACGGACGCTGGCGCACACAGTCCAGCCAGAGGATTACGTCCACCTCATCGTCGCCTGCCTCTTGCACGACATCGGCTTCGTTCGCGGCGTCCTGAGCGGCGACACCAAGACTGAGTTCGTCATCGACAAGAACGGGCGAACGGTTACGCTGCCGCGCGGCGCGTCGGACGCGTCGCTTGCCGCCTATCATGTCGATCGGTCGAAGTTGTTCGTTTACGAACGGCTCGGGAAGTCGACGACGATCGACCCCGCCCGTGTCGCCGCCGCGATCGAGCTCACGCGCTTCCCGCCGAGCTCGAGTTCAGAGTCGGATCAAACCGGACTCGAACCGAGGCTGGTCCAAGCCGCCGATTTGATCGGGCAGCTTGGGGATCCTTTGTATCCGAGGAAAGCCAATGCGCTATTCTACGAGTTCGAGGAGATCGGCAGCAACCGACAGTTCGGTTACGCTTCTCCTGCCGACCTGGTCGAGAAGTTTCCGGGATTTTACTGGAACACCGTCTCGGGGCATCTCGAGGAGGGGATGAAATACCTTAGCCTGACGGCCTCCGGCCGCCAATGGATCGCCAACCTGCACAATCACATTTTTAACGCCGAGCACTTCAATTGGCAGATGGGCCCGCAGATCTGAACGCCCGCAAGCTGCCGCAAAGGCTATAAGCTTGGTTGTTCGCGACGCCGAGTCTCGAGCCGCGCCCTATCCGATCAGAACTGCATCACGTTGTCGCGGTCGCCTATCCCGCCCCCGTCACGCGCAGGATCGCACCGACGATGTCGTCAGTGAGACTGGCGACGAACCGCCATAGGAAATTGAGGTCAAGCCCAGTTTGCGCGCCAAGGATCGGCAGGATCAAGAGCGCCGCGAGGAGAATGATCATGCCGTAGGGCTCAAGTGCGGCGAGAGAGCGCGACGGCCCGTCCGGTAGAAGGCCGACGAGAATCCGCCCGCCGTCAAGCGGTGGAATGGGCAGGAGGTTGAACACCGCGAGCAGCACATTGATGATGAGGGCGTTGTTGAGATTCTTGCCCAACCAGTCCGCAGCCCCGGGCGGCGCCAGCGGGACGAGATGAAACAGAACGGCGCTTAAAATGGCGAGCGCCAGATTCATTCCTGGCCCCGCGGCGGCGACAAAAACCGAATCGAGTTTTGGGCGGCGCAGCGCGCGGAAGTTTACCGGGACGGGCTTCGCGTATCCGAACAGAAACGGCGAGTGCGTGATCATCAGCAGCGCTGGCAGGAGAATCGTACCGAACGGGTCGATGTGCTTCAGCGGATTGAAGCTCACCCGGCCCTGACGCCAAGCCGTTTTGTCCCCGAACAGATATGCGACAAAGCCATGCGCCGCCTCGTGAAAGGTGATCGCGACGATGAGTGGAACGATCCAGGTCGAGACCTCGTAGAGAGTCAGAGCGAACCGTGAAGGCATGACCCGCGCTCGCCGGTTATTGGGGCGCCAGTTCCGCTCTCACGATGCGCGCGCCTTCGACCATCGCCTTCATCTTGCCGAAGGCTGCTTCGCGCGGCAAATATTTGAGGCCGCAGTCCGGAGCGACAATGATGTCCTCGGGCTTGCGGTAGACGAGCGCACGGCGAATCCGCGCGGCGACCGTCTCCGGCGTTTCGATCTCCGGCGTCGACAGATCGAGTACGCCGAGGATGATCGTCTGGTCCGGCAATTCCTTGAGCACGGCGCAATCCAGATTCGCCTGCGCCGTCTCGATCGAGATCTGCCGGCAGCGGCAGCCCTTGAGCTCAGGCAGAAACGAGTAGGCGCTCGGGCGCTCATGGATGATCGCCGCATAGCCAAAGCAGATGTGCACGGCCGTCATGCCGTTCACGCCCTCAAGCGCCCGGTTCAGCGCGGAAAGCCCATATTCCCGCGCCGGACCGGGCCTCGCCTGCATGTAGGGCTCGTCGATCTGAACAATGTCCGCGTCGGCGGCGAACAGGTCCTTGATCTCCGCATTGACCGCTTCCGCGTAAGCAAGCGCCGCTTCGGCGAGGCTCGGGTAATAGTCGTTTTGCGCCTGCTGGCTCATCGTGAACGGGCCGGGCACGGTCATCTTGACCTTACGCATCGTATGCGCGCGCAGGAACGTGAGGTCGTCGACCTCGACGGCATGCTTGCGGCGGATCGGGCCTACGATGCGCGGGACCGGATTGGGATGGCCCGACCGGTCAAGCGCGACGCCCGGCTGATCGATGTCGATGCCGTCCAGCGCAGTCGCGAACCGGTTCGAATAGCTTTCGCGGCGAATTTCACCGTCGGTGATGATGTCGAGCCCAGCCTCCTCCTGCGCCTTGATTGCGAGCAGCGTCGCATCGTTCTGCGCTTCGTTCAGATAGGGCTCAGGGATACGCCAAAGCTCACGCGCCCGCACGCGCGGGGGAAATCGGCCCGCGAGCTTAGCCCGATCGATGAGCCATTCGGGCTGCGCGTACGATCCGACCAGCATCGTCGGCAGAAGCATCGATTCCTCCCTCAAGCCGTCGGTCAGAGCGGCCAAACGACGCCCATCCTGCGCCGGCTCGCCTCCCAGACAAGGCGAGAGGGCGCTCGGCGCGCTGCCGGCGTGCTTCACGCCCCTTCGACGCCACGCCGTGAATTGCGGAACAAATTGTGCTTCAGTGTGGTTTTCCTGAGTCAATATTGCGGGAGGATCCGGTCGTAAACAAGATCCCTGGCAGCATTGGCGTGCTTCGCGCTTGGCGCCTGCTCCACTCCGCACGGAAACGTCAGTATGCTGGAACGTCGTCATTTCCTGGGAGCCACACTCGGTTCGGTCTTAATCCCCGATCTGGCGGCCGCGCAGACGCAAGCAGCCGAGCCGGGAGGCTCGGGCCAGCTCGGGCTCGGGAACGCGCCCTCGCCCGGGACCTTCGCCGCCGAGCGCCTGAACGAACTCGGGCCGGAAAACGCCGCCATGGCCGCATACGCGGGCTTGTGGGACGTCACCGAGACGGTGTGGGACAAGCCCAGGCGGCGATCCGGTCACGACAACCGGGCTCGTCGCCGAGCGCCGCATGATCGGTTCCTACCTGCAGGAATTCATCCGGCCGGCGTCGGACGTTTCTAATCAGGACATCAAAGGCATCGACTACCTGAGCTTCCAACGCGTGGAAGGCCGGTGGAAATACGTGTCGATCGAGATGCGAGCGCCGGTGGGCATCATGCCTGCCTACAGTTTCGACCGCGGCGACGCGGCGGGCGTGGTGCTCGTCCACGACGCCTTCGCGATCACAGGCGGCGGCTCCGAGGTGGCCGGGCAGATGCTGCGCATGAATACGGTCGTCACACGCGACGGCCTGGACCGCGACGTCAAGAACCAGCATTTCATACTGTCCGACGGCGCTGGCACGTCTGGCTTGCGCACCGTTACGCCTATGCACCAAGGGCTTGAGGCTGGCGCACCGAGATCGCCTTGAATGGCGCGGAGCGCTGGCATGACATCCTGAAAAAATACGCTGCTTGCCGCCGTTCTCGTGGTGACCTCGCCCCGCGACGCCCTTTCCGGCCGTTTTGTCGTAAAAAGTTGGTGCGCCGCCTCTATCCTGGCATCGAGGTAGGTCAAACACCGTCTATCGGGAGGGGACCATGAGCGAGGGTGTGAACATGAACAGCATTGAAAAGCCAATCAGGCTCCTTCTGGCGCCGCTGCTGGGTGTCGCATGCGCAGTCGGAGCGGCATCGCCGTCACTTGCCACTCTGATCACCTATACTGAGCAAGTCACGGGTACGGGCGAACTTAACAATGTCGCGTTTACCAACGCAAGTCTCGTATTTGACATGATCAACAATACGACCAGCGTCACCAACGCGGGTGGGGGTCTCTTCACCAACCGCGGGACGGTGACGATAACAGTAAACGGCGGCGCGCCAGTGACCGTCACCGACGTTACGCAAGCTGTCGCTAATCAAACCCTGGACT
>DASXXT010000084.1:0-15370 GCA_036502965.1 Roseiarcus sp. | reverse complement strand
CCGGAGGCTCGCGCGGCATCGGCGCTGCCATCTGCCGCCGCCTCGCTGCGGACGGCCACGCGGTCGCGGTCAACTACGCCGCCGACGCCAAGGCGGCTGACACGACCGTCGCGGAAATCAAGAAGTCGGGCGGGCGGGCGCAGGCCTTCCAGGCCGATGTCGCGGACTCGGCTCAGCTTCATCGTCTGTTCGATGAGGCGACGAAAGCGCTGGGGCCGCTCGCCGGCCTCGTCAACAACGCCGGCATTACCGGGCGCTTCGCCAGGACCGACGAGCGGGAGGCCGAGGAGCTGACCCAGCTCTTTGCGCTCAACGTGATCGGAACCATCCTCGCCTGCAAAGAGGCCGTGCTTCGGCTCTCGCCCAAGCACGGTGGGAGCGGCGGGTCGATCGTCAACATTTCGTCGATCGCGGCGAGGACTGGCGGACTGCCGGGACTTGTGCCCTATGCGGCGACCAAGGGCGCGGTCGAAAGTTTCACCAAGGGCCTCGCAACCGAGGTCGGGCCCGAGGGCATCCGGGTCAATGCGGTCGCGCCCGGCTTCACCGCAACCGACATGACCCGCGAGCAGCTTGCAGACGCGTCGTTCCGCGAGCGGATCGAGGCGATGACTCCGTTGCGCCGCGTCAGCGCTCCCGAGGAGATAGCGGAGGCCGTGGCCTGGCTCAGCTCGCCAGCGGCAGCCTTTGTCACCGGCAGTGTGCTGACGGTCTCCGGCGGGCGCTAGAGCCATCCGGCGGGCGAATCGGAGCCGGTCGTCACGGACGTCCGGGCCTCCCTCGGCTCGGGAGGCCGGCGACTACTTCTGCCAGTGGAGGCCCGGCGGCTCTAGCTCGTAGCTTGGATCGAGGAGGTTTCGTACGTAACTGCGCAACTGTCCGGGAAGGTGGTCGTACCGCATGTCTGTGGCGTAGATGGTGACTTTGCCGTGGTGCATGATCACGGCGCGCACTGAGCCGTCGTAAACCTTGACCCATAGAGGGGCCTCCTCGGTGCCACCCATGTGCGGCGCCAGCCCGGTGAGCACGAGATTGCCATCGATGAAATCGATCGGGCCCCGAGTCGCGAGGTTGTCTTTCAACAAGCCGACATCCTTACCGACCACCAGCCTCATGGCCTGCTTGACCTGTGCGTCGTCCAGGAGAGCATCGTTGTTGTAGGTCCCGATGAGCCTAACAAGGTGCCCGAGCTTGCCCTTCTTCCAGTCTTGGGCCGAAGTTGGGGCGCTCAGGACGACTAGGATCGCGGTGACGGTCAGCGTAACTGCGATCGAAAAGCTCTTCATGGCGGCACCCTCACTCCCGTACCCTAAAGAGCGCGCAACGAAATTTCCCGAGATAGCCCAAAACACTACTCCCCTCGCCGAGCCGCCGCGGCCCATTCAAGCGCCGAGTTCTCGTCGGCGGGAGCGAACTGGCGAATGGAGATGGGTGAAGCCTCGAAGCTGTTGAGCCTGGGTCCGTCCATCTGTTCGGGATCGATGACGACAGCGAGCTTGACCAGCGACCTGTGAGCGAGCGCAGCGCCGGCCAGTCCGCGCGCCAACTCGGCGAACTCGCCGTCAAAATCTGGATCGACGATCACAACGAGACCGGTCGCCGCCTCGCCCAAGGCTGCCTCAATGGCCGCCGCGACATCGCCGGCCATAACCGTGCCGCTCAAGCGCAAAGCAAGGGTTTGCGCCGGCGCCTCCAGCACCCGCTCCAACATGGGCCGCTCGCTCTTCTCGCCGGTCTTTGCGGCGATCAGCGTTTCCCCCGAGACCCCCTTAGCAGATTGGCGCCCGCCCTTGCGAGCACAGATGTGCCGGCGAGGCCCATGCCGCGCGTTGGCCAAGGCCGGCCCGGCCTACTCGGCCGCGACGCGCTTGGCGAAGCTTTCCAAATTGACCGCCCCGCGACGGTGCGTCCCCTCGCGGATCTTACGGACGCCGTTCATGCGCTTCGACCGCGAACAGCACAGTGCGGCCAGAGGCTTCAATGACCCGCGCGGTTACCGTGACGGTGCGTCCCAAGGGTGTCGGGGCGAGATGGCCGACATTGACTTCGCTGCCAACGGTCGCCCAGCCCGCAGGCAGGTGGGCCTTAACCACTTGCCCGGCAGCGATCTCCACCGCCAGGATCATCATCGGGATCCCAAAGACGAACGGCATGCCGTCGACATGGGCGGCCGACCGCGAGTTCGCGCGTGACCACGACCTCGTGTCGGCCGGTCATGCCGGCCCGAACGTTTTCGAGTGGCTCCGTCACCGTGAGACCCTCTGGTCGATGGACCGGCGGTCGTCGACGCGAGCGCGGGGCGAGACTCGCGCTTGCCCCTTATTCGAACGTCGCGCCCCAGGATCCCCAAATGTAGATGCAGGTGAACAGGAACAACCAGACCACATCGACGAAATGCCAGTACCAAGCGGCGAACTGGAACCCGACGTGGTGCCGTGGGGTAAATTGGCCCCTGAAGGCGCGCATGAGACAGACAAAGAGGAAAATCACGCCGATAATGACATGCGCGCCGTGAAAGCCCGTCGCCATGAAGAAAGTCGCGCCATAGATCGAATTCTTAAAGTTGAATGGCGCGTGGATATATTCATAACCTTGGGTGAAGACGAACAACAAGCCAAGGGCGATCCCGAGCGCGAGAAAGGTCTCGAATTTGCGGCGGTTCCCCTCGCGCAGTTCGTCGTGGGCGACATTGACGGCGGCGCTCGATGTCAACAGAACGAACGTATTCATCAGCGGCAATTTGAGCGGATCGATCACTTCCGTGCCCTTGGGCGGCCAGATCCCACCGCTGAAATCGAGGAGACCATAGGTCTGCGGATCGGCAGGATTGAGCGAGGACCAGAAGAACGCCCAGAACCAGGCGACGAAGAACATGACCTCGGAGGCGATAAACAGGATCATGCCGATCGTCAGGCCATGACGGACAATCACATTGTGATAGCCGCCCTGGGCCTCGGAGACGACATCACGCCACCAGCCCGCCATGGTGAACAGGATGCCCGCGACGCCAATGGTCAGAAGCGCCGGCCCGAAACTCGACCCGTGCATGAACAATATGAGTCCAAACGCCGAGAGAAACGCGAATGCCGCGCCGACGATCGGCCAAGCGCTTGGCTCGACGAGATGAAAACCCGGCCGGTCCGGAATCGCCGCGTCGGTCATTGTCTTCTCCCGTTTATGATCATCCCGCCGGCCCGGCGCGATCAGCCGAACGGCCAACAGCCGGCTTCTCGGACGGCGGAGCGAACAGCGTGTAGGACAGCGTAATCGAATCGACCCTGGCCATTGACGGGTCCTTCTCGAGAGCCGGATCGAGGAAGAACACCACCGGCCATTCCGCGGTTTCGTGGGGGCCGAGATTCTGTGTCGTGAAGCAGAAGCACGCGATCTTGTTGAAATATTCCCCGGAGACTTCTGGCGTCACGTTGAATGTGGCGTGACCTTCCGTGGGGCTGTCGCTGAGGTTGCGAACGCGAAAATAGACCGTAGCGGTTTTGCCGGTGCGGACCTGTATCGACTCGACCTCCGGCTCGAGGCGCCACTCAAGGCCCGGCGCGACATTAGCGTCGAATCCGACCCTCAGTATCCGGTGGCCCTCGGCATCCGTATTGGCTTTCACCTGTTGTGGCGTGCCTTCGTAACCGGTCGCGCGACAGAAAGCCGAGTAGAACGGCGCCGCGGCGTAGGTGAGACCGATCATGGCCACCACCAACGTCACACCACCCACGCCAATCAGGCGATTGTTGCGTCCCGCACGGCCGCCGACAGACACCGTCCGACCGTCATGATCGCCGGAAGCGGTCACGCCGCGCTCCCGTGCCCCACGATGGCCGGCGCATGGGCGTCCTCGTCGCCCAAAATGTGCGGCGGGGTCTCCCAGGTGTGGAACGGCGCCGGGGATGGCACCTGCCATTCGAGCGTCGTCGCTCCGGGCCCCCATGGGTTGTCCGGAGCGTGGCGCTTGGCCGCGAACGCCTCGTAGAGAAGGTAGACAAACACGACGGTGCCAGCGCCAGAGATAAAAGCGCCGATCGAGGACACCATGTTCCACAAGGCATAAGCGTCGGTGAAGTCGACGACGCGGCGCGGCATTCCCTGGAAGCCAAGGAAATGCTGGGGAAAAAAGGTGAGGTTGATGCCGACGAAGGACACCCAGAAGTGCCATTTCGCCAGCCTCTCGTCATAGAGATAGCCGGTCATCTTCGGGAACCAGTAGTAGAAGCCGGCGAAGATCGAAAACACCGCCCCGAGCGACATCACGTAATGAAAATGCGCAACGACGTAATAGGTGTCGTGCAGATAGCGGTCGATCGCCGCGTTGGCGAGCACGACGCCGGTGACGCCGCCGACGGTGAAGACGAAGACGAAGCCAATCGCCCACAGCATCGGCGGCCTGAGCGAAAGCGAGCCGCCCCACATCGTCGCCAGCCACGAGAACACCTTCACCCCCGTCGGCACCGCGATCACCATCGTGGCGAAGACGAAATAGCGCTGGGCGTTGAGCGACATGCCGGTTGTGAACATGTGATGGGCCCAGACGGCGAAGCCGAGGAAGGCGATCGCCAGCATGGCGTAGACCATCCCGACATAACCGAAGATCGGCTTTTTCGAGAACGTCGCCACGACCTGGCTGATGATGCCGAAGCCCGGGATGATGAGGATATAGACCTCCGGATGGCCGAAGAACCAGAACAGGTGCTGGAATAGGATCGGGTCGCCGCCGCCGGCCGGATCGAAGAAGGTGGTGTGGAAGTTGCGGTCGGTCAGCAGCATGGTCAACGCGCCCGCCAGCACCGGCAGCGCCAGCAAGAGCAGGAAGGCGGTAATCAGCACCGACCACGGGAACAGCGGCATGCGGAACATCGTCATGCCCGGCGCGCGCATGTTGATGATCGTGGCGATGAAATTGATGGCGCCGATGATCGAAGACGCGCCCGCCAGATGCATCGACAAGATCACGAAGTCCGCGGCCGGACCAGGCGTCCCCACCTGGCTGGCCATCGGCGGATAGAGCACCCAGCCGCCGCCGAAGCCATGCATGCCAGGCGAGCCTTCAGCGAACAGGGAGCACATGAGAAGTGTGAACGACGCCACCAGAAGCCAGAACGACAGGTTGTTGAGCCTGGGGAACGCCATGTCCGGCGCGCCGATCAGGAGCGGCACCATCCAATTGCCAAACCCCCCCATCATGGCCGGCATGACCATGAAAAAGATCATGATGATGGCGTGGCTGCTGAAGAACACGTTGTACATGTTTTTGGCGGCGTCGGCCGAGCCGTCGCCGGTCATGATCGCGGAGATCCAATGGAAGACCTGAACTCCCGGCGACATCAATTCGGCGCGGATCAGAATGGAAAGCAACGTGCCGATGAGGCCGGCGAGGATCGCGAAAACGAGATAGAGCGTTCCAATGTCCTTATGGTTGGTGGAATAGAGGTACCGCCGCCACCCGGTCGGGATGTGGTGCTCGTGATGAGCCTCGACGTCGTGATGAGAGAACTCGGTGACGGACGCCATGTTTCTAACGACTCCGGTGATGCATGATCGGCAAGCCCATTGACCGCGCCGACTAGGGATGGACGAGCGGCGCGGCCGCGACGTCGACGCGGTCTAAGACCGCGAACTGTTTCTTGGCCTGGTCGAGCCAGGCCTCGTAATCTGACTGGCTGACGACACGGACGTTGATCGGCATGAATGCGTGGTCGATGCCGCAGATGTTCGAGCATTGCCCGTAGAACATGCCCTCGCGTTCGGCCTTGAACCAGGCCTTGTTGAGCCTGCCCGGAATGGCGTCGATCTTCACGCCGAACGACGGCACCGAAAACGAATGAATGACGTCCTGCGAGGTCACGTCAACTTCGATCACCTTGCCAACCGGCACGACCATCTCGTGATCGGCAGTAATCACGTTAGGCTGGCCAGGTTTGAGGTCCTTTTGCTCGACATAGAGTGAATCGAATGAAAAACCGCCCTCGGATTTCGGGTAGCCGTAGTTCCAATGCCATTGCGAGGCCGTCACCTTCACCGTCAGCTCGGGCGCGGGAATGATGAGCTGCTCCGTGAGCAGCCGGAACGAGGGCACCGCGATGATGACGAGAATGAGCGCCGGCGCGACGGTCCAGGCGAATTCGAGCATACCGTTGTGCGTCCGCCGCGAGGGCACGGGATTGGCGGTTTCGTTGAAGCGCCACACGATATACACGATGAGCGCCAGCACCAGTAGCGAAATGCCGATCGTCACCGGCAGCAGAATCCAGTTGTGGAACCAGAACATATCGTCGGCGTTTTGGCCGTTGGGCGGAAGAAAGCCGATCTCACCTGGTTTGGGACCGCCAAAAACCTGCGCCCCTGCCTTCGTAGCAGCGAGCGCGGCCAACAGTGCCGCGAGGCCAGCCCTGATCGCGTTTGACCTTACGCGCATACAACCCGTCTCCTTCACGCTCACGCATGTCGTTAGCGCAAACGACCGCAATGCGCCACGCCCCTCGATTCCAACGCGGCGGGACAATAGACGGCGCGGCGACTCGTTGACAAATAAAAAATTCTCTTCGTCCGCTTCGGCGCAAAGTCGGCCCTGAGGGTGCGGCGTTCCTTGATCTCTATTTGTGCCTTTACCGAGGCTGATCAACGCGTACGCGTTGATCAAAAGCGACAACTTTGTCCTTGGCGGACCGCCCCGGCGCCCGCAATATGGCATATGCCTCCTGCGCCGGGGTCATCGCGCTCGACGCGACGCCTTGAAGGAACGCCTCATGGCAGATGACAGCGACGATCAGTCGCGCCGACAAATCTCGCTGGCGCTGGCGGCTCTGGCGGCCGTCGGCTGGCTGGCCGCTGGCTTCATATGGTGGCAGGGCTCGCAGACCCAGTCTCAGCTGACTGAGCAACTGACGGCGACTGAACGGGCGCGTGAATCCCTGGCCTCGGACTTGCAAAACCTCCAAAAGACGGCTGGCGCCGCCGCTGACCTGAAAAAGCAGGCGTCCGGCGCCGAGAAGGCGCTATCGGACGCCTCGGCGGCAAGGGCATCAGCGCAGAACGAGCTCGCCGATCTCACCAAGCAGATCAGCGACGCCAGACTCGCCATTTCCGGGGCCCAGGAAGAGGCGAGCGCCAAGACGCGCGATTTGCAGGCTGTCGACGCCCGTCTCAAGGACGAGAGCGAGCACTTAGCGGCGCTGCAGAGCCAGGATCAGGCCCTTTCGGCCGAGCAGACCCGCTTGCAGGGCGATAGCGACGCGGCGCGCAAGGCTCTCGCCGATGCTCAGACGCAGATCGCGTCCGCGCAGAAGCAGCTCGAGGAATTGCAAGGCCAGATCAACTCGGCGACGGCGGAGCTTAACGCCCTTCAAGCGCAAATTCGCGCGGCGAGGTCAGCAACGGGCTCGAGCCCGAATCCGTGACGAGATAGTCCGGACATGAAGTTAGCTAGGCTCACGGGAGATTGTACCGCTCGGCGCACCGTGTTTAAACAGCGAACGGATCGGCAGGTTCAGGGCCGCGCCACGGACTGACGCACGCGGAAGGCTTCATGGACGAGCTGGTCACCACGAACAAACCCGCGCCTCAGGCGCCCGAGCTGCGGCCCTATTCCGCGGCGGAGCTCAAGGCGGCGGTGCTGGCGAAACTGACTTACGCCGTCGGCAAGGCGCCGGACGTGGCCACCCCGCGCGATTGGTTTCTGGCGGTCACATTCGCCACGCGCGACATTATCGTCGGCCGTTGGCTCGAATCTCTAAATGCCGTCTACGCTGACGGGCGCAAGCGCGTCTACTATCTCTCGCTCGAATTTCTAATCGGCCGCCTTTTGTTCGACGCCATGACCAATCTCGGCGTCGCGCAGCCGATGGCGGAAGCGCTCGACGAGCTCGGCGTCAATCTGACGGACTTGCGACGGATCGAGCCCGACGCGGCGCTCGGCAATGGCGGCCTCGGGCGCCTCGCCGCGTGTTTCATGGACAGCATGGCGACGTTGTCGATCGCCGCGCACGGCTACGGCATCCGATACGACAACGGCCTGTTTCGCCAGATTATCCGCGGCGGCTGGCAGCAGGAAACGCCGGAGGACTGGCTCGTCAACGGCAATCCGTGGGAATTCGTCCGCCCTGAATACAATTACGCGATCGGCTTCGGCGGGTGGGTCGAAATGGTCCAGGGCGAAGACGAGCGCGCTCGCCACGTATGGCATCCGGCGGAGACGGTGGAAGCGGTCGCCTACGATACGCCGATTGTTGGCTGGCGCGGCCGGCACGTGAACACGCTGCGGCTGTGGTCGGCGCGGCCGACCGACCCGTTGAAGCTTGAGGCTTTCAACGCCGGCGACTATGTCGGCGCGTTTTCTGAGACGGTCCGGGCAGAGGCGATCTCCAAGGTTCTCTACCCCAGCGATGCGACTCCGGCCGGCCAAGAATTGCGGCTCAGGCAGGAATATTTCTTCGCTTCAGCTTCGCTGCTCGATCTCATTCGCCGTCACATCAAGCAGTGGGGCGATGTGCGCACCCTTGGCGAGCACGCCGCCGTCCAGCTCAACGACACCCATCCGGCGATCGGCATCGCGGAACTGATGCGCATCCTCGTCGACCTTAACAGGGTCGAATGGGACGAGGCTTGGTCGATCGCCCAGGCGACATTCTCCTACACCAACCACACCCTGCTGCCGGAAGCGCTCGAAACCTGGCCGGTGCCATTGATGGAGCGGGTGTTGCCGCGCCACATGCAGATCATCTACCTCATCAATGCGGCGCATCTCGACAGCGCGCGACGGCGCGGGTTCGTCGAGACCGGTATGCTCGCCAGCATTTCGCTCATCGACGAACAGGCCGGGCGCCGGGTGAGAATGGGGAACCTCGCCTTTATCGGCTCGCACAAGATCAACGGCGTTTCGGCGCTGCACACCGACTTGATGCGCAAGACCGTATTCCATGCTCTCAATTCGGTCTATCCCGGCCGCATCGTCAACAAGACCAACGGCATCACGTTTCGCCGTTGGCTTATCGAGTGCAACCCGGACCTGGCCGAGATCATTCGCTCGGCTGTCGGCGAGCGCGCGCTCGACGACTATCGCGCGCTAAAGGGCCTCGCCGCGTACGCGGATGATTCTTCGCTGCAGGAGCGCGTGGCACAAGCGCGTCGGAGCCGCAAGGCCGCGCTTGCGCGCGTCATCGCCGATCAGCTCAACCTGCGCGTCGACCCGGAGGCGATGTTCGACGTGCAGGTCAAGCGGATCCACGAATACAAACGTCAACTGCTCAACCTGCTCGAAACGGTCGCGCGTTATAACGCTATCCGCGCGAACCCGACGATCGACTTCGCACCTCGGGTCAAGATCTTCTCCGGGAAGGCGGCCGCGAGCTATACCCAGGCCAAGCTGATCATCAAGCTCGCCATCGACATCGCGAAGGTCGTCAACTCGGACCCGACCGTGCGGGGCCTTCTGAAAGTTGTGTTCCTGCCGAACTACAACGTTTCGCTGGCCGAGATCATCATGCCCGCCGCCGACCTGTCCGAGCAGATCTCGACGGCCGGCATGGAAGCCTCCGGCACCGGCAACATGAAAATGGCGCTCAACGGCGCCCTGACCATCGGCACTCTCGACGGCGCCAATGTTGAGATGCGCGATATGGTCGGCGACGACAACATCTTCATCTTCGGGCTGACCGCGGCGGAGGTCGAGACCGCGCGCGCCCGTGGCATCGATTCGACCGAACACATCGCCGCCTCTCCGATCCTGCACGAAGCGCTCGACGAAATCGCTTCCGGCGTGTTCTCGACCGACGATGTCGGGCGTTATCGCAGTCTCGTCGACACGCTTACCCATCACGACTACTTCGTGATCTGCGCCGACTTCGACGCCTACTGGCGTACGCAGGTGAAGATCGACGAAGCTTGGCGTGACAGGAACCGATGGATGCGCTCGAGCGTTCTGAACACGGCCAATGTCGGCTGGTTCTCCTCCGATCGAACGATTGCCGAATATGCAAAGGAAATCTGGAGTGCGCCGTTCGTGCCGATAAGCTGAGCGCCAGCCATGGAGACCGTTGTGGGGGAGGAGTGGAGAGCGCGGGACCAAGACCTCGACGCGATCGCGGCCGCGCGCAATTCCGATCCTTTCGCGGTGCTCGGGCCACATCGGACTCCTGCGGGATGGGTCGTCCGGGTCTTTGCGCCTGAGGCGATCTCCGTGCGCGCGGTCACCCGCGACGGCGCGCTCATGGCCGAGCTGCCGCGCCGCAGGGACGACTTTTTCGAGGCGCTGATTCCGTCGGCCAAGGAGCGTCCAGCCTATCAGGTCGGAGTCACAACCGCGCATGGGACGTATTCATACATCGACCCTTATGCGTTCGGGCCGGCGTTGGGCCCGCTCGACGACTATCTGGTGCGGGAGGGCACGCATCGTCAGCTTTACCGCCGGCTTGGCGCGCAGCTCATTCGTCACGAAGGCGTCGACGGCGTCCTGTTTGCGGTGTGGGCGCCCAATGCGACGCGCGTTTCCGTCGTCGGTCAGTTCAATCAATGGGACGGCCGGCGCTGTCAGATGCGCCGTCGCTTCGACAGCGGCCTGTGGGAGATCTTCGTCCCTCAATTGACGGTCGGAGCTATCTACAAGTTCGAGCTCGTAGGGCCAAACGGCGAGCTGCTGCCGCTGAAAGCAGATCCGTTCGGCTTCGAGGCCGAGCTCCGACCCTTAACCGCTTCCGTCGTCGCCGACAGCGCCGACTTCTCCTGGACCGACGCCGAATACATGGCCAAGCGCCGTGAGGGCGAACCACGGCGCAAGCCGATGTCGATCTACGAAGCGCATCTCGGCTCCTGGCGGCGCGGCGAAGGTGGACGGTTTCTAACCTACGACGAACTCGCCGATCAACTCATCCCTTACGTCGCGGAAATGGGCTACACCCATATCGAGCTTCTGCCGATCAGCGAGCATCCGCTCGACGAATCCTGGGGCTACCAACCGGTCGGCCTGTTCGCGCCGACCCGTCGCTTCGGCGAACCGGCAGGGTTCGCCCGCTTCGTTGATCGGGCGCATGCCGCGGGCCTTGGCGTCATCCTCGACTGGGCGCCGGCGCATTTCCCGACTGATGCGCATGGGCTCGCGCGTTTCGACGGCACCGCGCTCTATGAACACGCCGACCCACGAAAGGGTTTCCACCCGGACTGGAACACGGCGATCTACAATTTCGGCCGCACCGAGGTCGCCAACTTTCTTTATTGCAACGCGCTTTACTGGGTCGATCGCTTCCACATCGATGGGTTGCGCGTCGACGCCGTCGCCTCGATGCTCTACCTCGACTATTCCCGCCGCGAAGGCGAATGGCTGCCGAACCCCGACGGCAGCAGGGAGAACCGCGAAGCGATCGCCTTTCTGCGCCGCGCCAATGAGCTCGTCTACGGCGGCTTTCCAGGGACGGTCACCATCGCCGAGGAATCGACCGCCTTCCCCGGCGTTTCGCGGCCGACCGACCAGGGCGGCCTTGGCTTCGGCTTCAAATGGAACATGGGCTGGATGCACGACACGCTCGACTATGTGTCGGAAGATCCGATCTATCGCCGCTGGAATCACAACAAGATGACCTTCGGCCTTCTCTACGCCTTCAGCGAGAACTTTGTGCTGCCGATCTCGCACGACGAAGTCGTCCATGGCAAACGCTCGGTCATCGGCAAGATGCCAGGCGACGAATGGCAGCGCTTCGCCAATGCGCGCGCCTTCTATGGCTTCATGTGGGGCCATCCCGGCAAGAAACTTTTGTTCATGGGCCAGGAGTTCGGGCAGACAAGCGAGTGGAACGCCTTAGAGGCGCTTCCCTGGTGGTTGCTCGAATATTGGCCGCACCAAGGCGTGCAGGCGCTGATCCGCGATCTCAATAAGCTTTATCGCGCGACGCCCGCCCTCCATGCGCGCGATTGCGAACCTGACGGTTTTCGCTGGATCGTGGTCAACGACGACACGCAGTCGGTGCTAGCGTTTCTGCGGTACGGCGCGCAGAGCGATCCGCCGGTTGCGGTCATCTGCAATTTCACTCCCGAGCCCCGCCCGGGCTACCGTATCGGCCTGCCCTATCTGGGTTTCTGGCGCGAGGCGCTCAACAGCGACGCCGGCTCCTACGGCGGCTCCAATATGGGCGATTTCGGCGGCGTCACGGCGGAGACGCAACCCTCGCATGGCTTCCCCGCTTCGGCGATCCTGACGTTGCCGCCGCTTGCGACATTGTTCCTCGTTTTCAGCCCGCCCTCGGCCTGAGGCGGCAGCCCGACGACGGAGTGCACGATGCCCAAAATGAAAACGGCGAAGGAACTGGGCATTTCGGCGCCTTTTGCGCGCCACGCCATGGCCTACGTGCTCGCCGGCGGGCGGGGCAGCCGCCTGCTTGAGCTCACCGACCGACGCGCGAAGCCCGCGGTCTATTTCGGCGGCAAGTCGCGCATCATCGACTTCGCGCTGTCGAACGCGCTCAACTCCGGTATTCGCCGCATCGCGGTCGCCACGCAATACAAGGCCCACAGTCTGATCCGTCACCTCCAGCGCGGCTGGAACTTCTTACGGCCGGAGCGCAACGAGAGCTTCGACGTCTTGCCTGCCTCCCAGCGCGTCTCCGAGACGATGTGGTACCTCGGCACCGCGGACGCGGTCTACCAGAACATTGACATCATCGAGAGTTATGGCCCCCAGTTCATGGTGCTGCTGGCCGGCGATCATGTCTACAAGATGGACTATGAGAAAATGCTCCAGCAACACGTCGACTCGGGGGCCGATGTGACCGTCGGCTGTCTCGAGGCGCCGCTTGAGGAAGCCACGGCCTTCGGCGTCATGCACATCGACGCCAAGGACAACATCATTGCCTTCCTGGAGAAGCCGAAGAACCCGCCGCCCATGCCTGGCAAGCCAGACGTGGCGCTGTGCAGCATGGGTATCTATGTCTTTGTGACGTCATTCCTGATCGATATTCTTAAGCGCGATGCGGCGGATCAGAATTCGAGCCATGATTTCGGCAAGGACATCATTCCCTACCTCGTCAAGAACGGCAAAGCGGTGGCGCATCACTTCTCGCAATCCTGCGTGACGTCGAGCGAGGAAGCCAAGCCCTACTGGCGCGACGTTGGAACGGTCGACGCCTATTGGGCCGCAAATATCGACTTGACCGATGTCGTTCCCGATCTCGACCTCTACGATCGCGGCTGGCCGATTTGGACGTACGGGGAGATCACGCCGCCGGCCAAATTCGTCCACGACGTCGACGGCCGCCGCGGCTTCGCTGTTTCTTCGCTTTTGTCTGGCGGCTGCATTATTTCGGGCGCGTCGCTCAGCCGCTCGCTGATCTTTACCGGGGTACGCGTCCATTCGTACACCTCGGTACATGAGACGGTCGTGCTTCCTTACGTGACTATCGGACGCAACGTACGGCTCTCCAAAACCGTCATCGACAGCGAAGTGCACATTCCCGACGGCCTCGTTGTCGGCGAGGACCCCGAGCTTGACGCCAAGCGGTTCCGCCGCACCGAGAGTGGCGTCACGTTGATCACGCAGCCCATGATCGACAAACTGGCGCAATGAGCGGACTGAAAGTTCTCTCCGTCGCCTCGGAGGTCTTCCCGCTCATCAAAACCGGGGGGCTTGCCGACGTCGTCGGCGCGCTGCCCGCCGCGCTCGCGCGCGAAGACGTGGAAATTAGGACGGTCGTCCCCGCTTACCCGGCCGTATTGGCCAAGCTCACCGACGCGCAGCCTGCGCACGCTTATGCCGATCTATTCGGTGGTCCAGCGCGGATTCTCGCCGGCAAGGCGGCAGGTTTGGACCTGTTCGCGATCGACGCGCCCCATCTCTACGACCGGCCCGGCAATCCCTACCTGGGCCCCGACGGGCTTGACTGGCCCGATAACGCACAGCGGTTTGCGGCGCTCGCGCGGGTCGGCGCGGACATCGGGCTCGGCTCGACCGACGCGTTCCGGCCCCAGGTCGTTCAGGCGCATGACTGGCAAGCGGCGCTCGCG
This sequence comes from Roseiarcus sp., assembly GCA_036502965.1. GTDB lineage: Bacteria > Pseudomonadota > Alphaproteobacteria > Rhizobiales > Beijerinckiaceae > Roseiarcus. The sequence continues at coordinate 1,381 of DASXXT010000084.1, read as the reverse complement.
GCTGCCTATCTCAACTACGCTGACAGGCCGCGACCTGGCGTCGTCACCACGATCCACAACATGGCCTTCCAGGGCCACTTTCCGATGTCGATCTTCGGCGAGCTGGGCTTACCCCCACAAGCCATTTCCATCGATGGGGTCGAGTATTTCGGCGGCGTCGGCTATCTGAAGGCGGGTCTTAGGCTTTCCGACCGCATCACCACGGTTTCGCCGACCTATGCGCGAGAGATCATGACGCCTGAGTTCGGCATGGGGCTCGACGGACTCCTGCGCACACGCGCCGCCGTCGTGCAGGGAATCGTCAACGGCATCGACGACACCGTCTGGAATCCGGCCACTGACGTCACGCTGCCGCAAAACTATAGCGCTCTGCGCATCGACATGCGCGTTCGCAACAAGAGCGCGCTGCAGACGCAGATGAGGCTGGCGCCGGCAGTGGACCGGCCGCTGCTCGGCGTTGTCTCGCGCCTTTCGGATCAGAAGGGCCTCGACTTGCTGTTGCAGGCGCTGCCCGGCGTTCTCGCTAGAGGTGGTCAACTCGCGCTGCTCGGCTCAGGCGATCCGTTGTTGGAGGCGGGCTTCACCGCGGCCGCTACATCGAGGCCGGACTCCGTTGGTTGCGTCCTGGGCTACGATGAGAAGCTGGCCCATCTCATTCAAGCAGGCGCCGATTTCATCGTCGTGCCCTCGCGTTTCGAGCCCTGCGGCCTCACTCAACTCTGCGCGCTCCGATACGGCGCCCCGCCAATCGTCGCGCGTGTGGGCGGCCTTGCGGATACCGTCATCGACGCCAACGTAGCGGCCACGGCCGCCGGCGTGGCGACCGGCGTCCAGTTTTACCCGCCCTCTGTTGAATCGTTGACTTACGCGCTCAACCGCGCATTTGATCTTGCTCGCGATCCGGCGGTGTTACGCCGGCTCAGACTCAACGGCATGCGGTCGGACGTCTCCTGGCGCGGTCCGGCGAAGCGATACGCCGCGCTTTATCGCGATATTATCAGGCCCGCCGAATGAGCGACCCGAAGGCCGCTCGCGGCGTCTTCGTCTCTGCACGCGGCCTCGAAGCGGCTCTCGTGCTGCCCAACGCCGAGGGCGCGTCGCTGTGCGTCTATGAAGGCGACCGCGAGATTGTTCGCGCGCCGATGGCGCGTGACGCCGACGGCGTCCTGCGCGGCCTCGCGCCTGGCATCGGCGTGGGCGCGCGTTACGGCTTCCGCGTCCAGGGTCCCTATGATCCGAAGCGTGGATTCCGCTTTGACCCGTCCAAATTGCTGGCCGATCCATACGCCTGGCGTTTTGACCGGCCGTTTCGCCTCCATCCTTCAATGTTTGCCTTTGGCGAGGACAGCAGCCGCTACGCGCCGAAGGCGATCGCGGGCTC
>DASXXT010000083.1:0-2807 GCA_036502965.1 Roseiarcus sp. | reverse complement strand
GCAAAGCCCGCGAAGACGCCACTGGCCTCGGCCACGAAAACAGCGCCGTCGCGCGCCGACTCAGCGAGCATCCAGACAAGGTACGCGTCGGCGGTCTGCTCGCCCGGTAGGCGGGAATCGTGTAGACGGCGCTCCTCTTCATGCAATTCGACGACAGCCGCGCGGAGAGCAAGCCTGTCGGATGGCAGGGCGAGGCGGACGCTCAGCGTACCCAGGTCAGATGCCATTTCCGTCTCAGCAAGCCGCTCCGCAGCGAAGTCGAATCCTCATCTTTCCGGGAAATCCTCGATCCTGAATTCCGCCTCCGCTCGTTCGCCGCGTTCGGCGAGCGCCTTTCTCGCAAGCACCGTTCTGACGCATGTTCGTAAGCTTCATTGGCGGTCCATGTATACCCGCCTGCGGGCGCGGGTGTCAGTCGCTTTCGAACATCTTCAGCGTGTTCATTGGAGATTTCTGGTTAGTCCCACGTGTCAAGGCATGTCAAATTCAAAGCAATTTCTAGCAAGGCAGGCATCGCCTGACAGCAGAAAGGATATGACAGGCTGAACAGAAGGTCGCACTGATTACCGCAGGCGGCAGCGGCATGGGCGCGGAAGCGGCCCGTCGCCTGCATGCGGATGGATTCAAAGTCGCGATTCTGTCGTCATCCGGTAAGGGTGAAGCGCTTGCTGCGAAACTCGCGGGTGTCGGAGTCACGGGCTCGAACCAGTCGGCCGACGACTTACAAATCACACCATCTGGTTCCTGAGCGCGGTTTCGCCGCGAAGGAGGCGCTCGATATTGTCGACCAGAATGTCTACCAGATTCGCTTCGTAGCGTCCGGTTTCGCCGGCGCTATGGGGAGTGATCAGGACGTTTGGCAGTGTCCAGAACGGGGATTCGGCCCGCAGCGGCTCGTCGTGGAAGCAGTCGAGCGCCGCGGCGCCGACGCGTCCGTCGCTGAGTGCCGCCAGAAGGGCAGCCTCGTCAACCACTTTTCCCCGCGCGACATTGATAAGGAGGGCTCCCGGCTTCAGCGCCTTAAGCGCGGCGACGCCGATGAGGCCCTCGGTCTCCTGCGTCAGCGGGCAGGTCAAGGCGACGACGTCAGCCTTGGCGAGTGCCCCCTTAAGGCCGGCCACTGCGACGACCTCATCGGCGGCCTCGGGGGCCGGCGTCGCCGTCCGGCGCACGCCGATCACCCGCATGTCGAAGGCGCGCGCCAGCCGCGCGAGGCGCATTCCGATACGGCCGAGGCCGACGACGACCAGCGTCCCGCCGCCGAGCTCCTGCTCGCGCAGCGCGCGGTCGCCGATCATGCCGCGCCAGCGCCGCTCCCGCTGGTTGTCACGCGCCTTGTGAAGCTGCCGCGTGAGAGCGAGGGTGAGCGCCATCGCGTGCTCGGCAACTGCGCGTTCGTTCACGCCCTGGGCGTTGGCGAGCCGAACGCCGAGCCTGGCGAACAGCGCCTCGTCGTATTGATCCGTGCCGGCGCTGAAGGATTGCACGAAGCGCAGCTTAGGCAGGCTCGCGATTAGCGAGTTGCGCCATAGGCCCGAAACCACCAGCACGTCGGCCTGGCTCGCCCGCCGCTCGAGCTCTTCGAGGGTCGGCACCTCGAAATGGGCGATGCCTGTCCGCCGCGCGGCGAATTCTTCCGCGGCTCGATACGCGACATGGGCGAATGCGACAGTCAGCGCGCTGCGGGACGGAAAAGCCGTGTCGCTCATCATGTCCTCCCCGTGCCAAATAGCGATCAAGATCACACCAATTGCGTCAAGCCCGTCGGCGGCCCATCGATCGCGGTCCACCCGCCATCGACGAACACATCGTGCTCCCGCTCACGTAGCTCGCTGCATCGGAGGCGAGAAAAGCTACGGCGCACGCGACTTCGTCGGCCGCGCTCCAGCGATTGAACACGGTGTGCGCCGCGTAGAGTTTGTGGATGTCAGGGCGCTGCTTGAACGGTTCGGTCATGGCCGTCTCTGCGATGCTCGGCGCGATCGCATTGACGCGGACGCCGAAGCGGCCGACCCCCGACGCAAGCACTTGACCAATAACCCGATCGCCGCCTTGGTGCTGCCGTAGACCGCAAGGCCCGGCTCGATCGTGACCGCGCGCACCGAGGAACAGGCGATGATGCTGCCCCGCCCTGTTCCATCATGATGCGCCCGAAGCCTGAAAAAAATAGACGGTCCCCTTGAGGTTGAGGGTGACGACGCGATCGAGGTCCTCCTCGGTGTAGTCGAGAATCGTTTTTCGGATATTCAATCCCGGCGTGGTGACGGCGATGTCGATGCGTGGACGCCGGGCCTTGACCTGGTCGGCCAAGCCCCTGACCGCCGCCGCGCTCGCGGCATCGGTGACAATCGTCTCGGCCGCGCCGCCTCGTTCCCGAATGCCCGCCGCCGTCGCCTCGACTCCGCCGCCGTCGCGGTCCGCGCAAACGACAGTCGCGCCCAGGCCGGCCAGCGCCTCGGCTGAAGACTTGCCGATTCCGGACGCTGCGCCAAGCACAACCGCGCGCTTGCCGGTCAGGTCGAACAGACGACGATAGTCGGTCATGCCGCCCCAATTCTGGAACAGATTTCGGGCGCGTAAAGTTAAAAGCGGCACGTCCGAAAGTCTCGAATTCCGCACGGCGGGACGTTATCATTCGCGAGAAACACGGCATAATGCGCCGGCTCTTCGAGGGGGGAGTCCATGGCCGTCGATGAATTTTTCAGACTGCGCGCGACTGGTGGACCTTGCCCGCAACGTCGATGCCGACCCCGCGAGCATCGGCGTGCTGTCGACCGGCTAAGCCTGCGCGGTAGCGCTGTTGCTGG
>DASXXT010000082.1:0-4083 GCA_036502965.1 Roseiarcus sp. | reverse complement strand
CCGCAGGACACGCATTCGGACGACAGGAAATCGACGCCGCCGGTTCCGACCTTCGAGTCAAATCCTCGGCCGAGAATGGTCAGGGCGAATGTGCCTTGCACTTCCTCGCAGGCGCGCACGCAGCGTGAGCAGACGATGCATTTTGACGATTCGAAAGTGAAATAGGGATTGGATGCGTCGGTCGGCGCCTTCAAGTGGTTCGCGCCGGCGTAGCCGTAGCGGACGTCGCGCAAACCCACGTTCCCGGCCTGGGTCTGCAACTCGCAGTCGCCATTGGCGCTGCAAGTCAGGCAGTCCAGCGGATGGTCGGAAATGTAGAGCTCCATGACGCCCCGGCGGAGCCGCTCCAACCGCGGCGTCTGAGTGCGGACGATCATTCCCGCCTCGGCCGGCGTCGTGCAGGAGGCGGGCGTGCCCTTTCGGCCTTCGATTTCAACCAGGCAAAGGCGGCAGGATCCGAAGGCCTCAACGTTGTCGGTCGCACAGAGCTTGGGGATCGGATTATCGATCAGAGCGGCGGCGGCCATTACCGACGTCCCCGGAGGGACGCTCACCTTGCGCCCGTTGATGGTCAGCGTGACCGTCGCCTCGCCGGTGCGGATTGGCGTGCCGGTGTCCAGTTCCTGCAACAGCGCCATGGGTGATCTCCTATTCCGCCGCGACCCGCGCCGGCGCCTTAGCGAAATCCTCGCTGAAATGATTGAGCGCGCTAAGCACCGGCATCGGAGCGAGCCCGCCCAGAGCGCAGAGCGAACCGTCCGTCATCACCTCGCAAAGATCGCGCAAAAGTTGGACGTTCCTTTGGCGGTCGCGGCCGGCGATGATCTTGTCGACGGTCTCCACCCCGCGCGTCGAACCGATCCGGCAGGGGGTGCATTTGCCGCAGCTTTCCTTGGCGCAGAACTCGAAGGCGAAGCGGGCCTGGCGCGCCATGTCGACGGTGTCGTCGAAAACGACGACGCCGCCATGACCCAGCATGCCGTTGGCCGCGGCCATCGACTCGTAGTCAAGCGGCGTATCGAGGAGCGATTCGGAAAGATAGGCGCCAAGCGGCCCGCCCACCTGAACCGCTCGGATCGGCCGGCCGGTCTGCGTGCCGCCGCCAAACCCTTCGACCAGATCGCGCAACGTTGCGCCGAAGGCGAGTTCGACAAGCCCGCCGTAGCGGATGTTGCCAGCCAGCTGGAACGGCTGAGATCCGAGCGACCGTCCGACGCCGTAGCCAGCATAGGCCTTCGCCCCATGCTCAAGGATCCAGGGCGTTGAGGCGAAGCTCAGCACATTGTTGATCACTGTCGGCTTGCCGAACAGGCCAACAATGGCAGGCAAGGGCGGTTTGGCGCGAATTTGCCCCCGCTTTCCCTCCAGGCTCTCCAAGAGCGACGTTTCCTCGCCGCAGATGTAGGCGCCCGCGCCGAGCCGCGCCTCGAGATCAAAAGCGCGGCCCGAGCCGAGCACGCTCGGACCAAGCAGCCCTCCCGCCCGCGCCCGCTCGATCGCCCGCTCAAACGTGGCGAAGGCATGCGGATATTCGGATCGAATATAGACATAGCCTTTGGTCGCCCCTACCGAGATCCCGGCGATCGCCATGCCTTCGATCAGCAGAAAGGGATCGCCTTCCATCAGCATCCGGTCGGCGAACGTGCCGCTGTCGCCTTCGTCGGCGTTGCAGACCACATACTTCTGGTCGGCGTCGATTCCCGCGGTCGTGCGCCATTTGATGCCGGTCGGAAAGCCTGCCCCGCCCCGCCCGCGCAGGCCAGAAGCCAAAACCTCCTCGACCGTCGCCTTCGGACCCAGCCCCAACGCGCGTTCGACGCCTCGGAGGCCGCCCTGACGGCGATAGTCGTCAAGTGAAAGCGGGTCCGTCACTCCACAGCGGGCGAAGATGAGCCGCTGCTGTTTCGCAAGATAGGGAATGTCGTCGACGCGCCCTAGCGCGTTAGGATGCGCTCCGCCGCTCAGGAAGCCGGCCTCGAACAGTCTGGCCGTCTCGCCTGGCGCGATCGGCCCGTAACCGACCCGGCCGGCGTCGGTCTCGACTTCGACGAGCGGCTCGAGCCAAAAGAGGCCGCGCGATCCGGTGCGCACGAGCTCAATGTCGACGCCCCGGCGGCGCGCCTCGTCGTGAATTGCGTCTGCGACAAGGTCCGCGCCAACGGAGAGCGCCGAAGAATCCGCGGGGACGAAGACGCGCACGCTCATTGCGTCTTCCTTTGGGCGTCAGCGACGATCGCGTCGATGCGATCGAGGTCGATGCGGCCGATCGGCTCCCCGTCAAGGAGCGCGGCGGGCGAGAGCGCGCAATTGCCGAGGCAGTACACCGATTCGACGTGAAGCTCAGAGTGACTGCCCGCGTCGTCGACCTTAACGCCGTGGCGAGCCGCAAGATGAGAAACGAGGTCCTCGCAGCCCATAGATTGGCAGGATTCGGCGCGGCAGAGCTTCAACACTCGTCCGTCAACCGGCGACCGACGGAAATCATGATAGAAGCTGATCACGCCGAGCGTTTCGGCTCGCGAGATGTTAAGGGCATCGGCGACGAGGGGGATTGCGCGATCATCGATGTAGCCGAACTGTTCCTGCAACTCGTGCAGGACTGGCAGCATCGCGCCTGGCGTGTCGCGCTGACGATCGATCAGCGAACGCGCCAAATCCACGTCAAAGGCGGTTCGGCCGGACAAGACATCCTCCCGGGTCGCCCGCAAACATGCGCTTCGGGAGGCTTAGGTTCAAATTGAACCTTTGGAATATGCGATAGAGGAAACCTATCGATCAACGCTCCCTTGATCCTCGCCTAGTCGGTTGGGGGGCTGGATCAGCGCCGCGATATTGTCCGGTAATTGCATCGCGAACAGATTGCGGGCGAGCGGCGATGGCGGTTCGCGGTCACTCATAACGAGGCCGATAGTGCGTTGCGCGACCGGCTCGATGAGTTCGATGGCCCGCGTGCCCTCCGGCAAGCCGAAAAACCGCAACAGCTGGCGCGGCACGATCGCCGACCACTGGCCTGCGCTCACGTGCGAGACGAGATTAAAGATCGAATTGGTCTCCACCGCCGGGACCGGCTTCGCCCCGACGGAGCGGAAAACGCCGTCGATGATCCGCCGATTCTGCATGTCGGGGGTCAGCAAGCACAAAGGCGCATTGGCCGCTTCACGCCAAGTGACCTGCGAGCGGGCGGCGAGCGCCGCGTTCGCTGGCGTAAGAAAGAGATATTCCTCGACACAGACCGGCTTGGTCTTAACATGGCCGAGCGGTTCGGCGTCGAGATAGGTGAGACCGACGTCGAGTTCGAACTCCTCGATCCCGCGATCGATCTCCTGACTGTTCATGGAAATGACAGCGACGGTCACGCCCGGAAATCGCGCATAGAAGGGACCCGTAAGCTGGGAAACAACCGGCAGCGCGGTCGGGATGACGCCGATTCGAAGACGGCCGGTCAAGCCCTTGTCGATCTCCTCGAGCCCGCGCCGAAGATTCTCCACCTCGGCGAGAATCCGGTGGGCGTGCTCCAGGGCCACTTGCCCCTGCGGCGTCAGGCCCACATATCGGTGCCCGCGTTCGACGATCGGCGCCCCGAGGTCCTCTTCCAGCAGGCGGATCGCGGCCGATAGGGTCGGCTGCGACACGTGGCAGGCGTCTGCAGCACGGCCAAAATGCTTTTCGCGCGCAAGCGCCGCGAGATATTCGAGTTGACGGAGGACCATGCGCCCTATCCAGGCGCTTGTCGTGGCGCCCTGCGAAAGCAAGATCAATAGCGAGTTTCTATCGGCTTGGCTCCTGGGTCGTCCGGAGATCGCCCAATTTCGTAGCTAGGAGCGTCCCGGCCGACGCCGAATGGAGGTCCGATGCCGGAAGCCGAAGCCAACAATGCGCCGCGATCACGAACGTTCGCGATCCGCATTGTCGCAACCCTGGTCGCCGTCGCCGTGGTCGGCTTGACGGCGTTCATGCTCACCAGTCCGCCAGAGAGGTCACGCGCGGCTATGATCGGCGGAGCCTTCGCCCTGGAGGACGGGGCCGGTAAGACGATCAGCGATCAGACGCTGCGGGGGCGGCCGTTCCTCGTCTATTTCGGAT
>DASXXT010000081.1:0-6419 GCA_036502965.1 Roseiarcus sp. | reverse complement strand
AAAGCCGAGCACCCGATGCAAGCGCTGCATGAATATGAACTCGAGCGGCTGCCCAAGACCGCGGAGATCGTGCGCCTCAACCGCAAAGGCGGACCGGAGCGTGTGATAGACGAAGTCGAGAAACTCGCCCCGGCGGGCTTTGACTCTGTCGACCGCGTCCTGAGCCACGCCGAGCGCGAGGCGATCGTCAAGGGCTACGCCAGCAAAGCCGGCTTCACGCAGGGCCAGGTCAACAATTGAAGGCGCTCGCCGCATGGGAGGCGCTCACATCCGCGTGCGCACACGCCAAAGTTCCGGAAAGAGTTCAATCTCCAGCATGCGCTTAAGATAGCCGACGCCTGATGTGCCGCCCGTGCCCCGCTTGAGGCCAATGATGCGCTCGACCGTCGTGACGTGATTGAAGCGCCACCGCCGGAGATAGTCCTCGAAGTCGATCAGCTTTTCCGCGAGCTCGTAGAGGTCCCAGTGATGAGACGGATCGCGGTACACCTCGGCCCAGGCGCTCGTTAGGGATTCGCATTCGACGTGCGGCTCGGCCGCCTCGGCACTCAGCCCGGCTTCCCCGACGTCGAGGCCGCGCCGGCGCAGCAGCAGGATCGCCTCCTGATAGAGGCTCGGCTCCGCGAGGATCGCTCTGAGTTCTGCAACGATATCCGCGCGGTGCTCGTGCGGCTTCAGCATCGCCATGTTGCGATTGCCGGCGAGGAACTCGATCGCGCGATATTGCCAGGACTGGAACCCGGAGGACTGGCCCAGCCGGTCGCGAAATTCGGAATAGTCACTTGGGGTCATTGTGCGCAGGACGTCCCAGGCGCTGTTGAGCTGCTCGAAGATTCGCGCGACGCGGGCGAGCAGTTTGAAGGCCGGCTGCACGTTGTCCGCGCGGATCAGCGCGCAGGCGGCGCGGATCTCGCGTATGGCGAGCTTCATCCACAACTCGCTGGTCTGATGCTGGATGATGAACAGCAGTTCGTCATGCGCATTGGTCAGCGGCGATTGCGCGCCGAGCAGCTCGGCGAGCCGCAGATAGTCGCCATAGGACGTTTTGGCCCGGAAATCGGTCTCGGCGCCCTCGATCTCGCTCATGTCACCTTGTTTCGCGCATGAAACTCCGGACGATCCCATAAGCCGCCTCGCACGATCTCTACGAGTGTGCGCGCGGCGGTTTCGACTTCGGCAAAACCGATATAGAGCGGCGTGAAGCCGAAGCGCATCACGTCCGGCTCACGGAAGTCTCCGATCACGCCGCGCGCGATCAGCGCCTGCATCGTGGCATAGCCTTCCGCGAAGCGAAACGAAACCTGGGAACCCCGCCGCTCGGGATCGCGAGGCGAAGCGAGTTGAAGTTCGGGACAATCGGCCTCGATGCGGCGGATGAAATCTTCGCCGAGCGCAACCGAGCGCTTTCGCAAAGCAAGCATGTCGACGCTCTCGAAAACGTCCAACGCTGCGTCGAGCGCGGCCATGGAGAGGACTGGCGGCGTACCGGCGCGCAGGCGATCGATGGCCGGCGCGGGCCGATACTTGAGTTCGAAAGCGAAGGGCGCCGCATGGCCCATCCAGCCCGACAGCGCCGGCGCGATGCGTTCCTGCAGATCCGGCCGGACATAGATGAAGGCCGGCGCCCCTGGTCCGCCGTTCAGATATTTGTAGCCGCAGCCGACGGCGAAATCGGTCCTGCAGCCCGTGACATCGACCGGCAACGCGCCGGCTGAATGAGCGAGGTCCCAGATCGTGACAATCCCCAGCGCCTTCGCCTTCTCCGTCAGTTCGCGCATGCTGTGCTTGCGGCCCGTGCGGTAGTCGACCTCGGTCAACATCAGAACAGCGACCCGTTCGTCGAGCGTGCTTTCGACCGCCTCGGGATCGACGATCTTCAATTCATAGCCCCGTCCGAGAAGGTGGCAGACGCCTTGCGCGACATAGAGATCGGTCGGGAAATTGCCGCTGTCGGATAGGATGACCTTTCGAGGCCGAGCGAGATCGAGAGCGGCGGTTAGCGCCTTGAAGAGGTTGATCGAAGTCGAATCGCCCGCAACCACCGAACCCTTGCGCGCGCCGACGAGGGTGCCGATGCGGTCGCCGACTTTGGACGGCAAATCGATCCAGCCGGCAGTGTTCCACGCGCGAATCAGCTCTCGGCCCCAGCTCTCGTCGAGTTCGCGGCGCACGCGCTCCCGCGCCGATTTTGGCATGGCTCCGAGCGAATTGCCGTCGAGATAGACGACGCCCTTCGGCAGATCGAACATTGCTCGCGAGCGCTCGAAGAAATCGTCGATCACGCGAGAGACCTCAGCTGGAAGCGCTGGATCTTGCCCGTCGGCGTCTTCGGCAAGGCCTCCACGAAGCGCACCGCGCGTGGATATTTGTAGGGCGCAATGTTCGCCTGAACGTGGCTTTGCAGCCGCATTGCGGTGGCCTTGTCCGGGGGAGCGCCCGGCTTCAGCACGACGAAGGCGGCGACGATCTGCCCCCGCTCCTCGTCGGGAAGCCCGATCACCGCGCATTCAGCGACGGATTCATGCGTGAGGAGCGCCGCCTCCACCTCGGGGCCGGCGATGTTGTAGCCGGCCGAAATAATCATGTCGTCGTTGCGCGCGGCGAAATGAAAATATCCATCCTCATCCTGGCTGAATGCGTCGCCGGTCACGTTCCACCCGTTCTGCACGTATTCCTGCTGACGGACGTCGGCGAGATAGCGGCAACCGGTCGGGCCCCGCACCGCGAGCCGCCCAATCGTTCCGCGTGGAACTTCATTGAAATCCTTGTCAACGATCTTGGCTTCGTAGCCTGGGACGGGAATTCCGGTGACGCCCGGTCTTCGGTCATCAAGACGGCCGCCGATGAACACATGCAGCATTTCGGTCGAGCCTATGCCGTCGAGGATCGGGACGCCGGTACGCTTCGTCCAGGCTTCGTAGACCGGAGCGGGAAGCGTCTCCCCTGCGGACACGGCCACGCGAAGTGAGGAAAGATCGGCTCCTTCGTCCATCGCTGCGAGCATCGCACGATACGCGGTCGGCGCCGTGAAGCAGACGGTCGCCTTGTAGGTTTCGATCATCTTGACGAGGTTCGGCGGGGTTGCGCTCTCGATCAGCACCGCGGAGGCGCCGAAGCGCAATGGAAACACGGCGAGTCCCCCGAGGCCGAAGGTGAAGGCGATCGGAGGCGAGCCGACGAACACGTCCTCGGGCCGAACCTCGAGCACCTCTCTCGCATAAACGTCGGCGATTATGAGGATGTCGCGATGGAAGTGCATCGTCGCTTTTGGGGCGCCGGTTGTTCCGGAAGTGAATCCAAGTAACGCGGCATCGTCTCGCCCGGTGGGTACAGCAGCCAAGTTCACCGGCTTGTTGAGCGCGACGCGGTCAAGTTCGGCGTCGTGGTTGGCGGTGCCGTCAAAGCCGACGACGCTTTTGAGGAAGCTGCTTCCCTTGGCGCAGGCGACCAATTCATCGAGGATGCGGGTGTCGCATAGCGCAAGTTTGATCTTAGCCTTGTCGACGATCTTCGTCAGTTCCCCGGCCCGCAGCATCGGCATTGTGTTGACCACGACGGCGCCCGCCTTGGTCGCAGCGAGCCAGCAAGCGATCATCGCGGGATTGTTCGCCGAGCGGATCAGAACCCGGTTTCCGGGCTTCACGCCATAGTCCTCGATAAGCGCCCGGGCCAGCCGGTTGCTCCAGTCAGTGAGCTCCTTGTAAGTGCGACGCCGGCCATGGCCGATAAGCGCCGTGCGGTCGCCAAAACCGCGCTCGACCATGCGATCAGTCAGTTCGACCGCGGCGTTCAGGTAGTCAGGATAGTCAAATCCGTCGAGCCGAAAGTCCGGCCATTGGTCAGGTGGAGGCAGATTGTCGCGCGCGAACGTATCAATATGAGCGGTGGGACCGAGCATCGGTTCGTTCCTCCGTCGTTCGCCCCGGCAAACCGTTCGGCGATCGAACGCGCTTCAAAGCCCTCGCGCCGACGCGCTGTCAATCCGTCTCGACGCGCTGTCGCTCGAAGCGATCGGTACCGCGCCCCAGATCGCGGACCGCCTCAAGGGCAAAGGGCGCGGGCGCAGGGCCGGCCCATGAACCATGCGCGTTCTGCATAGGTTGATGCAAGCAAAATCAAGCAAAAGAAAGTAAATGATAGCAAAATTGCTTTCGTTTACTAGCGTTTATTTTTCCGAATCGGGATTCTTCAATGGCTTACGGCCGATTCAAATAAGAACTTTGCGCCGCTTTTCGGGGAGAGACGCGAAATGCAACAAACGCATACCTCGTTCCTTCTCTGACATCGCACGAGGCCTCGGCCGCATTCCAGGAATAGGGAAAGATATAACACAGATTTTGCTTTTTGAAGGGATTTGTTGCGCTTGGGTCACGCGTCGAACCGCTCGGGCAGCGGGAACAGGGTCACAAAGCGCTCCGCGAACCGGCGGTCGCCGGAAATCTGGAGGAGGCCCTCGGCCTCCAGCCGAGCCAATGGCGCCTGGCCATAGACCGCGGCGCCGAGGGCTGCTGGCGCTCCGGCGAAGCGGACGCGCGGGTCGGGCGGATCGCCCTGGGCGACAGAAAGGCCGTTGCTCGTCAGACGCGCGCTATAGACGTCCTCGCCAAACCTGAACCCTAACCGGCCGTCGAGATCGCTGCAGCGGCCAACGTCGAGCATCGTCCGGAAGGACAAGAGGAGCGAGACGCCGCTGATGCGCCGGCTGGGGTCGTGGCTCGGGGAACGCGCGGCCCAGCGTGCCATCGCCGAGGTGATCGGCTCGGCTTCGTATCCCCATTCCGTCAGTTCATAGACCGGCGTCGCGGCGGGCGGCGGCAGTTTCGTCTTCACCAGGACCTTACGCCGTTCCAGATCGGACAAGCGCTGGGTTAGAATGCTGGCGCTGACGCCCGGCAGGTCAGCGCGCAATTGTAAGAACCGCCGAGGGCCCAGCATAAGCTCCCGGATGACCAGGAGCGCCCAGCGATCGCCGAAAACCTCGAGCGCATGTGCCGTACCGCAGGCGTCATCGTAGCGGCGCGACTTGGCGGTGGTACTTTTTTCCAACTTCATAGTTGCTTTTTTGAACTAAAATGTGAGACCGTCAAGCTTTGCGGAGGGCGAGCCTCATGACGACGAAAAATCCATCCCACGTGGCCCGTTGCCGATGCGGCGCGGTCGAAATCAGCGGCTGGGGCGAGCCCATTGTCGTCAGTGCTTGCTACTGCGACGACTGCCAAGCCGCAGCCCAACGGCTCGCCGCTTCCGCCAATTCAGCCCCGGCGGCAAGCGCCGACGGCGGCACGGAGTTCATGGTGTTCCGCCGCGACCGCATCGCCTGCACGCGAGGCGCGGAAAACCTCCAGGCGATGAGGCTGACCGCCGCCACAAAGACCCGGCGGATGATCGCCGGCTGCTGCAAGACACCCATGTACGTCGGCTTCGACGACAAAAAGCCCTGGGTGTCGGCGTTCCGCGCCAGTTTCGGAGCCGATGCGCCGCCGGTGGAAATGCGGATCTGCACCCGTTTCAGAAGGGCGGATGACAAGGCCAATGACAGCTTGCCCAGCCATCCCGGCTATCCGCCCGCGATGATCTTTCGGATCCTTGCTGCTTGGCCGCTCATGCTGTTTAGCCGGCCGGTCGGCGCTTTGCCCTGAACGGGCGCCCTTTCGCCATGGCAAAAAGGGCTAAGACAGCTGTATTTTGCTTGTAATACGATCGTCTTGTGAGCTTTAGGATCAAAACCCAATCAGATTGTCCGCTTTGGTGAAGGGTTTCGGACGCCGACCCTTTGCAGGACGGTCGCCGGGGTTCTGGGGTCGGCGTTCGAAAGCCTCCCAAGGAGGAAACCGCGAGTTGGAAGGGAGGACGTTTGGTCGGGCGCGGCCTGTGGGGATTCTGGGGCCGCGAACGGCGCGGGTGGTTGCTTCAGCGGGCGGAGGCGCGCGGTGAGGTGGGCGAGAACGAAGACGACGAGCTTGCTCGGTGGCGTGGATACGAGGGGGATGGCGTGAGCGCGGCGCTTGGAGAGGATGTGCGGACCTTGTGAGCGCAATGCTCTCCTGTTCCGGCACGCATCCGGAGAAGGCGATCGGCAATTGCCGGCGGGAAGAAGCGCGGCGACAATCATGAGGTGTCGATCCTGATCTGGCTCGGCGATGCTGAGCGCGCAGGGCGCGCGCCTTCGAGCGTCTCGATGATGATCATCCGGCCGCCGCAACACGGGCATCGGCGGGCAGATGAAGCTCCTTCGGCCTCGCTGTCGGCGTCAGTGTGAGCGCTCTTGGGCAAGACCGTGGGCGCGGCGAGCGCTTGGCGGGCTCGCGCGATGTTGCGCGCCCGAACCGTTCCAGCGAATAGGCCGTAGTGGCGGATGCGATGGAAGCCGCTGGGCAGCACGTGCAGGAGAAAGCGGCGGATGAACTCGGCCGCGTTGA
>DASXXT010000080.1:0-2856 GCA_036502965.1 Roseiarcus sp. | reverse complement strand
ATGTCGTGATGGTGGAAGCCGAAGGAGAAAAAGCGCATCTGCTGGCGCGCCAAACGCATCGCCGCGCTACTGTCGGGATGGTTGAGCGCCGAGAACTGCAGGTCGAACAGCTTGGTGTAGAAAGCCGCCGAGCGTTCGAGATCGTCGACGTAGATGACGTGGTGCTGCAGCTTCGCGGCGACTTTGAGGTTCACGTCGTCGACCGGACGGTCCCCGCGCGGGAGGAGATTTCGCTCTTTGAGGTTCAGGTTTCCCATCGGGATCTCCTTGCGTTGGAAGGGTGGATTGAACGCCAGCCGGTCACGGCGCTGCCCCGTCAGCCACGGCCAGAGCCGGCTCGCGTGATCGCGCGCCCGCCTTGCTTGGGGCCGGGGCAAACATGTCGAGGCTTCTGAGGTTGGCGCGGCGGTCCAGGCGTTGGGCGATGAAGCGATCGGGACGAACGAGAAGGCCGTGGACGCGGTTGCGCTTCGCCCAGGCGAGAAAGCCTGAATCTTCGCAGCGAAGCCCCGATGTCATGGGATCGCTGGTCGAAGCGTTGAGGCAGATGAAACGAGCGCCGAGCGTCTCGAGGATCGAACGGTCGCGCTTTGAGAGTTCGGCGACCGGATCGAGGCCGACCCCCAGTGCGAGCCATTGATGACAGCCGAGCCAATGGTCGAGCGGCGCGCCCGAGGCCGGGCCGGCGACTTCCGGCTGTGGCGCCATCTGACCGATCAGTCCGTCCTTGCCTCTCGCCGTGAGGGAGCTGCGGGAGATGCGCGGCGGAGGCAACACCCCGCCGCGACGGATGAAGGCGCGGAAGCCGGCCGAAAGATTTAGGCAGGCGAAGGCGGCGTCACGCAGACCCGCGACCGCAGGTCTGGTCGGCATGATCACCGCGCCGAGCCGACGCGACAGATTGACCATCGCCCGCACGTTCCGGGCCCGTTCGACCTCATAGGTGTCGAGGATTTCCGCAGACGCCTGACCGCCGAGGACTGCGGCCAGTTTCCAGGAAAGATTGGCCGCATCCTTCATGCCGCCGTTCATACCCTGGCCGGCGAATGGAGGCATCATATGGGCGGCGTCGCCGGCGAGAAAGACTCGCCCGTTGCGCCAGCGATCGACGACGCGCGCGTGAAAGGCATAGACGGTCTTTCGCTCGATTTCGACCTTGTCGAGGTCGTGGTAGGGCGCCAGTAGCGAACGCACCGTCTCCTCGCGCAGCAAATCCTCGGTGTTCTCGCCCGGCAGCTGCATGAACTCCCACCGCACCCGCGAGCCGACCGCCGGCAACTGCACCGTGGGTCGCCTCGGATCGCAGCGGAAGGTGATCGTGTCGACGCCGTGATTTTCGATGCGCGCGTCGACGACCAGCCATCGTTCGAGATAAGTCGAGCCGACAGCGCGCGCCCCGATCTTGTCGCGCGTCGCGCTGGCGCCGCCGTCGCAGGCGACGACGTATTCGGCGCTGAGCCGCACTTTGCCATCGGGCGTCATGATACGCAGCGCGACTCCGGCGGCATCCTGCTCCAAGTCGGCGACATGATGAGCGAACGCCACGCGGACGTTCTGAAAGCGGGTCAGCCCGTCGAGAAGCGCCCGCTCGAAATTCGGCTGATAGAAGGTTCCCAGCGGCGAGTGCCCATAGGGGCTGCGAGGCACGTTCATTTCCATCAGAGTGCGGCCGCGCGCGTTGAAATAGACGACCCTCGGATCCTGGATGAGCCCGGGCGCAATGGCGTCGAACAGGCCAATCTGGGCGAACAGGCGCAGGGTTTCGGCGTCGTAAGCGATCGCGCGCGGCAGGCCGAGCAACTCGGGATTTCGCTCGAGAATGACGACTTCAAGGCCCGCCGCGCCAAGGAGATTGGCGAACATCAGCCCGATCGGTCCGGCGCCGATGATCGCGACTTGGCAGCGCCGCTGCGGCCCTGAATTGACATCGGGCTCCGTGGGCATTTTTTCGTTCCTCCCGACTCCGGTCAGACGCCAGACCGAAATTCATATTGACCGTATAAGTCATTTCGACTAATTAGTCAACATGAAAAATTCGAATTCAAAAAGGTAACCCATGGCCAAAATCGACCTTGCCCGTCGGGCGCAAATCGGCCGCGACCGGCGCGCCAAGACCCGGGCGCAACTCATGCAGGCGGCGCGCGCCCTCTATGCGGAGCGGACGATCGAGTCGGTCACTATCGACGATGTCGTGAACGAAGCCGGCGTGGCGAAGGGCACGTTCTACGTCCACTTCGAGCACCTCCCAGACTTGCAGGTCGCCGTCGCCGACGAGCTTGCTCAGGAGCTCGATGATTTGCTGCAGCCCTTCCGGCTGCAATTGGCTGATCCGATCGAGCGCATCGCCGCCGGCTGCGCCGCATTCATCCGCGAGGCGTTCGGCAACCCATCCTGGGGCAGCTTGGCGGCGCGCAGCGCCTGGGAGCTGCCATCGGTCGCCCATGCCGCTCGTAAGAATTTGCGCGAGGATTTACGGCTGGCGGCGGCCAGGGGCCGTCTCAGCGGGATCACGCCGGAACTGGGCTTCGACGTCGTATCCGGCATCGTGCTTCAGACGATGCGGGCGGCAGGGGAGCGGCGCCTGTCGCCGTCAGACGCGACGGCGGCGGTCGAAGCAATCCTGCGCGCGCTGGGCGTCGCCTCCGCCGAGGCGCACTCGATCGTCGCGCGCGTTTTTGAGACGCCCAAGGCGACGATGGGCGCGCTCGCTTCCGGTTGAGCGCGGTTTCCTCCAAGGATTTGACTTTCATGACTGTCAATCTCGTGCGCTTTGAAAGCGGGTCCTCGGTGCATTGGGGCGTCGTCCGGCAAGACGGCGTCTCACCGCTTAAGGGCGACTATGCGACAACGGCGGAC
>DASXXT010000079.1:0-5743 GCA_036502965.1 Roseiarcus sp. | reverse complement strand
AATAATGGGCCGAGCCGCAAGCCTCCATGCCGACGCGGCAAGGCGCGATCCGAGCAAAAAACGCTCGTATCTTTGTCCGGCTCAATTTGCGGTTCACGGCCGAACCGCCTTCGCCCTCAAGCGCATGAAGCTGAAAATAGTCCTTGCCCAAATCGACGCCGATTCTGATAAACTTTTCCATGGACGGTCTCCCCGTTGGTGGCGCTCCAGCGACCACGTTTTGGCACTCGATGCCGTTTGGGCGGGGCCGTCCACACCATCATCGCGAGGAGCGGAGCGACGAAGCAATCCAGGGAACGAAGGGCGCTTTACGATCCCCTGGATTGCTTCCCCCCGGCTCCCAAAGCCCGGGGGTCGCAATGACGATCGCGGTTCGGCCAAATGCAATCTGCTCTGCCAACGAAACCTCAGTCCTTCGCCGCCGTTATGTCCGGCGCCGTGGGATTCTTCATACCCACAACGTGGTAGCCCGCGTCGACGTGGATAATTTCGCCGGTGACGCCCCGCGACATGGGCGACAAGAGGTAGACCGCGCTGTCGCCGACCTCCTCGATCGTGACCGAGCGGCGCAGGGGCGAGTTATATTCGTTCCACCGCAATATGTAACGGAAATCGCCGATGCCGGAGGCGGCGAGCGTTTTGATCGGACCGGCCGAGATCGCGTTGACGCGAATGCCCTTCTCGCCCAGGTCAGCCGCAAGATAGCGAACGCTGGCCTCGAGCGCCGCCTTGGCGACGCCCATCACGTTATAGTGCGGCATCCACTTTTCTGCGCCATAGTAGGTCAGCGTCAGCATGGAGCCGCCGCCGGTCATCAGCTTTTCGGCTCGCTGGGCGAGGGCGGTGAACGAATAGCAGGAGATGGCCAGCGATTTGGTGAAATTGTCTTCGGTCGTGTCGATGTAACGGCCGGTGAGCTGATCCTTGTCGGAAAATGCGATGCAATGGACGATGAAGTCGATGGAGCCCCACAACTTTCCGGCCTCCGCGAACACCGCATCGATAGAGGCGCCCTCTGTGACGTCGCAATGGCCGAGCACGTTGGCGCCCATTTCTTGCGCGAGCGGCCGGACCCGCTTTTCCAGCGCTTCTCCCTGAAACGTGAACGCCAATTCAGCCCCCGCAGCGTGGGCGGCTTTGGCGATGCCCCATGCAATCGAACGACTGTTCGCCAGGCCGAAGACAACGCCGCGCATCCCGCGCATGACGCCCGCGGTTGCGCCGACTGAGAGGGTTTGCTCCACTAAGGCCTCGCTCGTCTTCGACGGCGACCATTACGCCGTCCCGGCGTTGTGTTTAGCCTCGCTGAACACACATGGGAAGGACAAGGCTTTCGTCAGCCGTCACAAAATGTGTGAGTTTGCTCGTACACCCGCTTGGAACCAGGGCGTCTTCGGGCTAGAATCGTTGCCTAGCGTTAACGCTTGTTGAGGCTCAAGCAAACTCTCGGTGACCGTAGTGCCGCCGTTAAGCGATAGTCTGAGCGACCTGTCTGACCTGCGCCAGTTCGGCGTGGCGCTGACGCGAGATGACCGGCTCATCCTTGACCATGCTTCTGCGGTCGCGCTTGTTGATCGCCTGTTCAGGCAGGCCTCGCTCGAAGCGGTGGGCGCGGGCGTTCGATACGAAGCAGATCGAGCCGCCCGCGACAATGCGCGCGTGCGCGCGTTTGGCCAATTTGTTCGACTTCATCGCCGACATGTTCGTCGCCTGGCCCTCGACGATGGGGAACCGGCATGGGACGAGAATGCGGAAAGCGCCCACCGCAAAACGCGCGCGAGCGAGATCGGCATGGCGGCGGCAGTCCGCGCGCTTCCTTTGGAGCTCAGAGAGCCGCTGCTGATCGTCGTTCTGGCCGGTTTCACCCACCAGGAAGCGGCCTCGGCTCTTGATATCTCGTTGGCTACGCTGATTGCGCGACTGACGAAGGCCCGCGAGCGGGTCGCGGCCTTAACCCGCCCGCTTCCGGCGGCGGTGCCCAGGACGGCTCCGCACTTGCGCGTTGTCAAGTGATGGAGGCCTGGCGCATCGCAGATCTGCACGCGTACGTGGACGACTGCCTTGAGCCCGACGAGCGCCTGACCTTCGAGCAGCAGATGGCGCAGGATCCCGCGCTGGCGCGCCGCGCCTCGCTGTGGCGAGCACAGAACAGCGCGATTCGTACGGCCTTTGACGGCGAGGGCGCGAGAGCCTTTTCGATCAGCATCGTTCGTCATCAGAACGAAACTCCGGCCAAGGCTGGACGGTCGGCAGCGGTCGGCGGCAAACCGTCTCGCGAGCAGCCGACGCAACCGTCATCGCCCAGGATTGCGGAGGCCTCGCGGTTTTCGGCGAAGGCCGCCGCGACCGACGCATTTCGACCGTGGCTGTTGTTGCGGCTGGGGCTCGGGACGTTGTTCGTCTGCCTTGCCTTCGTTTGGGCTCCGGCCGCAACCGTCATCCCCGCCAAAGGACTTGGGGAGGCGGGCGTCGCGGCTTTCCAGGCATTCGCCCGCCCGGGGGTTGAGCCGGTTGAATTCGCGACCAGCGACAGGAGCCAATCGCAAGCTTGGTTGACGACGCGGCTCATGCATCCCGTGTACCTGCCCGCGACTCCTTCCGCCGTCAGGCTCATGGGAGCGCGGATTGCTCCCTATCCTGGCGCGGCGGCGGCCTTTCTAGTCTACAAATCGCAAGAGGGACCTGTCGGGTTATTGATCCAGTCTCTTGATGCGCCTGCAACAAGGGCGCCCCAACTTCTCGCAGCGGATGGCCGCACCGCCGCGGTATGGACGTGGCGCAGCCAGGGATTTGCCCTGGTGGGCGACCTAGACCCTGCGTCATTGCTAACGATCGCGACCGGCTTCTTCGACCCGTCGGTCGAGGCCGCTCAGGCCACGGCGGAGCGAGGCTGGTAGGGCTTCTGATCCCGCATCTTACGCATCAAGGCGGTCAGTTCCGCATCCGGCTCGTTCGGCAGAACGATCCGAAGCGTCGCCAGCAAATCCCCGGCGGCCTGCTCGGCGCCGCCGGGAAGACCTTTGCCCCGCAATCGCAGCACTCGACCGCCGTTAGCGCCCGGAGCGATCGAGACTTCGACCTCGCCGCTTAACGTCGGCGCCCTCACGCGCGCCCCCAAAATGGCCTCGTAAAGCGTAATCGGCAGATCCAGCCGCAGATCGCGCCCCTCCACCCTGAACAGCGGATGAGCGGCGTGTCGAATGGTCACGATGACGTCGCCGGGCGATCCGCCGCGACGGGCGGGATGGCCCTGACCGCGCAACCGGATGGACTTCCCATCTTCGATGCCGGCGGGCACGGCGACGTCCAGCGTCCTTCCCGTCGGCAAGGCGACGCGGATCGAGCCGCCATACGCAATCGTCGCCAGGGGAACCGCGACCGTGACGCCGATATCCTCCCCCCGGGTCGACTGACTGCGCGCGCGGGTGCGGCCGGCGCCGAACAATTCCGACAGGATGTCCGGATCGACCGAACCACTTTCGGTCGAAAACCCGCCGGTGCCGAAGTCGAAGCCGAAATTGCGAAAGTCCCCGCGACCGGCGCCCCCCGCGTGTTGGCCAAAACCGAAACCCTCGAATTGCGGCGCGCGCGGCTTGCCTTCCGCATCGATCTCGCCGCGATCGAACGCTTTGCGCTTGGTATCATCGCCAAGGATTTCGTAGGCCGAGCCGACTTCCGCGAAGCGCTCTTTCGCCTTTGGCTCCTTGCTCTGGTCGGGGTGATACTTCTTGGCGAGCTTGCGAAACGCGGATTTGATTTCCGCCTCGCTCGCGGTCTTCGATACCCCAAGAACATCATATGGATCACGCATTTATGAGCCCATCCCTCGGCCTTAGCCTTCATGAAAAGCGCAAAGGCCACTGTCTCGTTCGCACATTTGGCCATTCGCACGGCGGTCCGCAAGATCGACGGGCCGGAGCGCCGGTTGGCCAGGAGCCGCGCGTCGCGATATTGTTCGCATTGGCCTTCCTTTTCTTCTGCGGAGCGTCGGTGTTTTGAATGACTTGAGCACAGCCGACTTTACCGAGGCTGCAGATCCGTTCGCGTTGTTTAAGCTTTGGCTGGAGGAAGCCTGGGCAACGGAAATCAACGACCCGGAGGCGATGACGCTCGCCACTGTCGACGCAGAGGGGTTGCCCGACGCGCGGATGATCCTGTGCAAGGGCGCGGACGCGCGCGGACTCGTCTTCTACTCCAATATCGACAGCGCCAAGGGGCGCGAACTTAAAAGCCAGCCTCGGGCGGCGGCGCTTTTCTACTGGAAATCGCTCCGCCGCCAAGCCCGTTTTCGCGGCGCCGTCTCCGAAGTGACCGCTTCTGAGAGCGACGCCTATTTCGCCTCCCGGCCGAGAGGGAGCCAGATCGGCGCCTGGGCGAGCGCGCAATCGCGCCCGCTCGCCTCGCGCGCCGATCTCGAAGCGGCGGTGGGGGCTTACGAACGGCGGTTTGGAAGCGGCGAAGTGCCCCGACCGGAGTACTGGCGCGGCTATCGGCTCGCGCCGATCGAGATCGAGTTCTGGCGCGATCGCCCCTCCCGATTGCATGAGCGTGTCAGGTTTACCCGATCGACACCAGAATCAACCTGGGAAAAACGGCTGCTTTATCCCTGATTCGAGCCGTGTCAAATCGGCGGCCTCACCGAGCGGGCCACGCTACCATTTTACGCCAGCGGACGGAAGGAGCGAGGCGGTGAGCCAGACGTTCATGGCCGCGGAAGTCGCGGAAGCCGGCGCGGTCGTCCGCCGCCAATTGGCCGCCAACGCCGCATTGACCGCGGAAGTGGCCGCGGATTTGCGGGCGCGCAAACCCCCGTTCGTCGCAACGGTCGCCCGCGGCAGTTCCGATCATGCAGCGCTCTATCTCAAGCACCTGGTCGAGCTCAAGCTCGCGCTTGCTTGCGCTTCGCTCGGGCCCTCGATCGCCTCGCTCTATCACGCGCCGCTCAAGCTTGAGGGCGTGGTCGCGATCGCCATCTCGCAGTCGGGCCGAAGCCCCGATATCCTGGCCATGCAGCGGGCGGCGAAGGATCAGCGCGCGCTGTCGGTCGCCTTCGTCAATGACGAGGAATCTCCGCTTGCGCGCGAGGCGGACGCACTTCTGCCGTTGTGCGCCGGGCCTGAGCGCTCGGTGGCGGCGACCAAATCGATGATCGCCGCGCTGGTCGCCGGCGCCTCTCTTGTGGCCCATTGGAGCGACGACGCCGAACTTTTGGCCGCGCTTACGAAGCTGTCTTCGGTCATCAACTCATCGTCGGTCGCGCCGCCTGCGACGGAGGCGATCGAGACGCTGGCCCAAGCCTCGTCCCTGTTCGTCGTCGGGCGGGGCGCGACTCACGCCGTCGCCGCCGAGGCGGCGCTGAAGCTCAAGGAAACTTCGGCGATCCACGCCGAAGCCTTCTCGTCCGCCGAAGTGCTGCATGGGCCGGCGGGGATCATTGGGCCGGGATTTCCAGTCCTCGCCTTCGCGCCTGCGGACGCCGCTCGTCCGGGGTTCTTTGACACGCTCGACCGCCTCGCTGCGTTCGGCGCGGCGCCGCTCCTCGTCGATATCGAGGCGCACAAGCGCTGGCCGACAATGGTCGCGCTTGACGGCGGCCACCCCCTTCTGACCCCGATCGTGGCCCTTCACGCTTTCTACCGCGTCGCGGAGGCGACCGCGCGCCGGCGCGGCCGCGACCCCGACAAGCCGCCCCATCTCAAGAAGGTCACCGAGACAATGTGAGCTGCTGAAACTGGGGGGACGA
>DASXXT010000078.1:0-8855 GCA_036502965.1 Roseiarcus sp. | reverse complement strand
CGGCGCGTTGAGGATGTCGCCCAGACGCGCGACCGACACCTGCACCTGCTGAAAATCCTGCCACAATTGCGACAGCCGCAGAATCGGCTGCACCACCTGGCTCGCGATCATGTTGAAGGCGATGAGCTCGCCGACCGTCATTGTCCCTTCGATCACCGATTGCGCCCCGACAAACAGGATCAGCGCGGTTGTGACCTTGCTCACATACTGGATGAGGTTCTGCCCGAGCGCTCCGGAAACGCCGGCGTTGAAGGAGGTGCGGACGTAAGCCGCCAGCCGCTCCTCCCATTGCGCCTGCATCATCGGCTCGACGCTCGCCGCCTTGAGGGTCTGTGCGCCGACGATCGATTCGACCAGGAACTGCTGCGACCGGGCGCCGCGGTTGAACTTCTCGTTGATCTGTTCGCGCAGCACCGGTCGAATCAGAGTGGCGATGACCACATAGACCGGAATCGAAGCCAGGACGACCAGAGTGAGCTTCACCGAATAGATGAACATCACAACGAAGAAGATCAGCGTGAAGACAAGATCGAGCAGCGAGGTCAGGCCCTGCCCGGTCAGAAAGCTCCGGATCGTCTCGAGCTCGCGCATGCGAGCCACCGTCTGCCCGGCCGGGCGGGTCTCAAAGTAGGCGAGCGGCAGGCGGAAGAGATGATGGAACAGGCGCCGGCCAAGTTCGACATCAATCCGGTTGGTGGTGTGGCTCAGCGTATAGGTGCGTAGGAACTGCAGGATGGTCTCGAACAAGCCCAGCGTCACCATGCCGATCACCAGCACGATCAGCGTCGAGAGGCCTTTGTGAACCAGCACCTTGTCGACGACCAGCTGGAAGAAGATAGGCGTCGCCAGAGCGAACAATTGCACAAACAGCGACGCGACCAGCACATGGGCGAGCGAGCGCCGGTAACGCAGAATCGAGGGCCAGAACCAGCGGAACCCGAATGTGGTGGGATCCACCCCCGCTCCGCCGAACCGGCGCGTGATCAGCACCAGTTCGCCTGAGGACAGCGCCGCTATGTCCTCCATCGATAACTCTTGCGCGGTCCGGGCAATTGGATCAACCAGCCGCGCCATCCCCTTAGTCGGACCCGCGCCCAGGACCGCGAAACCACCCTCCTTTAGGCCCAGGACCGCCGGCAAAGGAATGGCGGCGAGACGCCTGGCGGTCACCCCGCGAAGGATCCGCGACTTCAGCTGAAGGACATTCGCGCCGCGAACGATATCCTCAGCCTCGGCCCCGCGACCGGTCAGGGCGAGTTGATGCCTCAGCTGCGCGGGGTCGCCAGCGATGCGGTAGTATCCCGCCACCAACGAAAGCCCGCACAGCCCCGAGTCCAGCAATTGCGCCGGCGCTGAAGATCCCATCTCGCTCTTGCCCATTGCGGTGGTTTATCCAAATTATATCGTTATTCTCAACCTTCATGCAACGACAATCTTCCTATACCAATTTGAGGACGTTGCCTGCATATTGGCTGAGCGTCGAGATCGTTACGTCATTTAACCTCGGGATGTCATGGGCGGCATCGGTGATGGTCACGTTTGCGGCCGACGGAAGGACGGCGCCGCTGGTCCGCTCACGTGCAAGCCAGCAATCGACTCTTGGCCAAAGCCCGAACCGCAATCGAAGGTGCTCCTAGGTGAACCGCTCGCACATACTGCCTGAGTCGCCCGACGGGTATAGGATAGCTTCCCGCGCTGACCCGGGGCTCGCTATGACAATGGCGGCTCGACCAAATCGGATCGGGCTGCGCGCAAAGGAGGCTCCCGTGTGCCGCAACATCCGCCCGCTGTTCAATTTCGAGCCGCCCGCGAGCGAAGAGGAAATCCGCGCGTCCGCGCTTCAGTTCGTGCGTAAGGTGAGCGGCTTCAGCAAGCCCTCGCAGGCCAATGCGGAGGCGTTCGAGCGCGCGGTCGAAGAGGTTGCGGAAGCGGCGCGCAAGCTGATCTTTTCCTTGCGCAGCGCCGCCCCGCCCCGCGACCGGGAGACCGAGGCCCACAAGGCGCGGGAGCGATCGCGACTGCGTTACGGATAGGCAGGCGCCCACGCGTTGCTTCACGCGCCGGAATAGGCGCTGACCTCGGGCGGGCGCCAGCCCTGCAGCGCCTCATCGCGCGGTCGGAAGATCTCGACCTTGAGCGGATAGCAGCGCGCCTCGTCGCTCGAGTGGCTCGCCCCGCAGTCGCCGCCGGGACAGGCCGACAGCGCGCCGATGAGATCGATCTCGGCGAAGAACTCGATGAAGTCGCCGGGACGCGCGGGACTCGCCTTCATGAAATAGCGATGGGAAACGCGCTCAAAACCAGTGCACATGAACACGTTGAGCACGTCGTGGACATGCGTCTCCGCTTCGCGCAACGAAAGCTTCATCCGCTCCGCCAGGGCGCGCGTCAGGTTCGAATGGCAGCAATGGTGATACTCGTCCCCGGTCAAGAGCCGGTTCGTATACGGATCGCACCGCGTGCCGATGACATCGTGCACTCCGGCGCCGTCGGCGTCGAAGCCGTACCAGCCGAGCGTGTCGTAAGTGATTGTCGCCATCGGACGCAAATAGGGCAACGCGCTCCAAAGCCGGCAGCCGGCGGTCACATGCGTCGCATTAAGCGCCCGTGTCTTGCCGCTGAAGAACCGCTCCGCGAGATCGGCGGCGTTCCACAAGTTGAGGTCGCCGACCTGCGGGCCCTCGGTGCTGACAATGCGGAAAAAATGCCCGGCCGCGACGTCGAACGTGCGCCCCTCGCGCGGCGGCACGACCGTCTCGCCGACCTTCGCCATGTCCGCTCGCGCATTGTCGTAGAATGCGGCGTCGTAGGCGGGCAGCCGATCGAGCGCGTAAACGACGACGGGTTTCGCTGCGCGACGCTGATCCGCGTCTGAGGGAGGCTGCATCCGAGGCGGGCTCATAATGGTTGCGAGGCCAATCGAAGGGGGCGACGCCCCAAAGGCCCTTAGGCTAAAGCGCGCTCGCGCACAAGTTTACGCGGTCGAATGATTTCAATGGTTTAACTGCTCTTTTGCGCAACTTTTTTCGTTTTACAACTTGCAACTGTTCGCGAGACGGTCCATGCGCCGGCCGAGCTCGTGCAAGGAAGTGCAAGCTAATCCAAATAAAACCAAGGAAAATAGCTCGCATTTCCTTGGGTTCCCTTGGCCGAATCGCGTCTTTTCAACGGGTTACAGCGAATCCAAATAGAAATTTCCTTCTTTCATTTCAGGCCTCGCGAAACGTGCCAATTGCCCAGCCCATTCGTCCGTCCACCCGCCTCGCAAAGGGCGTGCGATCCAGCCGGCGAACGAGAAGATATATAGCACTATTTCTGGATTCTGAAAAGCAATTTCCGAATTTCCGTCCGTGTCCCATCCGGTTGACAGAAGGCATCCGGGCTTCAGGAATGAGGGAGCAGACAAAGCGACTCGTCGCAAAGGTTCGGGGCGGGCCTTTTGCGCCACTTGAAGTGCAATTCGAAAGCCTGAAGGTACGCGACATCATTACTGCAATTGAGGCCAAGCGCTGGTCAGATGAGGCTGTGGGCTGAACTAACTGATAGGTTCGCCAGCGCGGCTGCGGAGTATTCAAGCCAGCTTATGAAAAAAATTAGCTCGTCCGAGCACACGGGGCTTGAGGAATGAGGGAGCAGACAAAGCGACTCGTCCCTAATGTCCGACGCGGGTCTTTTTCGCCACATCGGCGCCTATTCGCGACGTTGGCGGGATCCGGGAACCAGAGGCGGCCGCGCCCGCAGTGCGCGCGCACCAAAGCGCCTTGCTCGACAGCCGCCAGCCGGGCCGGCTCTTAGACCAATACATCTGTATTTTCAGGCCAATACAATCGCATTTTCGTCGATATCCGCTCGCTTTAGGCGAGGCGCCAGACCGTGACCGGCTCGGCGTAGCCGCGCACGGGGAGGGGCCCGAGCGGCAGAGCCTCGCCGACAGCGTCGCCCGCAGCTTCGCGCACGGCGTCGGAGACGACAAGCTGCGAGCCCACCTCTTTGTTGAGGCTCTCGAGGCGCGAGGCCAGGTTCACCGTGTCGCCGATCACCGTATATTCCTTGCGGCGTTGCGAGCCGACGGTCCCGGCCACCGTCTGACCGATGTGAATGCCGATGCCGAGGCGGATCGGCCAGGGGTTGCCGGCGTTGCTCGCCTCGATCGCGCCGAGCATCTCGCGCGCCGCGGCGACGGCGTTCGCAGCCCCAAGAGGATCGTCGATTGGCGCGCCGAAAATGGCGAGCAAGCCGTCCCCCAAAAACTTGTTCACAATGCCGTTGTG
This sequence comes from Roseiarcus sp., assembly GCA_036502965.1. Taxonomy (GTDB): domain Bacteria; phylum Pseudomonadota; class Alphaproteobacteria; order Rhizobiales; family Beijerinckiaceae; genus Roseiarcus. The sequence goes on along the minus strand of DASXXT010000078.1, from coordinate 4,584 downwards.
CCGATCGACGATGTCGACCAGGATCTCGAAAACGGCGTTGAGGCGGGCGACGACCTCGGCGGGCGTGCGCATGCGCGCGGCGGCTGTGAAACTGCGGATGTCGACGAACATGACGCAGACCCGCCTCATGTCGCTGAGCTCGGCCGCGCCGATTGCGAGCAGCCGCTCGACCACTTGCGGCGAGACATGCTGGCCGAAGAGGTTGGTCACTTCGTCGCGGGCCGAGGCGGCGGCGAGCGCCCGTTGGAAATGGCTCTTGATCGTCGCTCCGACATAGCCGGCCAGCAGGCCGGCTGCGAGAAGGACGGCGCTGCGCGTCAGATGATAGCCGATGCTCAAGTCTGGGTCGTCGCTTCGCCACTCTAGATGCAAGATGGCCATGGCGAGGACGAAGAGCTCGACCGCAGCGACCGCTCCCGTGAAGGCCGAAAGCTTAAAGTCGAGCCGGAGGGTCGAGAGAATGATGAAGAGAAAATAGAGCATCGCGGTCCACGTCCCGAAAACGGCCGGCGCGAACAGATATCCCGCAAGCAGATAGAGCAGCACCGTTGGAAAGCTTGTTTCCACGAACGCGTTCACGTAGCGACCGATCACCGGAAAATTTCGACCGCGGCGAATGAAGACCGTGAGCAGGCCGGCCGCGAACAGTTCGTAGGCGACGAAGGCCGAGAACGCCGCCGACGCTGCACGGATCGGGAGCCGATCGTGATAGATCGACCGGACGAAGCCGGGGACGAATGTCGCGGCCAAGAGGATCAGAACGAGGATGAAAGCCTGGAGCGCGGCCAGGATGAGCATGCGCCGCCGCTCGCTTAAGAGAATCTCGCCGTTCAGCAGGCGCTGAACCGTCGTGTCGGCAGAGTCAGGGGGACCGTCCATCTCGATCCTTTCGGCGCGCCGGCGACGCCGAGTGTCCCTTACGGGGTCAGCTCGAACCGCGCGGTGACGGTCACGGTCAGCTTGTCCTCGCCCGCCTCAATCGGCGGGGGGGCGGCCGCGCCAGCAGCGTATGCGCGGGAAAAGGCGACGGGTGGTCGGGAACCAGCCTCTTCCGTGAGCACCATGAGCCGGCCGATCCTGGCGCCGCCCGCGCCGGCGTAGATCTCGGCCTTCCGCCTGGCGTCAGCCAACGCAAGGGGGCGCGCCTTGTCCAGTAGCGCGCTCGCGTCGTTGTGGCCAAAACCGATGCCGTAAATTGAGTTGGCGCCGGCCGCGACCGCCTTGTCGAGCAGCGCGCCGAGGCGCGGCATATCGCGAACCATGACACTGACGTTGTTGCTCACGCTATAGCCGGTAATCGTCTGGGGAGTCGTTTGGCCGGGCGAGGGCTGCGAGAACATTGGCGAAATCGAGACGTCAGAGGTCTGGATGTCGGCTGGAGCGACGCCCTCCGCCTTGATGAGCGAAACGAGCGCGTTGGCCGCTTTGGCATTCGCCACCATCGCCTCGCCCGCGGTCTTACCCGTGGTTGTGACCCCGAGCGTCGCCTGGGCGAAGTCGGGCGCGGCGCTGACGCTCCCTTGACCGCTGACCTCGACCCAGCGGTCGTTACTGATGTCGATCAAGCGCTCGAGCGCTTGTGCGGGCGAGACCGCCGCGAGCGCTGTCAAAAGCGCGATTAAAGCCAAGCAGAGCCGCATGCGTTTCCTCCCGGCCCCTGCCATTTGTCGCGCCAGCTCGCCCCCGCAGATTACGCCGTCAGTTCCGGACTCGAGCGATAGCGAAAGTCGCAATGGGTCGCGCCGCCCATGATCGTCTGGGTCCGCGTCAGCTTGATGCGCGGGTCGTAGCCCTCGCAGAACGCGCCGTCGCGGTTGCAGGACAGGATGTCGCCGATGTCGCCGAGCCCCATCGCGCGGTAGGTCTCGGCGTAGCGGCAACGCTTGACATTGAAGTCGAGCACGCCGGGCTTGTCGTCGAGGACCTCGATCGTCAGCGCGTCGTCCTTCGTCCACAAAGGCAGAATCGCCTTGAAGCTTTCGAGATCCGCTCCGCCGTCTACGCGCGCGGCCATTTCGGCTCCTGCGTCGATCGCCGCACGACGAATGGCGCGGCGGAGGATGTCGCGCGCCTTCTCTTCACCGATAGCTCGGCGCATCTCGTCATAGATCGGCGCGATGATCGCCGCCTCGATCCTGCGGCGGGCGAGAATGCCGAGTTCGCCGTCAGCCCTATGATCAGTCATGGACGAAAGCGTGCGCCGAGCGCGCGGCGGATGTCAAATTGCTCGCCACTATCGACTTGACAGGGGCTGGGGGAGGCGACGAATCTGCCGCCTCGCCAGCCGGCGGCGACACAGCTCGCGCGTTGCGCGCCCAAGGGAGGAGAGGCCCATGCCGATCGCTCGGATGGATCATTTCACCATCCTCACGACGAACACCGAAAAGACGGTCGCCTTCTATAACGACATTCTCGGGTTCACGTCGGGGCCGCGCCCGGCCTTCGCGTTCCCCGGTGCCTGGCTTTACAATGACGGCAAGGCCGTGCTGCATGTGGTTGAAAAACCGTCCATTCCGGAAGGCGGCGGCGTGCTCGATCACATCGCCTTTTTCGGAACCGACCCGTCGGTCTATGTGGCCAAGCTCAAGGAGCGTGGGATCAAATACGACTTGAGGCGGTTGCCCCAGTCGGGCCATGCAGCCGGCGTCTGGCAATTGTTCTTTTTCGATCCGAGCGGGGCGCGGGTCGAAATCGACTTTACGGCCAGCGAGACCGTGGAGGGGCAGGGCTGACAGGTTGCGGCGCGTTCCCGTCTCTGGTGCTTGCCATTGAGCCCGGTCCGCCGCTAGAGCAACGTGCAATCAGCCGACGTCGTCGCCTGTCATGCTCGCGAAAGCGGGCATCCAGCAAGGCTTTGCCGAGACTCTTGATTCCCGCTTGCGCGGGAATGACAAGACGGGCCGGAAAGCGCGTTGCGCTGAGAGCCACATCCGAGCGAGACATTCTTTGCACAACAACGCCATCGTTCAGATCGGCCAGGGGCGGCTTGCGGCCCGCTTCGGCCCCCGGTTGCCATTGGCGATCATCGCCGGGCCTTGCCAGATCGAAAGCCGCGACCACGCGCTTGAGATGGCTGGGGCGCTTAAGGAGATTGCCGCGCGCCGCGCCATCGGCCTCGTCTTCAAATCGTCTTTCGACAAGGCCAATCGGACTTCCGGGTCCGCCGCGCGCGGGGTCGGCCTCGAGGCGGCGTTGCCGATCTTCGCCGAAATCCGCGAGACGCTTGGCTTGTCCGTCATCACCGACGTGCATGAGATCAGCCAATGCGGGCCGGTCGCGCAAGCGGTCGACGCATTGCAGATCCCAGCCTTTCTGTGCCGGCAGACGGATCTCCTGGTCGCGGCGGCTGAAACCGGGCGGCCGGTCAACGTCAAGAAGGGGCAGTTTCTCGCTCCCTGGGATATGAAGAATGTCGTCGCCAAACTCGACACGGCCGGTTTGGCCGATATCCTGGTGACGGAGAGGGGCGCGAGCTTCGGTTACAACGCGCTTGTCTCCGATATGCGCGCGCTCCCCATCCTCGCCCGCGAGACCGGCGCGCCGGTCATCTTCGACGCCACCCATTCGGTGCAGCAGCCGGGCGGGCAGGGGACGTCCTCGGGCGGGGAGCGCGCATTCGTCAGGGTGCTGGCGCGGGCGGCGGTGGCGGTCGGCGTCGCAGGTGTATTCATCGAGACCCATCAGGACCCCGATCGCGCGCCATCGGATGGCCCCAACATGGTGCCATTGAAGGACTTCGAGGCGCTCGTCGCCGAATTGCAGGATTTCGACCGGCTCGCCAAGCGCAACGCCAACAGCGCTTGACGAGAGCTTGTCACATGACAGTCGCGTGAACAATATATTGCGGGCGGCTGGCCCGAAGACGAGTCGCATGGACAAGTATCTCTTCAGCTACGCCACCGCCAGCGATCCGCCGATCAAGCGGGGGCTGATTCGGCTCGTCGAGAAAGCCACCGGCCAGCCGAAACTCAAGCGGATGTATGTGCACAACCAGCGCTTTCCGCGCTTGGGCGAGACGTTCTGGCAGGCCGCGGTGCGCTCGCTCAAGCTTGACGTCCGCTACGACCCCCATGCGCTCGCCGCCGTGCCCAAGACCGGCCCGGTCGTTTTCGTCGCCAATCACCCCTATGGCGTGCTCGACGGCATCGTCATGGCTTGGCTGGTGAGCAAGGTGAGACCCGATTTCGTCGTTCTCACCCACATCGTGCTCACGCGTGCGCCAGAGGCGGCTGGGTTCATTCTGCCGGTCGATTTCTCAGGCACTGAGGAAGCTGAGCGGACCAACCTCGCCTCGCGCGCAGCGGCGCGCGCCCAGCTCGCGAAAGGCGGGGCCGTGGTCGTGTTCCCCGCCGGCGCGATTTCGACGACGCCCGACAAGCTCGGGCTCAAGCCCGCGGTCGACGGGCGCTGGCAGCCGTTTGTGTCGCAGCTCATCCAGCGCTCGAAAGCCACCGTCATTCCAATATGGTTCGGAGGCCAGAACAGCCGCCTCTTCCAGATCGCGAGCCACGTGAGCGCGACGCTGCGGCTTTCGCTCATCTTCCATGAGGTCAAGGCTCGCATTGGCGCGACGCTGCCGGTCGT
>DASXXT010000077.1:0-2624 GCA_036502965.1 Roseiarcus sp. | reverse complement strand
AGGCCTCCGATCACGCCGAGGCCGAAGGCGACCTCGCCCAAGGACGCGAGCCCGTTGGCGGCGAAAATCGCCGGCGCGGCGCCGCCGAGCACGACGAGACCCAGCGCGCCTGTCCCGATCGGCCCGAGCGCGAGCCAGCAGGAGACCGCCATGTCGCGCTCGGGCAGCTTGAACAGCGCAAGCCTCAGGAACAGCAGCACGAGAACGCTCATGGCGAGCGGCACAGAGCACGCCCAGAGGACATAACTCAGGATGAGGACGAGGAAGGCCTCCGGGGCCGCAAGATGCGACGCGACCAGCCCCCCGCTCGCCGCGGCGACTTCCGAGGCGACGATGGGAAGCAGCCATACCGCCGTCAGCTTCTCCATCGAGTGCTCCTGGCGGGTGAACATGAAATAAGGGATGGCGAAGCCGCAAACGACCGACATCGCGGCGTCCGCCTGCCAAAGGGCGCGCGCGAGGCTGACGGCTAAGCCGGAACTGATGAAGTCAGGGCCAAAGGCGAGGAAGCCGTTGACGATGGTCGCGAGCCCCATCGGGATTGCGCCAAAAAACATCGACATCACCGGGTGCCGGAAAATCAGCGCCGCCTCGCGCGGGAAGAGGACCCAACGCGCGGCGTAGAGAAGGCTGAACAGCGCGAAGAGCGCAATATTGGCGAGCCACAAACCCGCCGCGGCTGCGCGCAGGCCCGGAACGGCAAGCGGGAACTGGTTCAAGGTCAGCGCCAGCGCGCCCGTCCCCATGGTTACGGTGAACCAGTTCAGGGTGAAGTTGCGGACGATCTCCAAGAGCGGTTTGGCGTCCCGGCGCGCGAGCGGCTGAGACTGGATATCGAGAACGCTCATCGGTTTTTTCTCCTGTACGGAGACAAAGGTAGGCTGCGTCAATCAATCATTCCAATAGATGATTGTATTCGGTATGATCTAATTCGTAGATTGAATGAGGGAGCCCGTGACGCTGGAACAGTTGCGCGTTTTCATAGCCGTCGCGGAGCGCGGACACGTCACGGAAGGGGCGCGGGCTCTCAACCTCGCGCAATCCGCCGCGAGCCACGCGATCGCTTCGCTCGAAACTCGCCACGACGTATTGCTGTTCGACCGCGTCGGCCGGCGCATCGCGCTCACCGAAGCAGGCGCCGCGCTGCTTGCCCAAGCGCGCCGCATCCTTGCCGAGGTTGAGAACGCAAAGCAGACGCTTGCTGAATTCGGGGCGCTCGAGGCCGGCGTGCTGAGCCTGCATGCGAGCCAGACGATCGCCGGCTACTGGCTGCCGCCGCGCCTCGTCGCCTTCCGACGCGCCCATCCGCGCATCGAGATCAGGCTGACAATCGGCAACACAGCTGAGGTCGCCGAAGCGGTTGAGAGCGGCACGGCGGAACTGGGCTTTGTCGAAGGCGCAGTAAAAAGCGAAGGCCTGGAAAGCCTCGTCGTTGCGAGGGATCAGCTGGTCCTCGTCGTCGGCCCTGAACATGCCTGGGGCGACGCTCAATCGCTCAAGCCCACCGACCTTGTTCAGGGAGAATGGGTGCTGCGCGAGATCGGATCGGGCACGCGGTCAGCGTTCGAACAGGGCTTAAGGCGGCTCGGCGTCCGGCTCGAAAAGCTCAGGATCGCGATGGAGCTTCCCTCGAACGAAGCCGTGCGCGCGGCGGTCGAGGCGGGCCTGGGCGCGACGGCGACCTCCGCCTCAGTCGCCGCTTCGAGCTTAGAGGCCGGCTTGCTTCGGCAGGTCCGCTTCAAGCTGCCCGACCGCGAGTTTCATGTCCTGAGCCATAAAGATCGCCGCCGTAGCCGTATTGCAAGCGCTCTGCTCTCGATCCTCGGCGCGCGGAGCGCCTGACTGCTCACGCCCCGGACGGATAATAGTTCGGGCTCTCGCGGGTGATCGCGACGCGGAGCCCGACATCATCGCGCTGTCCGCGCCGCCGCCGAGGCCGGACGCCCGCATTTACGCGACGTCTGCTTCAAACCGCGCCGTGGCGTTGGCGCCCTTGAAACAAGGTGCGACGAACAACGTTGTGCTCCACGAACGGAGCGATGCGAGACATCGGTGTTTCCGAGGAAATGTTGCCGCCCGACTTGGCGACATTGCGACCATGCGACCATCGGTCTCGATGAATAATATCACATATCCATCGGCTGCGCTAGCGGCATAGTTTGGTGACAGATAAGCCCTCAGCGAAATCCGCAAATCAACGACCACAAGCTTGACTAATCTACGCCTCGATGACGACATTGACCGCGGTCGTTGGGTCGATGCCGAGCACAACGCGTATATTAGTTTTGAAAATTTGAGCGCTGTCAGAAGTTCCTTCTGGGCATCGAACACTATTGGCGGGGAGACGGGAAATGCCTGACGGAACCTCAATTGTCGTAAACGACAGGTCCTACAATTTGACCGAAAGACCGAGTTACGACGACCCGCTGGTGCAGAGTCAGGTGTCGACGGTCCTGGGGCAGCTCAGTCTGAACGAAGTGACAGACAATCTTTACTTGTGTGTTGAATTGATTTTTGTCGCTTACAACGGCGTCGCAGGCGCGCAGGGTGGAAAGATACAAGCGGACGTCGCCGGCCTTCAATCCAAACTCGCGTTGCTGTGCAACGACTGCCTTCTTACAATG
>DASXXT010000076.1:0-4685 GCA_036502965.1 Roseiarcus sp. | reverse complement strand
CAGGCTCAGGCCACCATCGAGGCGGCGCGCATCGGCGCGGCCGCCGCCGTTCGCGCGGCGTGGATCCAGGCGACCTGGGCGGCGGGCGCCCTCGCCGGCGGCGTATTGGCCTATATCGGCGCCGTCCGCCAGGTGCGGCTTCAGGAGCGTGCGCACGAAGTCCGGGCCCTGGCCTATCGCTTCCGGCTGCTCCGGGTGGTCGAGGAGTACCACGAGCAGGTCGCTCGCGCTTGCGCCGTCGCCGAATCGCAATTAGCCGCTTTCCGTAGCGGCAGCGTGTCGGTCGCGATCACCAGCTTCCAACTGGTGCAGCCGCGAATGCTGCATGACGACAATTGGGAAGCGCATGCCCTGCTCGGTCGCCGCGCGGTGGAGCTGATCCTCACCATCGATGACTTGAGCCTGCGGCTGGCGCAGTTCGACCAGCAGATCCGCTCGGAAGGGACGCGCACCGATTCCAATTTTGCAAACGCCACGATTCGCCAGCACGACGTGAAGGAAACGGGGCAGTCGACGCACGTGCAGGAGCACGCGATCATCGACTACGCGCAGGTGCTCGACCAGCTCCGCGCGGCGTTGGCGGCGCTCATCGTGGAGTTGGAGGAGCCCAAGCGGACGCTCCCCTGGGATAAGTTGCCGGTCGGTGGCTGGCGGCGTGCTGCGCGCGTGACGACGAACCAAGCGGCGCGCACGCATCGTCCGACGCCGCAGGGCGGCTCCGACCGCCAGTTCGCGCGTTGATCGGTCACTCGGCGGTCGCCGCGAGGACGGCCTCTCAGGCCTTCGCACGCGCGACACACCCGCGAGTCGCCGAGAAGACCGAAGACGCGCCTGACGCATATCCGGCGCGTCTGAGGCATGCGGCGCCTTCTGCAAGCCACGTAAATTCTCGCTCAGACAGCGAATGGGAAGGTCTCGGGCGCCTCCCCTGTTTCCCATTCAGCGGTGGTCTCGAGCGGTTCGACTGCCCGTGTCTCATCGAAATGCAGTACGGCGTCGAACTGATCCGGTAGCCGCGCGCGGAAGTAGTGGCTCTGGCGCTCGGTTTCAGGACGATAAATCACGCCGATAGCCCGTTCTAGCCGAGGTGCGCGCAAGCGGTCAGCGATTTGGTCGCTTTCGTTCCAGACAAGGAGGAAGCGACCGCGTCGCGCGGCGTGGAACAGCGCTTCGTAGCTGCCGGCGAGAGCCGGCCGCACGTTTTTGCGTTCAGCCGGCTTGTCCCAATCGGAGGCTGCCGTCACGGTTCCGTGATGCGTGGTGAAGCCGACCAAGACCGCATCCTGGCCGTACTTCTCGCGCGTGAGCTGCCCCACATTTAGCTCGCCGCGTTGGCCCATCTCGGTCGCCCGCGCATCGCCGAGATGCGAATTGTGCTCCCAAACGGCCAGGTTGGCGCGACTGCATTTCCGATCCAGATGCGCAACCAGAGCATCGAGTGTCTCAGCCATATGGCGATCGCGAAGATTCCAGGACGATACTTCCTCGAGAAACATCGAGCGGTAATAGGCTTCAGCATTCTGCACTAAACGAGCATTCTGCTCGGCGTAGAACAATTCATCATCAGCCCCCGGGTCGCTGCGCTGTGCATAGTCGGGCGCCCGGCGTCGTAGCTCGACCAGCTGGTTGACAACTTCTTCTTCACATGACTTTGAGATGTTCAAGCGCGCGAGCAGACCATAGGCTTGGGTATCCTCGCCGAAATGATCGAAGCAGGCATAGCGGTCACGGGCCCGCTTTGCTGCCGTGGGATCAACCTTCTCGAGATAGCGCAGCACGACTTTCATCGACGTGTGCAAACTGTAGAGGTCGAGACCGTAGAATCCGACCTTTTCAACATTTCCCGGAAGCGCTTCGTTGTGCGCTCGCAGCCATTCGATGAATTCCACCACCACGGTGTTGCGCCACATCCATCTCGGGAACCGTCGAAAATCGGCGAGCGCTTCGACAGCGTCGACGTCGCTGCCCGCGCCGCGCACATATTGGTTGATCCGATAAGCCTCGGGCCAATCGGCCTCGACTGCGACCGCCTTGAAGTCCTTCTCCGTGATCAGTCGCTTCGTGATTTCGGCGCGCTCGCGGTAGAATTCGTGCGTGCCATGAGAGGCCTCGCCGATCAGCGCAAAACGCGCCCTGCCGATCCGTTCCATGAGCGGGTCATAGTCTCTGGCGCCGCCCGCCAGTGGGTATGCGGCCCCGCGCACAGCCTCGATCAGAGCCGCATCGCCCGAGCCTTCTTGAGCCTCGTTCTCTTCGGGTCTATCTCGCCGCGCGAGCAGCGCGCGGACCTCCTCGTCAGTCGTTTGCGAGAAATCCTGATAGGACAGACCAACCGCCTGAAACGGCTCCGGCGTGATGGCGCAGATGACGTCGTCAACCTCTACCCTCATCTCTTCGCAGATGTCAGGCGACGCCGTCGGCACGGCAACAACAATACGAGCCGGCCGCAACTGTCGCAGCGCCGCGATAGCAGCATGCATGGTGGCTCCGGTCGCGAGACCGTCATCCACAAGAATCACAGTGCGACCGCCAACGTCGAGGGGCGGACGACCACCCCGATAGAGGCGCTCGCGCCGCGCCAGTTCCTGCTGCTCCCGCGCGGCGACCGCATCGATTATGTAATCGGGAATACCAAGCCGCTTCACGATTTGATCGTTGAGCACGCGGACGTCGCCTGTCGCCACGGCGCCCATAGCCAGCTCTTCATAGCCCGGCACGCCAAGCTTGCGCACGACGAAAACGTCCATCGGGGCTCGAAGAGAGCGAGCGACTTCATACGCGACGGGCACGCCGCCACGCGGCAGCGCCAGCACGATCACGTCTGTGCGGTTGGCGTAGGCTGTGAGCTTTTCAGCGAGAAAGCGGCCTGCGTCGTGGCGATCACGAAAGAGCCCTGGCCGAGGATTTTCTGGCGTGACGTTCATTCTCGCTTTCGATCTCTAGGTCAAATATGCAGTTTCCTTGCCTTGCCGGCCGCTTGAGACTGCTTCGAAGGCACCGCACGCTTCCGGCCATCGATCATTCCGTGCAAATGGGCCGCCGCGTTTTCGATGTCAAAGTGCTTGTATTGGCCCGCGCGGCTTTCCGCACTAAGCACGCCGCAGCGATGGACGTTTTCGAAATCCCCGTAAGGAAATTCGTAGTGTCCCTTGGTGTCTTCCGTGCGCTCATCATTGATTCCCAGGTGCCACTTGCCAAATTCCGCAAAACCGTAGAGGCGAAGGAATTCGTTTTCGTCTTGAGCTGACGGCCGGTGCGCGCTCCACGCATCCCGCTCGTCGAATACAAATCGGCCTTCGTCGATAAGGTCTTTGGCATGGTCAAATGCTCGTCGGTTGAGGGTCACGGCCATAACTGAGCTCCACTCAAAGTTGGAATCCATTAGGGGGTGCGTCAGGGGCGATCTCGAAGCTAGACGTCGCCCTGGTCGCCCAGCTGAACGCCGTCGGCCGGAGGACGAAGCGATCCAACTCACTCTACCTTGAAGGCGATCCAATCCATCCCAGCCTCGCCGACGACGACCGGCTTAGCGGCCCGGCTCTGCATTGATCTGCGCAGCCATTTCCAGTCCTGGTTTGGCGACATTGACGCGAGCAGGTCGCAATAGACGATCGTGGATCATGTAGCCGTCCTCCAGAACGCTCACGACGCTTCCCGGCGGCCTGGAATCATTATCCACCTCGGCCATCGCCTCGTGGAGGTTGGGATCGAAGGAAGCGCCGAGGGCCTCGACGCGTCTCACGCCAAATCGTCCCAACGTCGCTAGGAGCTGGCGCTGGATCGCGCGAACGCCATCGAGGAGCGCGGCGTCGGCGGGCGTTTGATCAGGCCGATCTTCCGCCGAGGCGAGCGCCCGCTGCAGATTGTCTACGACCGACAGAAGCTCGGCCGCAAAGTCGGAGATCCCGTATTCGCGCGCGTCCGCCACGCTTCGTTCGGCGCGGCGTCGCGTGTTCTCGACTTCCGCCAGAGCCCGGAGCAGGCGGTCGCGCAGGGAGGCATTCTCGTTCGCAGCCTCGACCGCGGCGGCCTCCTGACTGTCGGCCGACAGGCGTTCGCCTGACAGATGGACTTTCTCATCCTGATCATCATGCGCCATCGGGATATCTTCCTTGCACAATCGTCTGGGCAGGCGGACGCATGAGAAGCGCCTTCAGCTCGCCTTGCGATGGTCGTCGTCGACTTCCCTGAACTCCGCGTCGATCACGTCAGGATTGTCGCCCGCGCCAGAACCTTGTCCGCCTGAACCCTGGCCGGCGCGGTTGAGCGCTTCGCCGATCCGCATCGACGCCCGCCTCAGCCGCTCGATTCCGTCGCGAATAGGTTGCGCCTGATCGCGTTGCATGACGGCTCTGAGCGCCGAGACGGCCCCATCCACGTCGCTCTTCACATCCGCAGGCAGGCGTCCTTCCGCATCCTTCAACGCTTTCTCTGCAGCGTAGATCTCGGCGTCCGCCTGATTGCGAATATCGACGAGCTCCCGGCGGCGCCTGTCTTCCTCGGCGTGCGCTTCGGCCTCTCGGATCATGCGTTGCACTTCGGCTTCGTTGAGCCCGCCTGACGCCTGGATGCGGATCGCCTGCTGCTTGCCGCTCGACTTGTCCTTGGCCGAGACGTTGACGATCCCGTTCGCGTCGATATCGAAGGTCACTTCGATCTGCGGCACGCCGCGCGGCGCCGGCGGA
>DASXXT010000075.1:0-11243 GCA_036502965.1 Roseiarcus sp. | reverse complement strand
TTTGAGCTGGTCGCGCATTGGCTTGGTCTCGGGCCCAAATTGCCCGAGCGCCTGATCGAGCCTCAGGACCTGGGCGGAGAAATTCTCCAGGTTCGTCCGCTGCGCCGAGAAATAGGCCCAGCTGACGCCAATGAGTGTTCCGAGGACCAGCGCGAGAAGAAGGCTGACCAGCCCCGAGACCTGTCCGACCACGGCTTTTGTGTCGCCTGTCTTGTGCTCCTCCACGAGCCGCGTTTGCAGCGCGAGCCCGGCGTAGCCGGCGACCATGAACAAGACGAAAATCAGTATGCAGATAAGAAGAATGCTCATTATATTGCCCCACCAGCCTTACTTTGCCCGCGGGCGCCGTACCTGACCCGTTGGGGAATTTCAAGCGAGGTCGAGGAGGCGCCGAGGGGAAACCAGCTTTCGGACCCGGGCGCGCGATTGCGTTGCAGCACACGCAATGCGCTATCGAGCGAGTGGTCTAATAATATCACACACACGATGTTAATTATGTACGTTAAATAGACCAGGCAAATAACTGTAATATATGAAGATATGCTATGAAGAGCGCCGTGCCCTCCGCCTGCGCGCCGCCGTTTGGCCCGCAGTGACCGCTGATAGGACAAGGCAGAGAACAGGGTTGGATGGCTTGCCCGCGCGAAGCCCGACTCGTGTGGAGTTGCAGAAAAGTGAGCCTAAGCGATTGAAAGGCTTGAGTCGCGCCCAGAATCGCACGCCTCCCGAAACGACCGGCCCCGTGCTCCCGTTTTCACGTGAAACCCGTTGGCTCGACTTAACGCCGACATTGCCAACAATTCATCAGCGTGCAACCCAGCCGCCCTTCTAATGCTCCGGTCGGTCTGCTAGTGCGCTTTCTCCTTTTTCTGCCGCCCGCTCAAGGTCCTGCCCCATGCGCATGTTGAGCCTCGCCGCCTTCGCTGTCCTCGCGTTCGTCATCGGCGCCTACCAAGAAGACGAGATGACGCTTCTGATCGGCGTCGCGTCGGGGCTGGCCGCGGTCGCTTCGCTGCCGCGCTGGAGGATGTCGACCTTCCTCACCCTCCTTTGCGATCTGTTCGCGATCGAAACGGTGCTGTTCGGCCTCGCCGACCTGGTCGCGCTTACGGGCTATTGGCCACAGAGCCTCGAGCAATACGAACTGCCCCGCTACCTGCCGCTGGCGACGGCGCTTTTCGTTGTCGCCATTTTCGCCATCTCCCACTTCCGCCTGGTGCGCAGGATGATGAGGATCGCCGATCCGTTCTTCGCCGCTCGGACCCCGATCTCGATCAGGCCGTGGCCGTATCAGCCGTTCATCCTGCGGCAGGATGTCTATGCCCGCATAAACGTCTTCTTCCTCATCCTGATCAATCAGTTCCAGGTCGCGCTGGCGCTGCGCTTCAACTTCTTCCAGCGGGATTTCGGCAACGCTATCCAGGTCGCCGACGAAGCGCACCGGGTCGCGTTCTGGTACCAGCTCATGGTCGTCTTCGTCCCGCTGGCGACGATCGCGATCGTCGCCGGCATCGTCGAGTTCTTCGTCGCCTCGAATTTCGTGCTGCAATGGCGCCGCTGGATGACGGCCTCGTTCACCTCGCGCTGGCTCATGCACTCGATGCACTACAAGCTGGCGCTCACCAATGCCGCAGACCATCCGCAGGAAGAGGCGTCGGAAGAGTTCGCGGGCCAGCGCATCTCGACCGACAACCCCGACCAGCGCATCTCGCAGGATATCGGGGGCTTCATCAACGGCACCGGCACAGGCATCAATTCCGGCAACGTCGGCATCTACAACTACACCATCCTGGCGATCGCCTCGGCCACCAATCTGGTCTCGTTCTCGATCATCCTGTGGGGGATCTCCAACTCGCTGAAGGCGCCGATCTTCGGCGTGCAGATCCCCGGGTTCCTGTTCTGGGTCGCCGTCCTCTACGCCTGCGTCGCCACGGGCATCACCCAGCTCATCGGCCGAAGCCTGTCCAGGCTCTATTTCCGTCAGCAGGCGGTGGAGGCGAACTTCCGCTTCGATCTCGCGCGCATCCGCGAATACAGCGAACAGATCGCTCTCCTCAAGGGCGAGGAGCGCGAGATCGACCGCGCCGGCAGCGTGTTCGGCGAGGTCGTGCGAACGATCCGTCGCATCATCCATGTGCGCACCTGGCTAATCGCCTTCAATCAGTTCTACAGCCAGATCTCCGTCATCATTCCCTATGTGGTTGTGGCGCCCTTCTACTTTGCGAAAATCGTCGATTTCGGCCGTTTCAATCAGTCGGCCGACGCATTCGCCAACGTCAACGGCGCGATGAACTTCTTCGTCGACCGCTACATCGGCCTTGCCGATTTCCGCGCCACGATCGAGCGTCTGACCTCATTCGAGGACGCCTTCGCCCGCGTGCTCGCGGACGAAAAAAGGACGCCCCGCATCACAACGGAGCCGTCGGAGGCCCCGACAATGTCGCTGAACGACGTCGATCTCGCGTTGCCCGATGGCCGCAGGCTGGCTCATATCGCCGACCTGGCGCTGATCCCCCAGGAGCCGACGCTGTTCGTCGGACCCTCGGGGATCGGCAAGTCGACGCTCTTTCGCGCCATTGCGGGTTTGTGGCCTTACGGCTCGGGCGAAATCCGCCAGCCGGCCTACGCCAAGCTCATGCTGTTGCCGCAGCGGCCCTATATACCAATCGGACCGTTGCGCGACGCGCTCGCCTATCCGGGGGCGAGCGCCAATTTCTCCGACCAGAAGCTGACGGAGACGCTGATCAAGGTCGGCCTTCCCGCGCTGGCGGACCGGCTCGACGACAACGAGAATTGGCAGATGCGGCTGTCGGGCGGCGAACAGCAGCGGCTCGCGGTCGCGCGCGCGCTGCTGGCGGAGCCGGACTGGCTGTTCCTAGACGAATCAACCGCCTCGCTCGACGAGAAGAGCGAGGCCAATCTCTATCGCGCGATTGTCGAAACGCTGCCGGGGACGACGATCGTCTCGATTGGCCATCAGGCGACGATAAACCAGTTTCACAAGCGGCGAATCGCGTTCGAAACCCACGACGGCGCTCCGGCCACGGTCAGCGCCGAGCCGGAGCCCGCCACGTGACTGTGAGCTAGGCTCAAAGCGAGCGGGCGAGCCGCAGCGCGCCGCGCGGCCCCTTGATGACGAGATCGCCGTTCACCAAGTCCCATTCCGGATTGCCGAGCAGCGCGGACAGGAAGCCCAGTTCGAGCTGCATAATGTCCTTGGCGCACTGCTTTTTGGTTAGCGCATACGGCCCAGTGGCGAGATGCTGGTCCTTGACCGGATACATCGTCGCCGACCACGAATTGCAGCCGGTGAAGCCCGAGCCGCGTAGCGCCCCGTCGATTTTCAGGCTGATGTCCAATCCGGGTGGCACGGGCTTGCCGTTGAGCTCCCGAAGCGACCAGGTCTGGTCGAGCGGAAAATTCTTCTGCTGCGGCGGCAGCGGCTTCGGGGTGTCGTCCCCTTCGCTTTGCGGCCCCTTATGCCCGGCAGCGTAAACCGCGGTGGCGAAACACAGCGCTGCGGCGACGGCAGCCGGGACCGAGACTGATTTCAGCATGTGTGTTGAACCTCGATATCCGGAGGCGACGGCCCCTCTATGAAGAATTCCCTGGCGCTCAGCGATGCGCCTGGCAAGGGCTCCTCTGACCCCAGAGCTAGCATTTTTTGTGGCGAAGGCTCCAGCCTGCCCCTTGAAATTGCGCCGTCCAACCAAAAATTATGGCCTGAGGCCAAGGGCTTCACCGCGGCGGGCGCAGCCAATGACTGGGGCGCAAGCCGTCATATCGCTCAACGCAGAGGATGTGATCATGTTGAATTACGATCTTTCACCGTTCTACCGTTCCACCGTCGGCTTCGATCGCCTTTTCTCGATGCTCGATAGAGTCGCCGGAGGCGATCAGAACGCGCCGACCTACCCGCCTTACAACATCGAGCGCACCGGCGAGAACGCTTACCGCATCACGCTCGCGGTGGCCGGGTTCGCCGAGGACGAATTGTCGGTCGAGACCCGCGAGAACACCCTGACGGTGCGCGGGTCTAAGGAAACCGCCCAAAAGGACGAGCAGCGCGACATGCTCTATCAGGGCATCGCCGCCCGCGCCTTCGAGCGCCGCTTCCAGCTTGCCGACCATGTCGTCGTGACGGGCGCTGGCGGCGAGAACGGTCTGCTGCACATCGACCTCGTTCGCGAGGTTCCCGAAGCGCAGAAGCCGCGCACGATCGCGATCAACAAGGGCGGCAAGACGATCGAAGCCGTCAAGGCGCCTTCCGCCCAGGCTGCGTAAAGTCGAGCGGTTGAGCGCAGAGAAATCAGGGCGTCCCAGTCGGGGCGCCCTTTTTTCGTCTACTCGAAAAGGGCGGGGGGAACGATGCTCACCTTTGGCTTGTCGCCCGGGTCGACGGACGGGCCTTGAGTCGTGGGCGGGGCGGCCGGGGAGACCTTGTCGACTTCGGTCGGACGGGAGTCGATCTTCGGCTGATCCCAATCATGCTTCTCCGCCGGCCTGGACGCAGGCAAGCCCGATCCGTTCGGCCTCGCCGCTTCGCGTGGCGCGGGAGGCGGTAGAGGCGGGGTTGACAGAAGCTTGGTCGGCGGCGCCTTGCGTTCGGTCGAAACGGACTTCGGCCTGGGCTTCGTGCCGGCTGGCGCTTCCCCGGGGCCGTACGGACTGACGGCGGCGGGAATATGGATACTCGCTGGACCGCTGTAAGCTGATTTTCCCGTCGGCGCGGCTGCTGCGGAGAAGCCGGGGCCCGCCGGCGGTCCGGCGTCGCCGCGTTGAGGCTCGCCAAATCCTTCGTCGCGCGCGGCGAGCGCCGGTCCCCCCATTCGGCCGGGGGCGATGAAGCGCTCGAGGATCTGCCCGCTTCGGGCGTCGACGACGAGGCGCTGGTAGCCAGCGGGGCCGGCGCTCACGTCGGCGAGATAGACCCCTGGCCGGCGCATAAGCGGCGCGGTCAGCACATATCCTTGGGCCTCCAAACTCTGTTCGATGTCGACCGGCGGCGGCGCCCACCGCCAAGGCGGCAGCCATTGGGCCGTGGCCGTGGGGACGTACGCGAAGGCGATGAGCCCGCCGATCGCCGAACCCGCCAAGCAAAAGCGCAGCGATCCATTCATCCTAATTGCCATGCTTTGTCGCTCCAGGGTCTTCCCTAAGGCGATCTGAGGCGCCGAATGCGGCGCGGTTACGGCGTCGCTGCGGCCGGGTCTTGGACCTCGACGCAAAGGCTCAAAAGCCGATCAATTTCGCTTGATTCGGTTTCAAAGGACGTCACCAACCTGAGCAACGTTTCGCCATTTCGAGGCGCGCGCGCCGGGGCGAGCGATCGGGTGCTCCACGCGTGGAACACCGCCCCAGCGGCCCGCCATCGCTCGACCATTGCTTTCGGCGCCACAACGAAGACTTCGTTGGCCTCCGTCGGCCACGCGAGGCGCACGCCCGGCGTCCCTGCAAGGCTGCGAGCGAGCCGACGCGCCGAGGCGTTTGCTCGTTCGGCCAGCCGCAACCAGAGTCCGTTAGTAAGGTAGGCCTCCATTTGCGCGCCAAGGAAGCGCCCCTTGGACAAGGTCTGGCCGCAGCGCTTGCGCTGAAAGGCGAAATTCGCCGCGCGCGCCAGATCGAAAAACAGGACGGCTTCGCAAGCAAGCGCGCCGTTCTTCGTCGCGCCAAGCGTCAGAATGTCGACCCCGGCACGCCACGTCATGTCGGCAGGCGTCGCCTTGGCCGAAATGAGCGCGTTGGCGAACCGCGCGCCGTCCATATGCACGCTGATCCCATTGCGGTGAGCGATCGAGCTGAGCTCCGAAACCTCGCTCACGCCGTAGACCGTCCCTGCTTCGGTAACCTGGGAAAGCGACAGCGCGCCCGGCTGCGCAGACTTTACCAGCCCGCGTGGAAACCTCTCTAAAGTCTCCCGCAGGCCTTCGGGAGTGATCTTGCCGCCCTCCCCTGCGATTCCGACCAGCTTCGCCCCACCGGCGAAGAACTCCGGGGCGCCGCATTCATCGTCGTGGATATGCGCTTCCTCGTGGCAGAAAACCGCATCCCAGGGGTTGACGAGCGCCGACAGCGCGAGAGCGTTCGCCGCCGTGCCGGTCGCCAGCAGAAAAGCCGCGACCTTGGCCTCAAATACTTCGCTGAGAAGCGCTTGCGCCCGCGCCGTGCATTCGTCGGCGCCATACGCGGGCGCGTTGACGCGCGACGACGCCACGATCGCATCCAAAATCTGCGGCGCCACTCCGGCGCTGTTGTCGCTGGCGAATTTCATGCTTACTCCGTTCGATTTGAGCGGGCAATTTGCGTCAGGTTGCGCAGCGCTGGCAATTCGCTTTGGCTTCGAACCGAAGCGCTAAAAAAAATTGCGCGCGGACCGCTTGTGTCGGCGATCCATTTCTGTCATGGTCGATAAATAGGACAGTTGTGCTGACCATTTTTTGAGCGACGTGGCCAAGGCCTCGGCGCCAGCCGAAGAGCGGGGCTCGAGCTTTGTCGGATCGAACGACAAAGACGGATCGAAAAAAATCCGACGCGTGACGCCCTCTGGCTGCGCGTTAGCAGCCGCTTTGTTCCTGATACGCCTGAAAATTCGCAAATAACGGTCGCACAAGGTGCGCGACCGCCCGGGGAGCGGAAAGATGAACCCCAGTACTCAAGCGACGTTCGACGCACTGCGCGGCGGCTTCGAGAAGGCCAATCCCGGTCGAGACCCGCTCACGCCGCCTGCCCAAGCGCTCTACGATCCCTCCAAAGAGCATGATTCCTGCGGTGTCGGCTTCGTGGCCGACATGAAGAACCGCAAGTCACATGACATCCTCGAAAAGGGTCTGCAGATTCTGATCAACCTCGACCACCGCGGCGCGGTGGGCGCGGATCCCTCGCTCGGCGACGGCTGCGGCGTGTTGACCCAACTCCCGCACGCGTTCTTTGCGCCCGAATGCGCCAAGCTGGGCTTCGACCTGCCGGCGCAGGGCCATTACGCGATCGGCCAGTTCTTCATGCCGCGCCAGTCCGGGTCGCGCCAGCAAGTGCGCGAAATCGTCGAGGAGGTCGTCTCGACTGAGGGCCTGAATGTCCTCGGCTGGCGCGACGTGCCGGTCGACAATTCCGCGCTTGGCGAACGCGTCAAGGCGGTCGAGCCGGTGATGCAGCAGATTTTCATCGGACGCCCCGCAGACCTGGCGCGCGAAGACGATTTTGAGCGCCGACTGTACGTCGTCCGCAAGGTCGTCTCCAACCGCGTGTTCGCGATCGGGACGCCGGAGGTCCTGGAATATTACCCCGTCTCGATGTCGGCCCGCACCATTGTCTACAAGGGCATGGTGCTGGTGCGGCAGCTCGCGCCCTATTACCGCGATCTGTTGGATCCACGCTTCGAGACTGCGTTGGCGCTGGTCCATCAACGGTTCGCGACCAACACGTTTCCATCCTGGCGCCTTGCGCACCCTTATCGCATGGTCGCTCACAACGGCGAAATCAACACGTTGCGGGGCAACGTCAACTGGATGGCCGCGCGTCAGGCGAGCGTCGCCTCCGAATTGTTCGGGGCCGATATATCGAAGCTCTGGCCGATTTCCTATGAAGGCCAGTCGGACACCGCCTGCTTCGACAACGCGCTCGAGTTTCTCGTTCAGGGCGGCTATTCGCTCAGCCACGCGATGATGACGCTGATTCCGGAGGCCTGGTCCGGCAATCCGCTGATGGACGAGGAGCGGCGTGCTTTCTACGAATATCACGCCGCGCTGATGGAGCCATGGGACGGCCCGGCGGCGATGGCGTTTAGTGACGGACGTCAGATCGGCGCGACGCTCGATCGCAACGGCCTAAGGCCCGCGCGCTATTTCGTCACCGACGAGGACCTTGTCGTTTTGGCGTCGGAAGTAGGCGTGCTGCCAGTTCCAGAAGAGACCATCGTCGCCAAGTGGCGCCTGCAGCCGGGAAAGATGCTGCTCGTGGATCTCGAGCAGCACCGCATCGTCTCCGACGCGGAAATCAAGCAGACGTTGTCGCACGCCCGGCCCTACAACGCCTGGCTTCGCGAGGGACAGATCGTGCTGGAGGATCTCAATCCGGTGGAGCCGCGCGCCTTGCGCACCGATGTGTCGCTGCTCGATCGGCAGCAGGCCTTCGGTTACACCCAAGAAGATCTGTCGATCCTGCTCGCGCCGATGGCGGCCACCGGCCAGGAAGCGGTCGGCTCGATGGGCACGGACACACCGATTTCGGCGCTTTCGTCGAAGTCGAAGCTCCTCTACACCTACTTCAAACAGAACTTCGCTCAGGTCACTAACCCGCCCATCGACCCGATCCGCGAAGAGCTGGTGATGAGCCTCGTGTCGTTCATCGGGCCGCGGCCCAACCTGTTCGACCTTGACGGCGCGGCAAGACGCAAGCGCCTCGAGGTGCGGCAGCCGATCCTGACCAACGAGGACCTCGAGAAGACCCGGTGCATCGGTCATTTTGAGGATTCATTTGACACCAGAACCCTCGACATCACCTATCCGGTGAAGAAGGGCGCAGCTGGTATGAGCGAAGCCTTACGACGGCTTTGCGAACGTGCAGAATCCGCGGTCCATGGCCGCTATAACATCATTATCCTTTCCGATCGCATGGTCGGTCCGGATCGAATCCCGATTCCGGCCCTTCTGGCGACCGCGGCCGTCCACCATCATCTCATCCGCAAAGGACTTCGCACCTCCGTCGGCCTGGTCGTAGAAACAGGCGAGGCGCGGGAGATCCATCACTTCGCCTGCCTCGCGGGCTACGGCGCCGAAGCGATCAATCCTTACCTCGCCTTCGAGACTCTGACGGCGATGACGAAGGATTTGCCGGAGCCGATCAGCGGCTATGAAGCGGTCAAGCGCTTCATCAAGTCGGTCGACAAGGGCCTTCTCAAGGTCATGTCGAAAATGGGCATTTCGACCTACCAGTCCTATTGCGGCGCGCAGATTTTCGACGCGGTGGGACTTTCTCGCCCGTTCATCAACGAATTCTTCTTCGGCACTGCCACCTCGATCGAGGGCGCGGGTCTCCCCGAAATCGCGCAGGAGACGCAGCGCCGCCATACCGACGCGTTCGGGAGTGCGCCGGTCCTGAAGACAGCGCTCGAAGTCGGCGGTGAGTACGCCTATCGGGTGCGTGGAGAGACCCACAATTGGACGCCAGAGACTGTCTCGCTGTTGCAGCACGCCGTTCGCGGCAACGCCCGCGAGCGCTACGAAGCCTTCGCCAAACTGCTCAACGAGCAAAGCGCGCAGTTGTTGACGATCCGCGGTCTCTTCCGAATCAAGACCGCGGAGGAAGATGGACGGACATCTGTGCCGCTCGATGAGGTTGAATCCGCCGCTTCAATCGTCAAGCGCTTTTCGACCGGGGCGATGTCGTTCGGTTCGATCTCACGCGAGGCGCACACCACACTCGCCATCGCGATGAACCGGATCGGAGGCAAGTCAAACACCGGCGAGGGTGGCGAGGAGTCCGATCGCTACAAGCGGCTGGCCAACGGCGACTCGATGCGCAGCGCCATCAAGCAGGTCGCCTCTGGCCGCTTCGGGGTGACCGCAGAATATCTTGTCAACGCCGACATGATGCAAATTAAAATGGCGCAGGGCGCAAAGCCCGGCGAAGGCGGACAATTGCCTGGCCATAAGGTCGATGCAGTGATCGCCAAGGTGCGCCACTCCACCCAGGGCGTGGGCCTGATCTCACCGCCGCCGCACCACGACATCTATTCGATCGAAGACTTGAAGCAGCTCGTCTACGACCTGAAGAACGTCAATCCGCAGGCTCAGGTTTCGGTCAAACTGGTGTCCGAGGTCGGTGTCGGTACGGTCGCGGCGGGAGTTGCGAAGTGCAAAGCGGACCACGTCACGATCTCGGGCTTCGAGGGTGGCACCGGAGCCTCGCCGCTGACCTCCATCAAGCATGCCGGAAGCCCATGGGAGATCGGTCTAGCCGAGACTCATCAGACGCTGGTGATGAATGGCCTGAGATCCCGGATCGCCGTGCAAGTCGACGGCGGCGTGCGCACAGGTCGCGATGTCGTGATCGGCGCGCTTCTGGGCGCAGACGAGTTCGGCTTCGCCACCGCTCCGCTGATTGCGGCCGGCTGCATCATGATGCGCAAGTGCCATCTGAACACCTGCCCGGTTGGGGTCGCGACCCAAGACCCGGTTCTCCGCAAGCGCTTCGTCGGCAAGCCAGAGCACGTGATCAACTATTTCTTCTTCGTCGCCGAGGATGTACGCGAATTGATGGCCAAACTTGGCTATCGGACGTTCGACGAAATGGTTGGCCAGCGGCAGATGCTGGACCGGGACAGGCTCAACGAGCACGCCAAGGCGCAAGGGCTCGACTTTTCGAACCTCTTCTTCAAGCCGACGTCCTGGCCGGAAGATAACATTTATCGAAGCGTTGCTCAGGACCACGGACTTGAGAACGTACTCGACCGGCGCCTCGTCGCGGATACGAAGGAGGCGATCGAGCGGGGCAAACACGTGCGTCTCGACCTTTCCATTCGCAACTCCGATCGTTCGACCGGGGCGATGTTGTCGGGCGTCATCGCCAAGCGATACGGCCATGCCGGTCTGCGCGACGAGGCGATTCATATCAAGTTCAAGGGAGCAGCTGGTCAGAGCTTCGGGGCCTTCCTCGCCAAAGGCGTGACCCTTGAGCTTGAGGGGGAGGCCAACGATTACGTCGGCAAGGGGTTATCAGGCGGCCGCATCGTCGTCTACCCGCCGCAGGAAGCCAGAAAGCTAACGCCGGAGACCTCGATCATCGTCGGCAATACCGTTCTTTATGGCGCGATCGCCGGCGAATGCTATTTCCGGGGCGTGGCGGGCGAACGATTCGGGGTGCGCAATTCCGGCGCGATAGCGGTCGTTGAAGGTACCGGCGACCACGGCTGCGAATATATGACCGGCGGCGTTGTCGTGGTCATCGGCGAGACGGGACGCAACTTCGCCGCGGGCATGTCGGGCGGGATCGCCTACGTCCTGGATGAGGCCGGCACCTTCGCCCAACGCTGTAACCTCGCGATGGTTGAGCTCAATCCGGTGGCCGCCGAGGAAGAGGTGATGCAGCGCTATCTGCATTCCGGGGGCGATCTCGAGCACCACGGGAGAGTCGACGTGATGCGCGATATGAGCCGATTCGACGCCGAGCGCTTGCATCAGCTGATCGTCAACCACGCGCGCTACACCGGCTCGTCCCGCGCGCGGCGCATCCTGGAGGACTGGGAG
>DASXXT010000074.1:0-4978 GCA_036502965.1 Roseiarcus sp. | reverse complement strand
CATGCCTCGGGGAGACAAGTCGAAGTACACCGATAAGCAGGAACGGAAAGCGGAGCATATCGAGCAGAGCTATGAGAGTCGCGGAGTTCCAGAGAAGGAGGCCGAACGTCGCGCCTGGGCCACTGTCAACAAGGACGATGGCGGCGGAAAGCGACCCGGCGGGTCGGGTCGGGGCAAGTCTACGGGCCATCCCGCCGCGCATAAGGGCGGCCGGATTGGCGGCGCTGCGGCGGCCGCGCGATCGCCGGCGAGCCGATCGGCAGCGGCCAAAAAGGCCGCCGCCACGCGCAAGCGAAACGCGGCCCACGCGGGAACTTGAGCCGGGGGCACGCATGACTGATCGCGACGAACGTATCCGAGAGCTTGCCTCTTTCCTGTGGCTCGAGGACGGACGCCCGAAGGCGAGGCGGAGCGCCACTGGCTCGCCGCTGCAACCCCCGTCGATTCCGAGCCTCTCGCAGGCAAGCGCATCGAAGGGGGCCTTCCAACGAACCCGGGAGCGATCTCCGTCGATAATGGAGATGGCGAGATCGGCCCGGCCTCAAACCGATTTTGGTAGCGAGCGTTCCGGACCAATGGCTCTTGCCCCTCTCTGAAGCTCGATCCCGCCTCATTAGCGCATGATTCTTAGGCTCTGCCGCCTTAAAATCTGCCTGTCGGCCCCGCCGCCAGGAAAGAACCGCGATGACGTTTCTCCCCTCAAAAATTCCTTTGATTCAGGCGCCGATGGCAACCGCGCAGGGTCCTGAGCTTGCAATCGCCGTCTGCAGGGCAGGCGGGCTTGGCTCATTGCCGGCTGCCATGCTCACGCCTGATCGCCTACGCGAACAGATCGCCGCGGTCAGAAGAGAGGCTAACGCTCCTTTCAACGTGAACTTCTTTTGCCATGCCGAGTCCGCGCCCGATCCCGAGATCGAGGCGCGCTGGCGCAGGCGGCTAACCCCCTACTATGCCGAGGCCGGCATCGATCCCACCGAGGTTGCAGCGGCGCCAGCCCGCTCCCCTTTCAGCGAGGCTATGTGCGCGGTCGTTGAAGAGATGCGGCCCGCGGTCGTGAGCTTTCATTTCGGCTTGCCGGCGGCCCAGTTGCTTTCGCGCGTCAAAGCGGTCGGCGCGCTGATCCTCTCGTCCGCCACCACCGTCGCCGAGGCGCTTTGGCTCGAACAGCATGGAGCCGACGCCGTCATTGCGCAGGGCCGCGAGGCCGGCGGGCATCGCGGCATGTTCCTTTCCGATGACATCGACGCCCAACCCGGCCTG
The DNA here is from genome assembly GCA_036502965.1 of Roseiarcus sp. Classification (GTDB taxonomy): domain Bacteria; phylum Pseudomonadota; class Alphaproteobacteria; order Rhizobiales; family Beijerinckiaceae; genus Roseiarcus. The sequence continues at coordinate 3,718 of DASXXT010000074.1, read as the reverse complement.
ATTTCGCTCTTGCCGCAAGTGCGCGACGCCGTGCGCTTGCCGGTCGTGGCGACCGGCGGAATCAGCGACGGGCGCGAAATCGCGGCCGCTTTTGCCCTCGGCGCCGATGCGGTCCAGATCGGCACCGCCTACCTGCTGACGCCAGAGGCAAGCACCTCGCCGATTCATCGCGCGGCGCTCGCAAACGCGCGCGAGGACGCAACCCGGTTAACGAACGTCTTCACCGGACGACCTGCGCGTGGCCTCATCAATCGGTTCATGGCTGAAGTCGGACCGATGTGCCCCGACGCGCCGCCGTTTCCTTTGGCCGGCGGGGCGGTGGCGGCGCTGCGGACTGCGGCCGAACAGCGCGGCAGCGGCGATTTTTCCCCGCTCTGGGCGGGCGAGTCAGCGGCGCTCGCCCGAGAAGAGGGGGCCGAGACGCTGACGCGTCGGCTGTGGACGGACGGCCAAGCCGTCATGTCAGGGCTGAGCAGCCAATAGCAAGACGTGCAATCAGCCGACGCTATTGCCTGTCATGCCCGCGAACGCGGGCATCCAGCAAGGCTTTATCGAGACACTAGATTCTCGCTTGCGCGGGAATGACAAGATGGTCGGCTGCGATTTCACCTGAAAGAGCGTTGCTTTTCCATCTGAAAGGAGCGTTGCTTTGGAAGGATTGAAGCAAGGCGACCGGCACGCCTTCTTCTCACTTCACGCAGCCGGCGCAGTCTCCCGCTTCGGGGCGCCATAAGTATTGGGAATCTTGTCGGCGAAAGCGGTCACAAAATCGGCGTTCTGGTCGGCCTCCGTCGGCGGGCGCAGCGATTCATCGATATAAGCCGCTCCGCCTTTGTCGGCGAGCACGCGGCGCAGGATCGCGCGGTAACGCAACGCGAGCACGGCCCATTTTCTCGCCACCGACAAGAAGTCCCAGGCCCGCCAGGGATAGAACACGAGTGGGTTCACGACTGGCATCCCGTGCCGGCGCTGCGTCCTGATCTTGCGCCGCACATAGCCGAACTGCAGCGGGTGCACGCGCTCGATCCGCGACGATCCCGAGAAGACCGTCATCGCATCGACGATCTTGCGCGGGTTGATCCCGCTCGCGACCGCCCGGCGCAGCACGGTCTCGACATGCGCGTCGGAGTAGTAGCGCGCCCAGGCGTCGCGATAGACGCCGCGCCATGTGTCCGCCGACATGATCGGATGGTCGGCGCAGACATGCTCAAGATCGTAATTGTTCATGTCCGCTTCCATCCGCGCGCCCTTGAGGTGAAGGACTTTATGGTCCTCCGAGCCTGGCAGCGGGGTGAGGAAGAAGAATTCGAGGATGTCGATCGGCAGCTCCCGCTTGATGGTCTCGATGTCGCGCGCGATCGATTCTGGCGTATCGGTGGGGAAGCCGAGAATGTAGCCGGCCCAGGTCATGACCTTGGCGCGCCGCCAGGCCTGCAGCATGTCGCGATATTCCCAGATCTTGTTCTGGCGCTTTTTCGCGCCCATCAGCGACTGGGGATTGATGTTCTCAAGCCCGATGAAGACGGCGTTGCAGCCCGCCCGCGCCGCCTTTTCGATGAAGCCCGGAATCTTGTGGCAAAGCGTGTCGACCTGGAGCAGGAGCCGGATCTTGAAGCCCTGTCTCTCGCGCAGTTCGATCAGGCGGTCGAGGATTGGCTCCCAGTTGCGGTTGCGGGCGAAATTGTCGTCGGTGACGAAAAAGCGCGTGACGCCCTGCTCGGCGTTGGCGCGCACGATCGCCTCGACATCGTCAGCGGTGCGATAACGCGACTTGCGCCCCTGAACGTTGATGATGGTGCAGAAGCTGCATTGGAACGGGCAGCCGCGTCCGGCGTCGAAGCTGGTATAGTGCCCGGCCACCCTGGTCACCACGGGGCGCGGCAACACCGGAATCGCCGCGGCGGCCATGTCAGGCATGTCGTTCAGGAAATTGTAGATCGGCTTCGGTGCGCCCGAAACGACGTCCTTCAGGAAGTCCGCGAGCCGGCCTTCGCCCTCGCCGGCGTACAGGATCATTCCGAGCGCCTGGGCTTCTTTCAGGTCCGGCGGCAATTCGGGCAGCATGGCTATGCAGCCGGAGACGTGGAAGCCGCCGACGGCGACCGTCACGCCTTTGGCGCGGAACTGGCGGCCGATGTCGAGCGCGCGCGGAAACTGATTGGATTGAACGCCGACCAGAGCGACCACTCCGCCGTCGGCGAGGATGCGTCTCGATATCGCGGGGATATCGACGATGGTATTGCACTCGTCGTAGATCTCGAACTCGATGTCGACGTCGGGGCCGAGAACGCTGGCCTGAGCGCATTCCGCCAGCAATCCGTAGACGCTGGCCAGGCTGTTCGAGGGGATCGTCGAGCGCCGCCACTGGATGACATAGCCGTCGTCGTCATAATGCGACGGTTTGATCAGAACGATTCTGAACCTGCGCTTGGCCAACAGGAGCACTCGTGAGAGTCGAACGTTTGGGCGCTGGAATAGCTCGCAGGATCGGCCAGCTGCCTGCTCCTGCCCATTCCACAGAAGATGGGCAAGGTCAATTCCCGATGCGCGTCGCTTCCGTCTGGACAGGCAATCGCAGGATGCGCGGTTAGCCTGGTGACTGACGGCGCCGCGCAGCGCCATCCCCTGCAAACTTACCGGGCGCGAGACGCGAGGCGCTACCTATTCATGTGAACAGATGGTACTCTTTCCTCATTGCGTCTCGCTCCGGAGGAAGCGACTAGATGTCGAATGGCACGACAAGCCCGCGTTGCTATGTCTCCTATGCTTGGGCCGACGAAAGCAACCCCGATCGCGAGGCCCAGGTCGATGCGCTAATTCAGCAGGCGAGGAAAAACGGCATTGATATTGTCCGAGACAAGGACGTGCTCAAGGCTGGCGACCGCATTTCAGACTTTATGCGCAAGATCGGAGGCGGCGACCGCGTCTTCGTCTTTTTGAGCCATAAGTACCTTACCTCTCCCTTTTGTATGAACGAATTGTTCCTGATATGGAGGAACAGTCGAGAAGACGAGAGCGATTTTCTCGAGCGCGTTCGAGTGTATAAGCTCGATGACGCCAGATTCGACCGTTTCGAAGATCGGTTAAGTTACGCTAAGTACTGGCGGAGCGAGCATGACAGGCTTGAGGAAATTATAAAGGGCTCTTTGTCCGAAGTGTCTGACTTCGACTATAAACGCTTTCGCCTGATGGATCAATTTGCGACGAACATCGGAGATATCCTCGGGTTGTTCTCCGACACCGTGCGTCCCCGAAGTTTCGACGAATTCCTCAAATACGGCTTCGAGGACGGGAGTCCGAGGGCGCGAGAACCCCCTCCGCAGCCAGCTCCATCCGCGCGGCCTGCGCCGCCCGCGCGGGGCGAACCGCTCGTCGAAAGAAGCGCCACGGAGACGCCGCGGCCACCTGTGAGCGAACCGCCTCCCAGGACAGGCGAGGCTCCCCAAAGCCCGCCGCCGACGCCGCCTGCCAAGCCCGGCGCTGCAAAGTGGCCAATGGCGCTGGCGGCCCTCGTTGTTTTAGCGCTGGCGGCGGTTGGCGCAGGGTATCTCGCGCAGAAAAGAGACCTACCCCCTGACCCAACTCCGGAGCCTGGACCCGCAGCACGACCGCAATCTTCTTCGGACATGGCGTGGTGCTACCAGGAGCATCAGAAGACCGGACTTTATTTTGTCGCCTGCCATAAGCAGCAAGCCGACTGCGCAAAGGCGAGAGGCGA
>DASXXT010000073.1:0-5043 GCA_036502965.1 Roseiarcus sp. | reverse complement strand
GGGCCCATCGCAAGCCGCCAGTCAGTCAGCGTCGCAAGCGGCTCAATCGCAGGGCGCCGCGCCCGCGCCCCAATCGCAAAGCGGCGCGCAATCGGAGACATCCGGTTCGGGCACGAGCGAACTGCCAGTGTCCGCCCCGCTCTCGGCCGAGGCGGCGGCCGCGGCGGCCTCGGCTTCCGCCGATCTCAAGACGCTGGAAGAACAGATCGCCGCCTTCCCGCCCGCCGGAGCCGCGTCCCCCTCGGGGGCGGCCGACCGTCGAAAGGACGCCAACGCGGACGGCATGCCGTCAAATGAATACCTCGGGCAGACATACGACCTTTTCGGCAATCAAAGCGCGACGCCGGCGCCGAAGCCCCGATCTCCGGACACGATTCGACGCCGCGCCCGCTCCAGGTGGCGTCACTTGCCGCCGGCCCGATCGCCGTAGCTGCGGCTGGCGCGCTGTAACCTTCTCGCGGCTTTCCGAGATGGCCGAACGGGTCGTGATTGGCCTGGGCCCGGGCGACATGCTTTAAGCTCCGTCGAGTGAGTCTTTCCTCAACGATGGACCCCGCTCGGGCAAACGGTCTTGCGCGCGCTCGCGCCGGGGTCACTGCGATCTTCTTCGCCAACGGCCTGTGCATCGGCGCGTGGGCGGTCGCGATCCCGGAGATCAAGGCGCTCTTCGGTCTCTCTGACGCACGCCTTTCGATGATTCTGTGGGCCGCGGGCGTCGGCGGCCTGACCGCCATGCCGCTCGCGGGCGTGCTGCCGTCAAAGATAGGAGGCACCGGGCGGGCGCTGCGCATCTCCGGACCGCTGACCGCGCTCCTGCTCGCCGCTCTGCCGCAGACTTACCTCCTGTCACCGGGGATTGGCTTTCTCACAGCGTGCGGGTTTCTGTTCGGCTTCGTTAACATCCTCATGGACGTACCGATGAACGCCCACGCGAGCGTCGTCGAGGCGCGCTGGGGAACAGCCATTATGTCCTCCTTCCACGCTGCCTGGAGTGCAGGCGGCCTCATCGGCTCGGCCTTCGGCGGCCTCCTCATCGCCCGCGGCGCCGGCCCCGCGCTTCAACTCGGGATTGAGGCGGGGATTGCGCTCGCCGTCGTGGTCGCGGCGAACGTTATGATCGGCGTGGGCGACACGCGCGCGGCGGCCCGTATCTTTGCGCTGCCGGAACGCAAGCTGCTGGCGCTGAGTCTTATTGCGTTCCTGGCGGTGTTGGTGGAGGGCGCAGTCACCGACTGGAGCGCTCTCTACATGAGTTCGGAGGTCGGGGCGCCGCGCGGCGCGGCCGCCATCGGATTCTCTGGATACGCCCTCATGATGGTCGCAGGGCGCCTCCTCGGCGACAGAGTCGTGCGCGCCATCGGCCGGACGCGCACCATTCTCTATGGCGCGGCGCTACTGTTCGCAGGCATCGGACTTGCGACCGGGCCGGTCTCCGAGCCGAGCGCCGTCGTCGGCTTTGCGCTCGTCGGCCTCGGCGTCGCCAACATGGTGCCGGCGGCTTTCAGCGCGAGTGCCGCTGCGGCGAGCTCGCCCTCGCTTGGCATCGCAACGTCCGCGACGATGGCCTATGCGTCGCTCCTTATCGGGCCGCCGCTCTTCGGCGCGATCGCGACGGTCTCGAGCTTACGCCTCGCGTTTGCGATCTTGCTCCTCGCGGCGGCAGGGATCGCGGCGTTGACGTCCACGCAGCGCGGCGCAGGAACTTAGTCTAGGCGTCCGCCCAATCACCGATTGGGCGCCTGGCCCAGGCTTGCGAAAGTCCCAAACTGGCGAGGCCGCCCGGCCCATTCTGCGACGACCGCGAGGCGCTTGACCCCTCCGCTCTGGAAGGCGCGCAGGAAGACGTCGTAGTTCTTGAAGGACACGCAACCGTTGGAATCGCCGTTCGGACCCAGCATGTAGGGATGCGCGAGCAGCCCAACGCGATTGAACGTAAACCCTGCGCCGATCGGGTTCAGGCGCAGCGCCTGAACCCCATGAAAGAGCGATTCGCGCAGCGTGAGTTGATAGACGCCCGGGGGCGTCGCGCCGTGATCGCGCTCATCCACGAAACGGGGGTCGTCGATCCTGTCGCCCAGGCCCGAATGGGCTTCAAGACGCATGCCGTCCGGCAGATAAACGGTGTGCGCTGAGATGTCGTAGATTGCGGTCGATTGGTCGTAGCTGGTCGGGGGGTTGCCGGGCGGCGCAAATTCGAGCGGCCGAGCAGGCGGCAGCGGCGCGAGAACGACTGGCGGAGCTGCTTCGCGGGGCGATGTCGGTGGTTCCACAAGTGTGTTCGAATCGGGCGGCGGCGCGGCTTCGAGACTGTCCTGCGGAGGCAAGCCGATTTGGATCGGCGGCGGTTCGAGGCGTGAAAGGCGCTGCTCTGACTCAATAGCTTGGTCGGGGGAATTCGAAGCAGCCGCCGCCAAAGGAGGAGGCGCTGCCTCCAGCGCCGGCAAGGCGGCAGCCGTTTTCGGCGGCGCCGGGGCTGGACGGAGCGTGAGCGATACAAGAAATCCGACCAGGGTCAGGGCGGCGACGCCAAAACCGATCCCGAACACGATCGGAAGAACGAGCGATCGGCGCGGCTTGGGCGCAACGCTGGTCGATGTCGCGGCGACCGGCTCCTTCGCAGGCGGATCGCGACCGGGATCATCCGCCGGCGGCAGGGCCTGCGGCCAAGTCGGGTATGGCTTTTGCCCGGCGAACAGGACTGGGCCTCGTGTTTCTTCTGCGTCGCAAGCTGCCCGAGCTCAGGACCTACCTGTCGGATTATCATACGCAACAGCGGCAATCCAACAAACACTAATACACTAAGGTCTTCAATCCGGCTGTGATCCTGATCACAGCGCCTAAGCGCGACGCTATACCCAGAGGCTGACGGCGGCTCGGATCGGCAAAAGGCCAGCGAGCCATGGCGCCTCAGGCGGCGTCCGAGGCCTTTGCCATCGACGAGCGATAGCGGCCCGGCGTCTGTTTCTGGTCGGCGTCGTTGAGATTTCTCAAATTCCACTTGCCGAACAAGGCGTGAACGATTAGGCTTTGTTCGCGATTTGTTTTAGCCAAAATCGTGATTCGCCCGAGTGTACTTCGACGGCGAATAGGGGCGGTTATTTGGAGACCGAGATGCTGACAAAAAAGCAGAGCGAGCTGTTGCGTTTCATCCACGAGCGCCTGCAGGAGGCGGGGGTGCCCCCGTCGTTCGACGAAATGAAAGAAGCGTTGGATCTGCGCTCGAAATCCGGAATTCATCGGCTCATCATGGCGCTCGAGGAACGCGGCTTCATTCGCCGCCTCGCCAATCGCGCGCGAGCCATTGAAGTCTTGCGGCTGCCCGAATCGGCGACAGTCGCAACTCCAAGGTTGCAGAGGTTCTCGCCAAGCGTCATCCCTGGCAATCTGGGGCGCGTGCGGCCTCTCGCGCCGACGCGCGACGCCGACGACCACCCTGCGGTGATGGTGCCGCTGATGGGCCGGATCGCAGCCGGCACCCCGATCTCGGCCATCCAGACCCGGCTCCAAACCTTGGCCATGCCGCCGGAATTCCTCGGGAGCGGCGAGCACTTCGCTCTTGAGGTGCGCGGCGATTCGATGATCGACGCCGGCATTTTCGAGAACGACACCGTCATCATCCGCAAGCAGGACACGGCTGACACGGGCGATATCGTCGTCGCGCTGATCGACGAGGAGGAAGCGACGCTCAAGCGATTGCGCAAGCGGGGCGCCTCGATTGCGCTGGAGGCTGCCAATCCGGCCTACGAAACGCGGATCTTCGGGCCGGATCGCGTCCGCGTTCAAGGGAAAATGGTGAGCCTGATGCGCCGATACTGACCGGGCGAAACCAACAGAAAAGGGAGGCCGGCCGAACGCGTCATGCGGAGGCGCTCCAGATCGCGTTCTGGCCGGCCAGCCCGACGGCTCCCGGGGTTGCGGCGGACCGGGGGCCGCTGGGCGTCGCTGCCAGCGGCTCAGCTGACGGACAGTCGAATGATACTCCTGACCTGCCGATATACAAGAATAACCCGATCATTCAATTCAACGTTGTCGTATTTACCTAAATTAATTCAGTTAATCCTTACGTTACGTAAGTCAAAAGAGATTGATTACCCAGCGCTATACGTAGGACTATACGCTTGATTGGAAACCATATATTTTAACTCGCGTGGGGCGGCGCCCCTGCTGAATCGGCCGTGGCGCCCTTGCCTGACCCCTGCCGGCGCGCCACCATGCGCGAAGGAGGTGATTCGTTGGCAGCGGATGGGTTTCGTGTCGATTTCGACCTCGCTCAAGCGACGGGGGAGCCCGCGTTCACCGTCGACCTCGATGGTTTCGAAGGTCCGCTTGACCTGTTGCTGGAGCTTGCTCGACGGCAGCGGGTCGACTTGGCGCGCATTTCCATCCTCGCGCTGGCCGAACAATATCTGCGCTTCGTCGAAGCCGCGCGCAAATTGCGCCTCGAGCTTGCAGCCGACTATCTGGTCATGGCGGCGTGGCTCGCGTTCCTCAAGTCTCGTCTGCTCCTTCCCGCTCCCTCGGAGCCGGCGGAACTGGACGCTCCTGCCCTGGCGGAGGGTCTCGCGCAACGGCTGCGCGCCCTTGCGGCGATTCGCAAAGCGGGCGAGTATTTGATGGGCCGGCCTCGTCTGGGGCGCGATTTCTTCACCAGAGGGGAGGCGGAAGCCGTCGAGACGTCGGGGCGTATCTCCTACCACGCCAACCTCTACGACTTGTTGGCCGCCTATGCGCGGCAGACTCAGCGCCATGCGCTGGCGCGGGTGCGCTTCAAAACGCGTGATGTCTGGTCGCTCGCTGAGGCGCGCCAGGCATTGACTCGCCTGGTCGGCGCCCAAGCCGATTGGACAGCTTTCGACAATTTTGTGCAGGAGGCGTGCGCCGCTTCCCACATGCGCCGGAGCGCGCGCGCCTCCACTTTCGCGGCGTCGCTCGAACTCGCGCGTGAAGGCAAAATCGAAATGCGCCAAGATAGGGCCTTCGCGCCGATCTGGCTCCGCCCGATGGATACCAATCCTGGCGAAGAGCGCGCCGCGTGACTTTCCC
>DASXXT010000072.1:0-3353 GCA_036502965.1 Roseiarcus sp. | reverse complement strand
GGGGTCATCGGAGGCTCGGGCGTTTATGATCTTCCCGGCCTGACAGACATGCGCGAGGAGCGGGTCGGGACCCCCTGGGGCGATCCCTCCGACTTGTTGCGTTTTGGGCGGGTGGGCGACACGCAAGCGGTGTTCTTGGCGCGCCATGGCCGGGGCCATCGTTTTTCTCCCTCAACGATCAATTATCGCGCCAACATCGACGCGCTTAAGCGCGTCGGCGTCACCGACATCATTGCGCTCTCCGCCTGCGGCTCGTTCCGCCGCGAGTTCTACCCAGGCATTTTCGTGATGATCGATCAATTCGTCGACAGGACCTTTTTGCGGCAATCGACTTTTTTTGGCACAGGCTTGGTTGCGCACGTGTCGATGGCGCGTCCAATCGCCCCCCTGCTGCGACGGCGCCTGATCGAGGCGGCGCAAGCTGAAGGGATCGCGAGCCGCGACGGCGGCACGTACGTCTGCATGGAGGGTCCGCAGTTTTCCTCGCTGGCTGAATCGCTCGGCTATCAAGCAAGCGGCGCCGATGTGATCGGCATGACCGGCGCGACCGAGGCGAAACTGGCGCGTGAAGCCGAGATTTCCTACGCGACGATCGCCATGGTCACCGACTATGACTGCTGGCACGAGGAGCATGGAGCAGTTGACGTCGCCGCGGTGATCAAGGTCATGGCCGAGAACGCCGAGCGGGCGGGCGCGGTCGTAGCCCGCACGCTGCGCGAATTTCCGTCGGAGCATGAAGCCTGTCCAATCGGATCAGACCGCTCGCTTGATTACGCCATCATCACGCACCCTTCCCACCGCGATCCCGACCTCGTGAAAAAGCTCGACGCGGTCGCCGGACGCGTACTGCGCGGCTGAGCGGCAGCTGCTTCGTGGCCATCCGTGGGCCCGATGAGGGCCTGCGGGTTGCGCGACTTCCGGCATTCAACCTAAATGAGTGCGCCGCGTTGCGTTCGATGTGGGCGTCGTCGCTTGACGGGGACCTTGAGGAATCCATGTTCAGGGATGCGTTTGAACGGATTCTGTTCGCGGCCCGATTCCTTCTCGCGCCCCTCTATCTGGCGCTCGCCATTAGCCTGGTCGCGCTCCTGGTGAAGAGCGGCCTTCACCTCTACGAGCTCATGATGCAGTTGCCGACTCTCAACGATGAACAGGTCCTTCTATCGGAGCTTGCCATAGTCGACCTCACGCTAACAGCGTCGCTGGTCGTGATCGTGTTTCTCTCCGGCTACACCAATTTCGTCGCTCCGGTGGTTATGCGGAGAGACGACGGGCGACCGCATTGGATCGCCGAGATCGACTTCACCGAACTGAAGCTCAAACTGATGGCCTCCATCGTCGCCATTTCCGCCATCAAGCTGCTCGAGGGTTTCATGAACATCGACCATGAATCCGATCGCGAGCTCTACTGGCTCGCTGGGCTTCATTTGACCTTTGTTGTCTCGACGTTGGTCCTGGCGATATCCGATCGGGTCAGCCCCCACACACACCCGTCCGACGTCGACTCGGACGGCGTCTGACCTATTTTTCCAGAACGACCTTTCGGCATTCGGGCGGCAGCGCCGCCATCGGCAGCGGCGGCTTGGGCGGCCCGGCGCGCGGATGCAGCGCCTCGTCGGTGAACCACCACGCGAGCGACTTGTCGCAGCCATCGCCCGGCGGTACCGGCTCCTGCGGCTCACAGCCGGGGTCGCCCGCGGGGCATTTGATACGGATATGGAAATGGTAGTTGTGCCCCCAGTAGGCGCGCACCTTATTCATCCATCGCTGGCCCTTCGCGGTCTCGCACAGGGCCTTCTTGATTGCGGCGTTGATGAAGATGCGCTCGACTTCCGGCTCTTCAGCGGCGGCCTTGATGATTGCGGCCTGCGCGGGCGTCCAATGCGCCCTGTCGACCGAGAGCCCGTCCTCGGTCACCATATTGACCGCCGACATGGTCTCGCGTTCGTCTTTGGAGAGCCTCCGGTCCGGCATCGGGGTGAGCCAGGCGTCGGCGTCGAGGCCGACCTGATGGGACGCGTGGCCGGTCAGCATCGGGCCGCCGCGCGGCTGGGAAATGTCGCCGACCAGAATGCCGTTCCAGACGCCTTCAGCCTTCGCCTTACGCGAGAAGCGCTCGAGGAAGGCGATCATCGCCGGATTCCCCCACATGCGATTGCGCGACAGGCGCACGACCTGCCAGGACTGACCGTCGACCGGGAGCGCCTTCGCTCCAGCAAGACAGCCACGCGAATAGAAGCCGATCGAGCGCGCCTGAGCTTCGACGGGCGTCAGGGCTCGCCCGAACACTTCCTTGGCCGGCAGCCTCGGGTCGGCGGGATTGTCGAGCGGGGGCAGTAGTTTCGGGTCGAGCGTCCCCTTGTCCTGCGCGGGCGCGGGCGAGCCCCAGGCGAGAGCGAAAAGCGTCAGAAGGCTGAACAGCCAAGGTCTCACGTGAATTGATCTCTGATCTGATGAAACCGGGACTCAGTCGGCGCAACGAGAGAGAGCGGCAAATATGGCGCCTAAGTCTAGCTCCGCGTCTCCAAGCGGCGGCATTGTTCACGATTTTGTAAGCGGGCTTTGAAAAGGTCTTTTGGCGCCGCCGACGGATTGTTAAGGATCAGGCCATGCGGGGTCGAATTCTGGGGCGGACGCCATCGACGAGCCTGGCGCTGGGAGCGGTTCTCCTCATGGCCGGTTGCGCGGGTCCTTCGGTTCAGCCCGGCCAGCCTTCAAAGGCTGGCCCCACCTCGGTCGACGGCGCCACCGTTTCGCTCGCCGCGTTCGAGAACTCCGCCTTCCCGTATCATGGCCGCATCCCGAATTATCAGGAGACGGGCAAGACACGGCCCTTCCTCGACGTCGACGAAAACGGCCGGCTTGGCCATTCGAGCCCACGTGGAGGAATCCACTGGGAGGACCAGACCTACAGCGACCGTAGCGTGCTGCTCGCCGCGTCGCAGTCGTTCGATCCGGGCAAGCCCGGCGTGATCATCGTGTTCTTCCACGGCAACAATGCCACGCTGTCGCGCGACGTCATCGCCCGCCAGCAGATCGTGCGCCAGCTCGCCGACTCAGGGCTCAACGCCGTCCTGGTGGCGCCGCAGCTCGCCGTGGACGCGCAGGATTCAAGCGCCGGACGGTTCTGGTCGGCGGGCGGCTTTGCCGCTTTCCTCGGCGAGGCGCAGTCGAAGCTTGGCGACCTCTATCCCAACGCGCTCGGCGCGTTTCGGCGGATGCCGGTGATCATCGTCGCCTATAGCGGCGGCTATCTGCCTGCCGCCTACTCGCTCACAGTCGGCGGGGATTCGGGTCGGGTGCGCGGGCTGGTCCTGCTCGACGCGCTTTACGGCGAGCGCGACAAATTCGTC